>NZ_FUWK01000003.1 GCF_900167395.1 Nitrosomonas europaea
ACAGCTTCCATTCCCTGTTTTTCCGCCTGTTCAACAATGGCATTACTGTCATAGCCACGATCTGCCAGCAGATGATCTGCATCAATCCCTTCGATCAGGCGGCCAGCCTGCGTGCAATCAGCAGTGGTACCTTGTGTAACAAGGATTCTGACCGGCATACCATGCGCATCCACGGCCAGATGTATCTTGGTGTTGAGCCCCCTTTTGTCCGATTCATATCCTGATTACCTCCTCTGGCTCCACTGGCGTGTGGATGAACTTTACAGTGACTGGCATCCATTATCAGCCATTCATAATCTGGATCATCAATCAGGATTTCCAGCAATTTTTCCCAGATACCTTTGTCACGCCAGCGAATGAAACGGCGATGAGTATTACTCCAACCCCCGTAGTCCGGCGGTAAGTTCCTCCATGGGGCTCCTGTCCGTATAATCCAGAAAACAGCATTGATAAACTGACGATTATCTGTGGCTACCCCTCCCCATGCCCCTTCTCGGCCTGGTAAATGCCCCTCAAGTAGCGACCATATCCTATCTGAAATATCATGCCTGCGATGTGAATGTGTCATGCGAGCCCCTTTAATTTCTTAAAAGAATCTCATATTTCTTATCTCATGACTACACTATCTAAAGATGGATACAGCAAAATCCTTACAGAAAAACTGACAGGAAGAAACAATGCCAGGCCTGCTTTGGATAAGGCACTGAAACTTCTCAGGCCGGGGGATATGCTGGTGGTCTGGAAGCTGGATCGCTTGGGGCGATCCCTCAAGGATTTGATCAATATTCTTCAGGTACCGGAAACGCGCAAGATCGGTTTTAGGTCGATTACCGATGGCATAGATACGGAAACGGCGACTGGATGGTTACTATTTCATGTGATTGGTGTGATTGCGGAATATGAATGTGTTCAGATTTCTGAACGGACCAAAGTCGATCTTCAGGCAGCCCGGCGGTGTGGTAAACGTCTTGGTCGCCCACTCGCGATCAAGGAGGCGCAGATCAGACTGGCACAACAATTATCTGCAACTGGTATATTGAGTACTGCTGAAATCGCTGCCCGGCTGAATGTCGGGAGAACGACACTTTGGCGGGCGATGAAACGGGAAAGAGAGTATCGGGATTTTTAGCAGCTTTACTCATAGTGTAGTCCTCTGCCAGTGCTATCGGTTTCGCCTACAGAAGAATCATCGCAAAATATGTTGTTTTTTTCTATCCTCAAATGGCTGAATGAGAAAGGATCTTTCTACGCAAGGTAGAAAGGGCTTTATCACCTGAGCAGATTTTACTGGGTTATTGCACTTGGCGAACTTCTCTCCGATATTCCAATCTCATAGTAAATGGTGTTTGTGTCAGTCTGTTATCTGAATCAAGTTCTTTTGCAACCTGTTTATCAATCGATATTGCGTCGTTGAATCCTGTATCGTTCTCAGGCTGTTTGATTGGAAGGCGTTGACTTACTGCCGGCAGTATTCCTGGGGAATAATTGTTCTGATCAAGGATCATGCTAAAAGGATAAAGAAGCGGGTAAAAATATCCTTGATGAATGAATAGATGAGCTTAAGCTAAACCATTTTATGACGATAACAAAAATATGATGTTGCACTGAATAAC
This sequence comes from Nitrosomonas europaea, assembly GCF_900167395.1. Lineage (GTDB taxonomy): Bacteria > Pseudomonadota > Gammaproteobacteria > Burkholderiales > Nitrosomonadaceae > Nitrosomonas > Nitrosomonas europaea. Next base: position 1,614 of record NZ_FUWK01000003.1, read on the forward strand.
CATCTTATATTTTTGATATTCAATAAAAAATGAAACTTTTTAAGAGCATACCTAACCCGAAAGAAATTCGTCAGAAACTGGGATTGAATCAGCATGAGTTCTGGAGCAAGGTGGGCGTCACCCAGAGCGGCGGTTCGCGCTATGAAAGCGGACGGGAAATGCCGAAAGCAGTGAGAGAGTTATTGAGGCTGGTCCATATCGAACATATCGATCTGACTAAAATAAAACGGGATGATCTGATCGTTGCGGCAATGCTGAAGGCTCAGTATCCCGATTTGTATAAAAATCTCAAGAAATCAGCCAAACAATTGAAATGAATCTGATATTTTCAAACAACTGCTGTTGTTAAAAGGCAGTTCTTACAGGTATCCCAAGTGCCCGGATTTTGTCGGCGAAGGTTTTTATCCAGTCCGGATCGGCTTTCGATAGGTCGGGTGCTTCGGGTTGTAAAGCCGGGCGTGCCAGGGTGTACAGTAACACTCCCCGAATTTGGGTTCCTTCCTGCAAAAGAGTGCGGATAAAGCCGATATAGGCATCGGTTTCATGGGTATCCGGGTGTACACCTTTCAGTTTGAATACGCAGGTCTGCAGCCATGTCGGGCAAAGTGATGCAGCTGTTTGCAGATTGTCGCGCATACGTTGCAGACTTGCTCGGGTGTTGTTGATGCGCAGGCGGCCGGTTTGCGTAACGCTGTCCAGCTTGAACCAGACTTCACCATTGAGCCCTGCCATCAGATGCAACCCCTTTTGTACATACATGCGGTTGATCAGACTTCCATTGGTGATGAGCACCAGTTTGAGTTCTTCCGGTAGAGGGAAATCAGCTTTTACTCTGCCGATGATTTCGATGATCTGTTCAAATTCCCGTGCGCTGGTCGGTTCACCATTTCCAGATAAGGCGATGTCTTTGATGACTCTGGTTTCAGGTGGGACTTTCTCCTGCATGAAGTTTCCATAAACCAGTTCGTGCAGAAAATCACGCAGCTCCTGCTCCAGTCTGACCAGATCGATGACTGGCGCAGTGCCGCGTTTGAGATCGGGTACCTGGCAGTAAATGCAGCGCCAGTTGCATGCGTTGTTGGGGTTGAGATTGATGCCGATGGATACGCCACCTGCACGGCGGGAAACGACCGGATAAACGTAGGTCAGTCCGGCGCTGTCACGGCTGTGATCATCCTGGCTCAATCGTCCGGCAGAAGGTGACAATGCTATAATTTCCGGGATGTTGATTACACGAAAATTCGAATTCGATGCGGGCCATCGTATATCCACGCATCTGAGCCAATGCCGCAATCTGCACGGGCACCGTTATGTACTGGAAGTTACGATTGCAGGGGGTATTATCGCTGATGCCGGGGTGCCGGAGCAAGGCATGGTTATGGATTTCTCCGATGTCAAACGCGTTATCAGAGAAGCTTTGGTGGATCGGTGGGATCATGCCTTTCTGGTTTATGCTGGTGATACTCGCGTGCTGGAATTTCTGCAATCGCTGGAAAATCATAAAACGGTTGTTTTGGAAGTGCAGCCCACGGCGGAGAATCTCGCCCTGATTGCTTTCGATATATTGCGCCACACATTCCGGAACAGATACGCTGGCAGGCTGGAGCTGGAACATGTGCGTCTGTTCGAGACCCCCAACTGCTGGGCGGATGTGGATAAAGCTGTTTTCAAATCTGCAACAGTCGACAGGATCGCGGAATCATAGACGGAAGCGTTTATATTTTCCTGATACTATTTTTAATTATAAAACCAGATAGCGTTAGTTTTTAAATCCTATGTTTGTCGATTCTCATTGTCACCTTGATTTTCCTGATCTCGCCAGCAGCCTGGATGAGTTGCTGGTGAACATGCAAATCAGCCAGGTCACTCATGCGCTATGCGTTGGCGTCAATCTGGAAAATTTTCCGCGTGTGCTCGCTCTGGCTGAATCACACTCGAATCTCTTTGCTTCGGTGGGTGTGCATCCCGATTATGAAGATACAGCAGAGCCAGCGGTGGAGCAGCTGCTGAAGCTGGCGGATCATGCAAAGGTCGTTGCGCTGGGGGAAACCGGTCTGGATTATTTCCGGCTGAAGGGCGATCTCGAATGGCAGCGTGAGCGATTCCGGCGACATATCCGTGCTGCCAGGCGGTGCGGTAAACCCCTGATCATTCATACCCGTGCTGCTGCAGAAGATACACTGCGCATCATGGAAGAAGAGGGAGCAGCCAGCGTCGGGGGCGTCATGCATTGCTTTACCGAGTCCTGGGAAATCGCCAGACGTGCGCTTGATTTGAATTTTTACATTTCGTTTTCCGGGATCGTGACGTTCAAGAATGCGGCAATCATCAAAGAGGTGGCGAAAAAAGTGCCCGCTGACAGGATGTTGATCGAAACGGATTCACCCTATCTTGCCCCTGTTCCTCACCGGGGTGAAACCAATCAGCCGGCGTTCGTCCGGCATGTTGCCGAGGAAATTGCCCGTTTGCGTGAAACGACGCTTGCCGAAATTGCTGCGGTAACGACAAATAACTTCTTCAACTTATTCAAGGTGGTTTGAGATGAACAGATCCCTGTGGACACAATGGAGTATTGCATCAGTCATCGTTCTGTTTTGTGCCTTTTGTCTCTATTCACCTGCCCATGCCGGGGTTGATGAGGACTTGGTTCGAGCGGTCGAAGACAATAAGACTCACCGTGTCAGGGATTTGCTGACGAAAGGAGCCAGCCCGGATGCGCGCGATTTGCAAAGTGAAACGGCCCTGATGCTGGCGGCCAGAAATAAAAATCCGGAAATGGGTGGATTGCTGCTGGAGGCTGGTGCAAATCCAGATCTTCGCAACAAATATGGTGAGACGGCTACCATGCTGGCGTGCTATTACGGGCAGTTGGATCTGGTCAAGCGGCTATACGCAAAAGGTGCCAAAATTGACCACGATGGATGGAATCCGCTGATCTACGCTGCCAGTAAGGGTTATAAGGAAATCGTTGAGTTTCTGCTGAATTACGGAGTGAGGATCGATGCTGCGACCGATAACGGCACGACGGCACTGATGATGGCTGTACGTGGCAATCATTACGATACCGTCGAGCTGCTGCTGAAACACGGTGCAAATGCGCTGATCCGAAATGAAGCTGATGGTACAGCCCTGGGCTGGGCCAGAAAACAGGGCCATACCAGCATCGTGCAGTTGCTGACGCGTAACGGGACAGCAGATTGAGTGTTTACTGAGGTAAGGTGGTTTGGTCGCAAGTCAGTACTGCAGCACTGTTCCGTCGAGAGTATCAGGTGATCGCATAGGGGAGAGGCAGTATCGTCAACTGCGGGCCATTCGGTGTTTTCCAGTGGATGGAGCCGGCTTCCATGCTGCTGGTCTGAATGACGGCCAGAACATCAACTCCTCCCGCAGGTACAGGTGCGGCGTTAGCAATCATCCCGCATGCCTGATCACCAGTATCCGTACCAAATAAACTATCGCCGGCTGCAATATTCTGGCAAGAATCTGCATCCAGGTGAGCCAGGTACATACGGCGCTTTACTTTGCCGAGATATTCGGTGCGAGCGACGATCTCCTGGCCGGGGTAGCATCCTTTCTTGAAACTGACTCCGCCAATGATATCCAGATTGATCATTTGCGGGATGAACTGCTCCTGAGTAGCATTGAAGATAGCGGGGATTCCTTCACGGATTTCCAGCCAGTCCCAGATTGCCGCACCTGCACAATGTGCTTGTTTGTTCAGCTGTTCCCACAATGAAGGTGCCTGGATTGAAGTTGTCATGATTTCAAACCGGTTTTCACTGTGACAAATGATCTGCCCGTCCGGAATGGAGGTTACAGCCAATGGCGCAGGTGAAATGGTCGTATCTGGCAGCATGTTTTGCAACGATAGCAGCGCATTCTTACCAGCAATACCAATACGAATGAGATCATCGGTGTTGTCCTGAATCGATACTTTTGCCCGTAACACAAACATTTTCAGGCGTCTGGTAATCGTTTCCACTCGCTCTGCCGGGAGCTGCATCAGATAACTGTTATCGGAATCCTGCCATAACAGGAAACTGCCCAGCAAACGGCCTTTGGGCGTGCAATAGCCGCCGTGACTGGCTTGTGTGGAATCAACCGAGCGGACATCACAACTCAACTGCCCCTGCAGAAAATTTTGTGCATCCTCACCAGAAAAACGGATCAGGCCAAAGTGAGAGAGATCGATCAATACCGGGCCTGATGCCGCTTGTGCCAGTTCGGCAGCAGGTTGTCCAAAATGTAATACCCGATTTTGTTCGATATGGGCATTACGGTGGGTCAGAAATGTAAACCAGTCGGAATTCATGGATAAGCGGAAAAAGCATTACATTGGGTGATCCGGTAACCAGTCGATGAATGAACTTTCAATCCAGTTGCAACCTTCCAGCCGACTGGCCGTGCTGCTGAGTCTCGCGCATTGTACGGCAGCCGGCGTATTCTGGCCATTGGCACTGCCTGTGGTAGTGAAGCTTATCATTACCCTGTTGTTGGCAGGCAGCCTCTATTATTACTTGCGGCGCTATGCATGGCTCACATCACCACGATCCATCGTCGCACTGCATTTGACGGGCAGAAACAGCTGCAGAATGAAAACTCATGCAGATGAATACATTGATACCGTTGTCGATACCAGTACTTTTGTTGCCTCTTACATGACTGTGCTCTACCTGCAGAAGGAACGAACCAGGCGCTATTATACGGTGGTTATCCTGCCGGACAGCATCGATGCAAACAGCTTCAGACGACTGCGTGTCTGGCTGCGATGGAAATGGCAGGATAGCTCTTCTGATGGAAGAAAACGGGGGTGATTGAGCTATGGTAAATAAAGCTGCCAATCTGTAATCTGCCGGCTGAGCTTATTTTCTGAATGCTGTTGAAAACAGTGATCCGAGTGAAAGTTCCTTAGTATAATCCTGAGAGTCCCGGCCATCTGTCAGGCAGGATTCGTAACCTGCTGAAAATAAACCATTATCTCATTGTTTTTCATGTACATATTTGGCGAGTGCGCAGCAAGCCGGGCAGTATACTCAACACGGTTTTCAGGATGATCCGGTGATGAAATTCGATATTGTAGTGATCGGAGGTGGGCTGGCAGGAGCCAGTCTGCTGGCTGCTCTCAAAGGTAGCGGGCTCAGACTGGCGCTGATCGAGTCACGGCCGCCTGCGCCATTGCCCGACGATGATAGCTGGGATGCACGGGTGTATGCGATCAGCCCAGGCAGTGTGGAGTTCTTGCAGTCCTCCGGTATCTGGCAACGAATGAATGCAGCGCGTATTACGCCTGTCCATGAAATGCGGGTGCATGGAGACGATAATGCGGCCAGAATCGATTTCAGCGCTTATGAAAGTGGTGTGCCGGAACTGGCCTGTATCATCGAGAATCGGCAGTTGCAGCATGCCGTTTGGGAAGAATTGGCTGGTGCGGAAAATGTACAGATTTTTTGTCCCGCACAGTGTGACTCACTTGCCTGGCAAGATTCTCATGTCGAACTGACTTTGGCAGATGGCACGGTTTTGCAGACAGCTTTGCTGATCGGTGCAGATGGTATCAATTCCCGGGTGCGTGAGCAGGCAGGAATCGGGGTTGACCGTCATAGTTATTATCAGACGGGCGTGGTTGCCAATTTCGAGACGGAGCGGGTGCATCATCACATTGCGTATCAGTGGTTTCGCCGTGATGGCATTCTCGCACTTCTGCCATTGCCGGGGAAACGAGTTTCCATGGTCTGGTCGGCGAATACGGCACTTGCAGATGAACTGCTCAATCTGTCCGCCGAGGCGTTATGCGACCGGGTTGCCCGGGCAGCGGAGTATGAGCTGGGGAGCATGCGGCTCGTTACCGCGCCACTCGGGTTTCCGTTGAACTTCGTACATGCCAGATCACTCATTAAACCAAGACTGGCCTTGATCGGTGATGCGGCGCATGGCATTCACCCGCTTGCCGGCCAGGGAGTGAATCTCGGATTGCGCGATGTTCGTGAACTGGCTCGCCTGCAGCGGCAGTTTGGTGGAATAGGGGACTGTGGTGAATTTTCTTTGCTGCGTTGTTATGAGCGCAATCGCAAGGAGGATATTCTCGCCATGGGATGGGTGACGGATGGACTGCAGAAACTATTTGGCAGTGAGGATGCAGCAATCATGCGCATCAGGAATGTGGGGCTCGGGATTACCAACCGTCTGCCACTTCTGAAAAACAGGTTGATGCGCCATGCGCTGAGCTGATGAATCTTTTTATGGATATTGGATTTTATACTGGAGAAATGGTATGCATTTGTTTTTACGTTCATTGATTCTGCCGGGCCTGTTTTTTGCCGGAATCGTCCTGGCAGATAGTGCTGATCTGAAAGAGACCATTCAGGCCCATTTTCCGGAAAGCAAAATTGAGAGTGTGACCCAGACCCCTTATCTGGGGTTATATGAGGTCGTGATCGACGGAGAAGTGTTTTATACAGATAAGAAGGCAGATTATTTCTTTATGGGGCATGTGGTCGATGCCAAACGACGGGTTAGTCTGACCAGCGAGCGTATGCAGCAGATCCGCGATGCGCGGCGGATCGCAATCGATACCCTGCCGCTGGAGCATGCGATGAAAACAGTCAAGGGAAACGGGAAACGCATGCTGATCGTATATTCCGATCCGAACTGCCCTTACTGTAAAAGGCTGGAAAAAGAGCTGGTCAATGTGACGGATGTCACCATCCATACCCTGCTTTATCCCATTCTCAACGGCTCCATGACAACGGCTGAAGCAATCTGGTGTTCTGAAGATCGGGTCAAGGCGTGGGATGATTTCATGCTGCGATCAGTTGCTCCAGCCGGCAAGGACTGTCAAACACCTCTGCAAAAATTGCTGGAATCAGGCCGGGAAAACAGGGTTACAGGAACACCTACCCTAATTTTTGCTGATGGTTCGGTGGTACCCGGGTTTATTCCGCAGCAGGAAATCGAAAAACGGCTGGATCAGGCGGCAAGTAAATAACCTGGTATCCGACCCGCTTACTGTTTTCTGCCGTTATTCCCGGTATTGTTTTGGGAGCAAAACCCACATCTGAGCCTGCTGTTTCATCTTCCCGGCCTGAACCTGGGCTTCCGGGCTGTGCCCCCAGAAAAAATCGGCACGTACTCCGCCTTTGATGGCGCTACCGGTGTCCTGGGCGATCATCAGCCGATTGAGCGGCTGTGCTGTATTGGGCCAGGTGGTGGAAAGGTAAACCGGTGCGCCCAGCGGGACGCTTTCCGGATCAATGGCCAAGCTTCTGCCGGCAGTCAAAGGTACTCCCAGCGCGCCAACCGGCCCGGTGAGATCAGGCGGCAGTTCACGAAAGAAAATGTAACGTGCATTCTGCTGGAGCAGCGGTTTCAGTTTGGCAGGATTTTGCCGACCCCATTGCTTGATGGCTTGCATGGATACCTTCCAGGCAGGCAGCTCGCCCCGATCGATCAATATTTTTCCGATGGAGCGGTAGGGGTATCCATTATGATCGGCAAAGCCGATTTTTACAGTCTTGCCATCTTCCAGCACGACACGGCCGGACCCCTGTATCTGGAGAAAGAACAGTTCCACTTCATCTTCAACCCATAACAGCTCCTTTCCTTTCAGCAGGTTGCGGTTGTTCTCGATTTCGGCACGGGTGTAGTAGGGGATGATTTTTCGTCCCTGCAGGCGACCGCGTAACGAGGTCTGACCCGCTCCGGATTGTGTGTCTTTCAGTTCGATCGTCAGCAGATTGTCCGGTGCAGAATAAATCGGGTAACGGAAACGGCTGGAGTATTTGCGGCTGCCTTTGAGCAGTGGCTCGTAATAGCCTGTTGCTAACCCGGTAGTAGTGCCGTCCGGGTTGGTCACCTGATAGGGGGCAAAGTGGTTTTCAACAAAGTTCCTGATGGCTCGTTCACTGGTAGGCCGGAGGGTAGTGGCTTGTGCGCATACTTCCTGCCAGGATGGGCGCCGTTCGAGCGATTTGCAGCTTTGTATGAAAGTATTCCATGCCGGAATCAGGTTTTCGTGTTGCCAACCCGGCAGCATCGACCAGCTGGCAGCCTTGAGTGACTTCTTTTCTACTTTGTTTCCCATATCCAGAGCAGGTTGTGCCGGTTGTGGATCAGTGGGAATGGCAGCTACCTTTGCCGGGGGGGTAGCAGGCCGGGTGGTAATGCTCGTTTCAGTTTTGCAGCTTGTCAGGCCGAATGAAATCGAGACCAGCAGGGCGGTAAATTGGGTTTTCAGCAGATATCGGTTAAAGTAGCTGCTTTGTAAAAACATTTTATCCGGAAAGAATATGTGGGTTTTGGCACTTGAAGGAGCATTGGCGCTGGGATTGTTTATTTTTCTCATCTGGTGGACGCTTCCCCGTAAAAAAAGCAAGAAGTTGGATGATAAGGATGAAAACCGGTAGGTCGTACTTTCTGTATCGTTTGAGAACGGTAGGCCATTTTTGTTCATGATTTCTGTGCCTGATACATGCCGGTATACAGTCATACCGGATTCTCCACTTCGATGAAATGATGTGCAATACTGAATTTCTGCGAGAGATGCTCACCCAGCGCCTGTATCCCGTAACGCTCGGTGGCGTGATGTCCTGCTGAAATAAAGGCCGTGCCGGATTCTCTGGCGGTATGTACATTCTGCTCGGAAATCTCACCAGTGATGAATATATCCACGCCCAGTCTGATCGCTTCCTCGAAATAGCTTTGTGCTGCTCCGGTACACCAGGCGACACGCCGGACGGGTTTGAGTGGATCGCCAATGATCAGCGGTTTACGGCCGAGCACCGAGTTTAGCAGGTTGCTTAGCTCATCGAGGCTGACTGATTCCGGAAAATGCCCGTAAGCGGCGATATTCTGTTCGCCGAAGCGACCTGCCTCCACTATTCCAAGTTTTTTTCCAAGCTGTGTATTGTTGCCCAGTTCAGTATGCGCATCCAGCGGCAAATGGTAGGCATAAAGGTTGATGTCATGTTTGATCAATGTGGCGATACGATGACGCTTCATGCCGCGCAGACAGGCATCTTCCCCGCGCCAGAAGTAACCGTGGTGCACGATGATTGCATCTGCACGCAAACCCACTGCTGCCTGTATCAAGGCTTGTGAGGCGGTTACGCCACTGACGAGCGTTTGTATCGAAGTACGCCCTTCCACCTGCAAACCATTGGGACAATAGTCACGAAACTGCTGAATGCCGAGCAAGTCATTCAGATAATTCTCCAGCATATTTTGATGCATAATACCTTTTCTGTTTATTTGGGATGCAGGATTTTCCATGCAAAGACTCTGGCTGATTTTTACACAAACTGTAACTGTCCTCCTTGCCGTTTTTTTCGTTGTTTCGACTTTGCGTCCCGAGTTGCTGCCGTGGACTCCACGCGGGAAGCTCGCGACCATCCGTGAAGCAACCAGGGCAAATGTCGAACAAGCGCTGAGTGCTGGCGGATTCCATACAGCGGCGGAAGTGGCAATGCCTTCCGTGGTGAATATTTTTACCAGCAAGGAAGTCAGAGCGCCTTCCCATCCATTCATGGATGACCCTTTCTTCCAACGGTTCTTTGGTGACCGTTTTGGCCCGAGAACCGAGCGCAGCCTCGGATCAGGAGTTATCGTCAGTCCTGAAGGCTATATTCTCACGAACCATCATGTGGTGGAAGCGGCCAGCGAGATTCAGGTCGCACTGATGGATGGAAGAAACGCTGAGGCGCGCATCATCGGATCAGATCCTGAAAGCGATCTGGCTGTGCTGAAAATTGATTTGGGTGAACTGCCCAGTATTACTTTCGGTGAATCCGAAAAGGCCAGGGTGGGGGATATCGTACTGGCAATCGGTAATCCATTTGGAGTGGGGCAAACGATGACCATGGGGATTATCGGTGCGCTGGGGCGCTCTCAGGTGGGCATCAATACATTCGAGAACTTTATTCAGACCGATGCGGCAATCAATCCCGGTAATTCGGGAGGAGCGCTGACTGATACTTCCGGCAATCTGATCGGGATCAATACAGCGATTTATTCACGTTCCGGCGGTTCGCTCGGGATCGGATTCGCCATTCCGGTGGATGCTGCCAAACAGATCATGCAGCAGATCATCGAAACGGGTGGTGTGGTACGCGGCTGGCTGGGGGTGAGCATGCAGGATCTTACTCCGGAGCTGGCTGAATCGTTCGGCTTGAAGAAAGCAGGAGGTGCACTGATTGCCGGTGTGCTCAAAAACGGGCCGGCCGATGATGCCGGGATCAAACCCGGGGATGTTCTGGTGGCGGTAAATGGCAAACCCATCTTTAACTCGTCTGAAATGCTGAATATGGTGGCATCACTTGCGCCTGGCAAATCGGCTACCCTCACCATCCTGCGCCATGGAGGCCAGCAGGATATCCAGGTACGTATCGGTAAACGTCCCAGCTGATTTATAGATGGATATCTGGTTTGCCGTGACAAGGCTGCCTGTCACGGTGGTGCGGTGGATTGATGTCAATTTGCTAGCTTTGGGCAGGGAGATGCGGTTCTCTTATCTGCCACCCCTGATGGTTTATCTGGCAGCCGGTATTTCCAGCCTGACCGGGATCGTTGGTACTTTCTACGTCAAGGAAAGGCTGGGGTTGTCAGCAGAATTTCTGGCAGCACTCGGCTTCTGGATGGCATTGCCCTGGGCGCTGAAAATGCCGCTGGGTCATCTGGTGGATCTGATGTGGCGCTGGAAGAGTCTGCTGGTCTATCTGGGAGCAGGATTGATCGCGACCAGTCTGCTCATCATGATCGGGTTGCTCGGGCATGATGAGGCCATGCGTGAATTTGCGCCACTGGCGCAATGGTATGTACTGGCGTCCCTGCTGGCACCTCTCGGTTATGTGCTGCAGGATGTGGTGGCCGACGCCATGACCGTGGAAGCCGTACCACGAGTTGAGCCGGATGGTCGGCTGATCGGTCTGGAAGAACGTAAGCAGATGCATATCACGATGCAGACGCTGGGTCGTGTTGCCATTATTGGTGGCGGCGTCTTGGTTGCAGTCGCAAATGTCGTTCTCATGAAAGACGTTGCTTCCTTCTCGGATGCGGACAAGACTGCAGCCTATCTGACTGTTTATCAGCTTGCGCTCGTGATTCCATTTGTATCCGTCTGTGGAATCTGGCTGGCAGGGTGGCTGAAATGGCGTGAGCTGAAACGGCATGCTGCCCGGGGGCTGGATCGCAATGAAATCGATATTCTGCTGGGGGTGCATAACGATGCGCCTCCTGCCAACTGGTGGATACTCGGTGGTGGGCTGGCTTTTACCGTTGTTTCCCTGGGAGTCGGGCTCGTGCAGGTTTCCTATGCCGAGGAAATCATATTCTGCCTGTCGATGGCGATTGTGCTGTTTCTGATCCGGCAGCTGACTGCCGAGCTGGAAAACGATGCGCGTAACGTTCTGGTAGGAACTGCTTTGCTGGTATTTGTGTTCCGTGCCATGCCCGCACCAGGTGCAGGTTCGACCTGGTGGATGATCGATGAGCTGGGTTTCGATCAGCAGTTTATGGCGACACTTTCCTTGATCGGTTCAGTATTGACGCTTGCAGGTATGTTTATCTTCAGGCGTTTCATGGCTGAACGATCGATGGCTTATGTCATTGGTACACTGACTATTGCCGGTACCGTTTTGTCACTGCCGGTTATTTCCATGTATTTCGGTTTACACGAATGGACTTCGGCGCATACGGGTGGAGTCGTCGATGCCCGCTTTATCGCGGTGATCGATACTGCTCTCGAATCGCCACTGGGGCAGATATCGATGATTCCGATGCTGGCCTGGATTGCCAATTCTGCACCTGAAAAACTCAAGGCGACTTTTTTTGCCGTCATGGCATCTTTTACCAATCTGGCTTTATCTGCTTCACAGTTGGCAACCAAATATATCAATCAGGTGTTTACGGTCACTCGTGAGGTCAAAGATACGAAAACCGGTGAAATACTGGTTTCTGCTGATTACAGTGAGTTGGGTACTTTGCTGATTACCGTGTCGGTTTTAGGCTTCGTACTGCCCATGCTGATTGTGATAATGATCAGGTACACCCGTTTGCGCAGTGCCTGAGATGGATGATAGATGGGTACCAATTATTGATTCAGGCATTTCTTGTAGGAGGTGTTGATGTATCAGAAAATTCTGGTTCCGGTTGATGGCAGCATTACTTCCAATTCTGCTTTGCAGGAGGCAGTCAAACTGGCGAAGCGGTTAGATGCTTGTCTTGAACTCGTATATGTTTACGAGGATGCAATCTATCTGGTCGATGAGAACTACTTCAATTACGAGGAACTGCAAAAAACGATCCACAGCAGCAGCGAGAAAATACTTGCCGAAGCTGCCGCAGTGGTCAGCGCATCCGGTATTCCAGTCGAAACCAGATTGGTTCAATCGAACAATGAGCGGATCGCCAGTCTTCTGGTGAAAGAAGCGGAACGCTGGCAGGCAGAACTGATTGTAATCGGTACACACGGCCATTCGGGCTTCAGCCGGTTGCTGCTTGGTAGTGTGGCTGAGGGAGTGGTACGGATGGCATCGATTCCCGTGTTATTGATTCGCGGCGCCAGGGATTGAGGAAAATTTTCGCAGATTATCCTGACTCGATCTCAGAGTGTCAGCGGATCGACATCCAGGTGCCAGCGTATTCTGCTGTGGACTGGTAATGCAGTGATACGCTGATGCCAGTCACCTAGAAATGTTTGCAAATGCCTGCGTGAGCGGGCCTGAATCAGCAGTTGAGCACGTTCCAGCCCCTTGAGCCGTGTCATGTGAGCGGGAACCGGGTCGAAAAGCTGGATATGAGGGTAATTCTCCGTAACGGCTGCGAGTGCAGCTGCCTGTCGTAAAAATTCCAGAGCATCTGTTAATACTGGTGCTTCTGCGCGCAATACCGCCAGGTAAACAAACGGGGGGAAACCGGCGGATCTACGTTCTTTCAGATGAGCCTGTGCGTACGCTGCGTAATCTTGCCGTATCAATGCTTGATAGAGCGGATGTTGTGGAAATTCAGTCTGAATCAGAACGCTGCCGGGCACATTTGCCCGGCCGGCACGCCCTGCCACCTGTATCAACTGTGCAAAAAGGTGTTCTTCGGCACGAAAGTCGGTACTGTAAAGTGATGCATCGGCATTGAGCGCGCATACCAGCGCGAGATTCGGAAAATCATGTCCTTTTGCGAGTAACTGGGTGCCGACCAGAATATCCGCTTCTCCCCGGTGAATGCGATCGAGCATCTGCTGCCAGGCGCCTTTGTGGCGAATACTGTCGCGATCGACACGCAAGATGCGTGCTTCCGGGAAATGTCTGATTAGGGCTGCCTCGACCCGTTGTGTTCCGTGACCAAACGGCAGGACATCAGGATCTCCACATTGCGGGCATGCCGGTGAGACGGGTTGCTGGTCACCGCAATAGTGGCAGCGCAGTTGCCGGTCACGCAAATGGACGACCAGACGGCTGGAGCAGCGTTTGCAGGTTGCAATCCAGCGGCAGGATTTACAGAGCAATACCGGAGAATAGCCACGCCGGTTGATGAACACCAGGCTTTGCTGTTTTCTGGCAAGGCAGTGGCGCAGTGCATCGAGTACTGGTTCCGACAATCCTTCCTGAGCTGGAATGACACGTAAATCGATGCAGCGAATGGTTGGCAGTGCAGCCTGGCTGATTGCCCGTGAGTGCAGTTGCAGCAACCTGTAGCGGCCGGTGCGAGCCTGGTGATAGCTTTCCAGAGAAGGAGTGGCTGAGCCAAGAATGACGGGTATATTGGCCTGCCTGGCCCGGTAAATTGCCAGATCACGTGCAGAGTAACGCAATCCATCCTGCTGTTTGAAAGAATGATCCTGTTCTTCATCGACGATAATCAGGCTCAATTCAGGCATCGGGGTAAAGATTGCCAGGCGTGTGCCCAGAACGATTCCGGCTTTTCCCCGTTGTGCCTGCAGCCAGCCTTGCAAGCGTTCACTGTTATTCAATCCACTATGCAGGCTGACCAGTGTTGTTCCCGGGAAGCGTTTCCTGAAAACTGCTTCCAGTTGCGGGGTGAGATTGATTTCGGGAACCAGAATCAGAACCTGCTTTTGTTGTGCCAGTAATGAAGCAGTCACCTGCAGGTAGACTTCCGTTTTGCCACTACCAGTAATGCCGTTGAGTAACCAGGGTGTAAACGTTCCGGTTCTGTCAAGGATTTCGGATATGGCCTGCGCTTGTTCAGCGGTTGGAGCAGGGGAAGATGCCGTACTGAATACAGCTTTTTCCGGCAAGGCAGTGAATTGTTCTACCCAGCCCAGATCCTTGAATTCATGCAACAGCTTGCGGGAATGCGATGACATGGCCTTACAGATTTCAGCAGTAATGATTCCATGTTCGGACAGTAAGGAGATCAACTGGCGTTTTGCCTTTGCCCGAATCGGGAGATCGGCAAGGGTGATGGATTTGCCCGTATCGGTCAATCTCCAGCTCGGGGGCTGCTCTTTCCCGGTATGTTTGAACTTCCGCAGTAATACGGGTAAGCCATTCATGACGACCTGTCCGATCGGGTGATGGTAATAACGACTGCAGAACTCGAATAACCCGAGCAATGGTTGAGGCAGGGGAGGGGTTTGACGGTCGATCTGACCGGCGTATTTCAGTTTGCCTTCCGGGACGGACGAGGTCTCGCAGACAGAGATGATAATCCCGGAAATTTGCCGGCTACTGAAAGGAACACGTACGCACCGGCCGATATCTGCTGTGTCTGCATCCGGGGCGAGATAATCGAACAGCCGGTCAATCGGAACATCGAGCGCAACACGGATGATTACCATACCGGAGATGCCCGGGCTTAATTTACCGGAAGAACATCGTGATCAGAATATTCTTCCGGTAAATTGATGTTTCTCAGAAATACTGTCAGTTGGAGAGGCGTTGTAATGTGATGGGCGCCAATCTTTCTCCAGAGAGTGTTGCGTTTTGTGCGCCAGTATCAATTTTGAAGGTGATCGGTTTTCCACTGTACTCCGACAAGCCCGCGCAGCCGGCCGTATTGTAGGTAAAGCTGGATAATTTGAGTGTGCCGCTGGCTGCATCAAATGCATAAGTGGCCAGCTCGACTCCGGGTTTTGCGCACGCAGCCGGCGTGGATTGTGTAGCACTGCCGACCGGGTCAACCAGCATGTAGCGGTTATCGGGGAAAAACAGGAAGACAGGCGATTTGATCGAATCCTTGTCCATTGTCCAGGCACCAACGATACTCTGGGAGTTATCCATTTTATGGTAACGAATTTCCTGCACCGTAGTTTCGGCTACTTCATCATCAGAACTGAGCTCAATCGGTTTCGAGATATGGAACAATTCACCGAACAGACTTGCCTGTTCTCTTTCGCGTTGCACAATGACGATATCGGAGATGATCAGCTCATTTCCGTTGGTATAAACACGCCAGTTGGGGCGAGGATGAGACAGTCCTGACTGAAGATCGGTATCAACTTCGGGTGTGCTGACGAGTTTGAAGCCTCGTTCATCGTATTCGGTCGCTTTGGCTGTTCCGTACTCGACACCGGCGGTAAATACCAGTTTGCTGCCGCACGCACGGTTTGCGTCACATGAATCGTCCGGTGTGGCAATCCCATGCAGATATTCTCCGCTGCCATCGGTTGAAAAGCGGAAAAAGTTTAAACTGGTGTCATCCTGGTTCACCCAGAGATGGCCGCCCAGCAGGTTGACTGCCTGCGACAGAAAATGTGCATTGGCCTCATCCGCTGTTTTAATGCTGCCAGCTATGCCAGCGGCTTCCCGTGCAGTAGCGAGTGCAGGAGAAGAGGGAAAGGTGCCGGGATCTGCTTTCAGATCAAGTGAAGCATCCAGGGCATCAGCCGCAGTTTTGGGTATGGAAATACCGTTTGCGAGGTTGTTGTCAGCATCGAGTGATTGGAACAGAACCAGCAGATTGAGCAGTTTATTCCGGTCACCCGCAGCCAGTTCGATCGGCGTGGTGAGCCCTGTTCCGGGAATCTTGCCGAGATTCAGTTTGCCGATATGAAATTCGATACTGTCACCATGATTGAACTTGTAAAGTCCGGTTACATCAGTCACACCTGATGCACCTGATGAGGCAGAGTAGGACACCCCCTCTACTGCCGAATCGGCCAGTATCCCGGTAGCGGGCCCTTGTGCCTGTGCAACCGGTTTTTTATTCGATGTGGCTTCCTGCTGGCTGTCACAAGCTGTCAGAGTTAATGCGAACAGGCTTGTGATGAGCAGTTGAATGGTTGTTTGCTTGTTATCTGTTTTCATTTCATTGAAGTGGTGCGAGTTAGATCATTTGTGACATGACAATCCGCTCGTTGGTGGCATATTACAATTGTAATCCTGTAATAGAAGAGGATAATGCGCCACTTTAACGGTTTTTGCAGATTGTGAACCTGATATCAGCGCCTGATTATAGTCGATGAGTAAAGTAGTGTGGTTTAAATCTTGAAGTGGCAGGTTCGCAGTCCGTTTGGCATCATCATACCCGCGGCAGGGGCATCTACGGGCGAGGGATGTTCTTTTGCCATTGCGGTTTGATTTTGTGGAAAAAGATCATATTCACTGCTAAGGTATTCTGTCGCGACAAAATTTAATTCTTTCCCGGTTGGTTCTGATATTTATTCCTGACTGAGAGGTGGTACTGAAAATATATGTCCAGCTTTGTACAAACTCCTGATACTGCTGTTGCACAACCGCAACTTTCTGTTGACTGGTACTTAGATCCGCGGATCTTCGAGCTGGAAAAACAGCTGTTGTTTGACCAGGGGCCCGGGTATGTCGGGCACGAATTGATGGTGCCGGAGATGGGTGATTACTATGTGCCGGCCACACAAAACAATGCCAGAATCCTGGTTCGTAACGAGAATGGTATCGAACTGCTGTCGAATATTTGTCGCCATCGTCAGGCAACCATTCTGGAGGGACGGGGCAGTTCCAGAAATATAGTGTGCCCGATTCACCGCTGGACTTATGCAATGGATGGCAAATTGCTGGGAGCACCACATTTCAGTAAGAATCCTTGCCTGAATCTGGGTAAAACGATTTTGCAGCGTTGGAACGGGATGATTTTTGCCGGCAAGCGTGACATTAACCGGGATCTTGCAGGGATGGGCTCACGTAACGAGCTGGATTTCTCAGGGTATGTACTGGATCGTGTTCAGATAGACCACTATCAGTGCAACTGGAAAACCTTCATCGAGGTTTATCTGGAAGATTACCATGTCGATCCCTTTCATCCGGGGTTGGGCCATTTTGTGAATACCAGACAGCTTGAATGGGAATTCGGTGATTGGTACAGCGTGCAGACCGTTGGTGTGAATCCTGATTTCAGTCACGCCGGTTCCGAGGTTTACCAGAAATGGCACGCACAGGTGTTGCAACAGAATAATCAGCAGATTCCCCGTCATGGTGCGATCTGGCTGCTTTATTATCCTAATGTCATGCTTGAATGGTATCCGAATACACTCGTTGTCAGCACGCTGCTGCCAACCGGAATAGAGCAGTGCATGAATATCGTCGAATTTTATTATCCGGAAGAAATCGCCCTGTTTGAACGCGAGTTTGTGGAAAGAGAGCAAGCTGCCTACCGGGAGACAGCCAGAGAAGATGATGAAATCTGCAGGCGAATTACGGCAGGCCGGCGCGCGCTGTATGAGCAGGGGGTGAACGAAACAGGTCCATATCAGCAACCGATGGAAGCAGGAATGGAGCATTTCCACCGCTTCCTCCGCCGTGAAATCGAGTCTCATCTGTACTGAGCCGGAGTTTTGCAACCAGAATGGCCTCATTATGGATGCTGGTGGCAGGCTTTATGTTCGCCTGTATGGGAGTGCTGGTCAAACTTGCTGCCGCATTCTTTTCCAATACCGAACTGGTATTTTACCGTTCGCTGGTGGGGGTGATTACAACTTTTCTGGTCATGCGTGCTTATGGCATGCCCCTCGTGACGGAACACTGGAAGAGCCATTGCTGGCGTGGATTATCCGGATTGGGTGGAGTGTTGCTGTTTTTTTACTGTATTTTGCAGTTGCCACTGGCGACCGCGATTTCGTTGAATAACACCTGGCCCCTTTTTCTGGCATTTCTGGCCATGATATTACTGAAAGAGGAATTCAGCTGGTTGCTGGCGGGGGCGTTGGTAGTGGGTTTCATTGGAGTCATCTTCCTGCTCAGACCCACTCTGGCGGAAGGTCAATGGTATCTGGCGCTGATCGGTATTGGCTCCGGCCTGTTTGCAGGCATTGCGCACTTCCATGTCAGGCAGTTGAGTGAGCTGGGTGAATCCGACTGGCTCACCGTGTTTTACTTTACACTGGTATGTACGGTTGCCACCGGTTTATGGCTGACATTTACCGCGTTCAGCGCGGTCAGTCTGCAAAGTCTGACACTGGCGCTGGGTATCGGAGTCACGGCAACTCTGGCGCAGCTGGCTATTTCCCGTGCGCACCGGGGGAGCAATATTCTCATTGTCGGAGTACTTTCCTATAGTTCAGTGCTGTTCGCAGGATTGATGGATCTGTTCTTCTGGGATGCACGCCTGCCTGTTTCTGCCTGGGTGGGAATGGGACTGATCATACTGGGGGGATTGCTGAGTATCCGGGGAATACCGGTGCGCAATTCGAGCATCGTTACGCTGGATGACTGATATTCTGTGAAATGGGGTGCCGGAATATCGGGTGACGCCAGCACTGTTGTTTGTCTATGATTAACATTCATCACTTGGAGCTTATGATCGATGATCAATATTGAAGAAACCGGCAATCTTATTGTGGTCGCTGTTATCGGGGAATTTACCCTGGATGATTTCAGACAATTTGAAGATCAGGTGCTCTACCAGTTTCACTTCAACGGGGAAGCCAATTTACTGCTGGATTTGCGTGACATGGTGTCCTATTCGGTGGATGTCGCATGGAAGGAAATCAGGTTCATGCGTGAGCATGGCAGTAAAATCAATCGAGTGGCAGTGGTGACTGACAGCCAGTGGCAGGTGTGGAGTGCATGGGTTTCCAATTTGTTTACCGATGCGGATGTCGTCGTGTTTTCTGATTATGATGAGGCATATGGCTGGGCCAGGATCTAATCGGATAGAGATGTAGTATTCGGTTAGATAGGTGGAGAGTGGTTGATATGGATGATTTTGTGCTGGCAAGGGTGCTGCATGTACTGGGAGTCGTGCTGTGGATAGGCGGTGTCGCGATGGTGACAAGTACGCTGTTGCCGGTAATCGCAAGAATGCCGCCGGTTTTTGACCGGATGGATATTTTTCACCGTATTGAGAAACGTTTTGCACGTCAGGCACGGTTCACCACGCTGCTGGTCGGGTTGACCGGCTTTTATATGATCCATGTTCTCGATGCCTGGCATCGCTTTACTGAGATTCGCTTCTGGTGGATGCACGCCATGGTGCTGGTGTGGGGCATATTCACTCTGTTTTTGTTCGTGCTAGAACCGCGTGTGATGCATAAAAAAGTCAGCGAAAATGCGCAACAGGATCCTGAAGCTACGCTAGCCAGAATGCAGAGAATGCACTGGCTGCTACTGAGTCTCAGCCTGATTACCGCTGCTGGTGCCGTTGCGGGAAGTCACGGCTGGTCATTTTTCTGAGAATGATGATCGACTATCTGATACTGAAACATCTGCACGTGACGTGCGTAGCCATCAGCTACACGTTATTCGTACTACGCGGAATATGGATGCTAAATGCTTCCTCCCGTTTACGGCAACGCTGGGTAAAGATTGCTCCGCATATCAATGACACGGTTTTGTTGCTAAGCGCTGTTGCACTGGCGGTTTTGACTCATAGAAACCCGCTCGTCGAAACCTGGCTGGCCGCTAAAATCATCGGTCTGCTGCTCTATATCATGCTTGGCCTCGTTGCTTTCAGACTGGGTAAGATACGCCGGGCAAAAGTGATGGCTTGGATATTGGCACAGATTGTATTTGCCTATATCGTATCGGTTGCCCTGACAAAAAATCCTCTTTTGTTCTGATATCGGGCTGGCAGTAACTGACAATACTGCAATCGTTGCGTGTTCGTGAATCCCCGGGCTGCTGCCATGGATTCAATCAGGTCTTTTCAGCCTGATTTCAGCTTATCCGGAAATTTTTGAATTGCCAGGGATCGGAAGTATCCAGATCTTCCTCGAATAACGCCTGCCTGCCCTGAAGAGGTGTCCAGTCACTATATCGACCGGTCACTTCTCCCAGATAAGGTGTGGCAACCTGCAGTACCCGTTCAAATGACATTTCATCCGGTTCGACGATTCCTGATGCCGGGTTTTCGATTGCCCAGACCGTTCCACCCAGTATTCCTGCTGCTACCTGCAGGCTGGTGGCATTGTTGTAAGGGGCAAGATCACGAGCTTGCTCGATCGATAGCATCGAACCATACCAGTAGATTCCCCGGGCGTGTCCCATCAATGCTACCCCGAGTGCATCAGTGCCCTGTTCGATGTCATGCATCAGCAGGCGTACATTATTCTGCAGCCTGAAATTGCTTCCGCTGAATTCATTGATCGACAGCATGGTGGCATCGGTGGGGTGGTAGGCGTAGTAAACGGTAGGGCGATAGTGAGCATCGTTCCCATTTTTAAGGGTAAAGTAATTCGCGATCGAAATAGATTCCGAGTGAGTGATCAGAAAGCCCTGATAAGTGCCGGTCAATGGTGTCCAGCCAAGAACCTGTGTGCGCATACCGGGGCGTTGCAGATAAATGGCGGCATCACAGCCGAAACGGTGGTGCCGGGCGTCTGCCGGTTCATATTTTTCGTGGCTTCCCCAACCCAGCTCGGCCGGTTGCTGTCCTTCTCCGATGAAACCGTCGATTGACCAGGTATTCACAAACTCGTTGATGTGCTTGAACGGTCTGGCGATCTGGGTATCTCTTTCGGCGCATTGCATGATTTTTATATCCAGTTTTTGTGCAAGCTGACCCCACTCGTCTTGTGTTCGGGGAACGGTGGTAATGCCTTCAATGTCGTGCGCAATATTCAGCAAAGCCCGCTTGACCCAATGAGAAATCAGACCAGGGTTGGCGCCATGGCAAAGTACTGCCGTCGTGCCGCCACCGAGTTTCTGGCGGAGTGCCAGTGCCTGTTCCCGAAAACCATAATTCGAGCGTTCTGAAGGAGAAATATGAATATTGGTATAACCGCCCGGCCATGGCTCTATACAGGCATCGAGATAGAGTATTTCCCGTTCATGGCAGTATTCGATCAGCGCAAGGCTTGAGACATTGACGGACAGATTGAGCAGAAAATCACCATGTTCTACTATCGAGTTCAGGATTTCTCTGTAATTCCCGGGAGTAAGCGGGCAGACTTTGAAAGAAATCTGCTCCTTTTCCGCTTGTGCTCTTCCTGTATCGTCACCGGTAATGATTAGAATGCGTTCGCGCGGGAGGTCAAAATGCCTGAGTAATAACGGGAGGAAACCTTGTCCGACACTTCCAAAACCTATCAAAATGAATTTGCCTGCAGGTGCTGCGAATTTTTCATACCTGTCCATCGATCAGATATTTTCCTCCCTGGTGATTTTGTTGCTGATACTGATTTATAATGATTGAAAAGCTCAGGATAGGCGGGCGTGGAGATAAAAAGCCGCTGCCAGAGGGTGAAAGGAGCAGATTGTATATATTAGTGATTTCAGGGGCAAATCAGGATGGATTATTTCTACGAATCGGAACACACCAAATTTATGCGGGAATTGTTTGCAAAACGACCCGAACTTATCGAAAAACAAAAAGAAGCGCGTGCAATCTGGTGGGATAAAGATGTGGATCGTGAAGCTTTGAAATGCTTCGAGGAAGCCGAAGTGCCACAGAGAAGCTACGTATATTTTTCGTGGCCAGATCAAGAACAAGAAACAGAAAAATAGTTGCCTGCTTCCTGTGTTTTTCCGCGGCAGTACGTTCAAATGGCGGTTGGAAGGTAGTATAATTGCGGCGGCCTGTTTTCTTACGGGTATTACAGTGTCCGTTGTTGTTTATCGGGCCGGAGTATTGATCGATCCGGAGCATGATTTTATCTGATGGTTTGAGATCGCTCACTCCGGTTCACTGTATCTGACGGTAATGTTTCAGATCAGTAACAAGATATCCAGAGTCTTACATATTTACCCTGCCGTTTCTTAAACTTCTTTGATGGAACGAGAAATAGAGCGTCAGCAGGTTCTCCCAGGCGCCCATAGCTCAGTGGATAGAGTACTGCCCTCCGAAGGCAGGGGTCACACGTTCGAATCGTGTTGGGCGCGCCACTTGAACTGTTTGAGGGCAGTCGAGGTGTGCACCTCAATGGACAGAAAAGCAACTGACTCCCATAACCTTACCCGCATCCGAGTATGAGATATCCTGAACCTTTCTGCCCGCCGTTCAAGGGATAGAAAGAGCGAGTGCCTTATTCTTGTAGCGCTTGTCTTCGGTTACTTCTTCCCCGAACCACGGCGGTGGTATGAATGCCTGTGCGGCATCTTCTGAAAGGAACTCCACCTCAACCAGCATCAGGGGTGACAGATGTCCGGCAAAGACATCGAGTTCGAAGAGCTGTCCATCGGGCAGCTTTCCACTGTACCGGGTTTTCTCTACACGCCGCCCCTCTGTGGCAGGCCACAGCATTTCGAACTGAGTCACATCGATCTGAATTTCATACTCCTGTCGGGATAATCCACCCTCGGATTTCAGCGTCATGAAATATTCTGTGCCTTGCTGACGCAAGCGCAGCTCGATTGAATCTGTGGGGGTGGTCAGATAGCCCTGACGGAGCGGAACAGCGTGCAATTCGCCGTCAGGGAAAGTTGCCACGAGAAATTTGCGTTCGATCTCGGTCACGGTACTATCCGCTCAAGAAGTTCATCAAACAGTGCCTGATACGCCTTACCTGCCGGACTGTCCGGTGCGGTCGCGAGAACAGGGGCCCGTACCACTCCCATCCGCTCGATTTCGGAGGCGAAGGGGATCTTTGCGGCCATGATTCGTTTGGGATAATTATGTGTCAGTTCAACGATCATCTCCCCATGCAAGGTTTTGGTTCCCTGGATCATCGAGAAAAAGGCATGAATCTTTTCCATCGGCAGATCGTGTTCGCGGAAGAATTCCAGTAACTGTTCGAAAGTACGTTGCGAAAGTGTCGTGGGAATCACTGGTGTCACGACCGCATCTGCCGCGCGGAAGATATTTTCCGACAGAATAGAGATGTTGGGAGGACAGTCGAGCAGCACGATATCGTAATCACCTTTTACCGCCTTCAGAGCCTTTTTCAGACGTGAACGTGCATCTTTCATCTTCGACAGAAAGACATCGAAATCGCGAAAGCTCATGTTCGCGGGCAGAATATCGAGATTGTCGTAATCGCTGCCGCGTATCGACTTGGTAAAATGTTCGACATCCTCGAAAAAACGTGCTTCTGTCAATTTTTTCGATGGTTTTACGCGAAAGTAAAACCCTGACGCACCTTGTGGATCAAGATCGCATAGCAGCGTCCTCCGGCCAGATGTTGCGAAGGCATAGGCAAGATTGACAGCGGTGGCAGTTTTCCCGACTCCGCCTTTGTTGGAATAACAGGCAACGATCTGCATCAGAACTCCTTTCTACTTTGGAACAGTGTGCGGAAAGACCGCTGCATGCGGTCGCTGCTGAAACGTACAAAGGCATTCGTGATTTTTTCACGCTCGGCGGATTGACGCTGGTACAGAATGGTAATCAGCGAACCAATGCTCTGAGTGATTTCAAGCTGATGCTGTTCGTCATTGAGGTCATCGACAAATGCCTGAAGGTTGATCTGTTGAACCACGCAGTCGTTGAACAGGCCCAGTGAATCCTGAAGTCGTTTCAATGATTTCAGCAAGCTGTCAAATGGTTCTTGTGGGAAAACAGCACTGAAGAATTCCATCGGATAGCGTAGTTTCTTGCATTCGATGCGCAACTGATGGATTTCCTGGTCTGGAGTAGCGACATTTATAGTTGCGGCGAGGCGGCAGATCTTGCGATAGCGTTTCCAGATCAGTTCACAGGCGAAATCGTAGGAGGTGCGACTGGAATTAGGTCCCGGTTTCAGTTTACGCTTCTTCGAGAACAGTTTCGTGAGCGCCTTTATCTCTTTTTTGTAGCGACCGATCTTGAGATGGATCGCCAGGCGGGCCTGTTCGTCCGTACGCCTGCTGCGCATTAGCGAAAACATTGCATCCAGCCCGCTATGCATCGTGTGGGGCACGAGAGAGTAGAAAGATTCCTGCTCCAGCAGATAGACATCAAGATCACGAAGCGGCCCCGTAGGAGTCATTAGTGCGGAAAAGCGTATTTTGAGTTGGTGAGCCTGGTCAATGTCATAGACGCCCTTGAACAGGCTCAGTATCGAGCGGATCTTGCGCAGGGCGATACGGTAGTCATGCAGGAACTCAGTATCGAGATCATGGATGATGCCGTATTCATTCATCCGGACGATGGAGAGATAGCTGTCGATCAGATTGGTCGCCGTATCGAAGGCAGTTTCCTCTTGATGGATCTCGATTGTCGGCTTGGCGACGTAATCGACACAAGCGTGGTCGATCATCCGATAAAGGTTACCCGCGGTCAATGGTGTCCCGCCACTGGTGCGTATGTGCGCTGTCAGATCGTCCAGCGCTTGATCGTAGCCACGTAGCCCCTGTGGCGTAATCAGTACGACTGCTTTGCCACTGATTGGCATGAGTTCCCGCAGCCCGGCTCGTGTGTGGGTTTTGCCCTCATTGTCGATCAGCGAGAGTTTTCCATTTCTCATTGTGCCCGACGCTACGGTGAGCAGCGCCCGGAGTGGTGACAGGCCCGTCAGCGCTTCCTTTACCGGCCCTTCCTGAAATCCCGTGACAAATCGGGTATCCGGTCTGGCGTGCTGGCTCAGAATTATCCCTTCCGTTGTCAACAGTTCCACCTGCTCATCAATCACGAATAACAGCCTTTGCGATTTTCGCAGGCTTTGCTCAAAGCAATCGAGGATCGCAAAACTGTATTCGTTCTCGTCCCAGTCCAGTATCGGCACCAATCCCTGAATGTCGCTACCTGCCAAATTACTCAGTTGCTCGACCGACATATAGTAATTCGCGGACTTTGAATTCATTCCTTTGGCTCGCTTGAACGATCCAAATCGTTTTCGATGAGTATTTCAATAATTTTTTGCATGCTTGTTTCTTCTATGATCACGATCATCCTGATCTCCACCATGGCTGGGATCCAATCATCCGATCCTGTGACGCCATGACGTCACATTATGATATGTGTGTGACAGATATATGACGAGTGGACGATACAAACTGGTTCATTTTTCGATGCTTTTTTGATGCTGCCAATTGAAATCAATATCATTGGCGTAAATGCCGGTCTCCTCCATGATGAGGAGGTACCGGGGGAGAACTCATGATTTGAATTTTCTACAGTAGCAAAGAAGAGAATGCCGGCAAGCTATCTGGCAGATAATTTGCCGGCGGATGGTTTTCCGTGAAGGATTTTGACTTTCAATGGAACGAATATGCCAGCGTAGCAACACTACACAATCTTGAAGATCTGGCAGCAGAACCCAAGAAGAGTGGTTCCAGCAAATTATTTCGGCCTGTTCTCGATTCTAGTATACCAGCCCTGATAGACTTCATCTGGCCACAGGGATTTGATCCAGACCAGAATGTCATCGACTTCCTGATCTGCCAGTATCCCTGCCCAGCCGGGCATACGCCCTTCCCCCGGAGGACCACCGTTCAGAATGAAGTTTTTCAGCTCCTCCGTGGAATGGTGCCAGGCATGTGCTGTTCCATCCAATGGCGGGGGCGGGTATCTGCCATTCTCCAGAGGCTTGCGCCAGTCTGGAGTACCTTCCGCATTTTGCCCATGGCATGCTGCACAATTTTTCCGGAAAAGAGCCTGTCCGCGTGCAACCTGTTCGGGGTCAAAATTGCGCGTGACCTGTTCCGGAGATAAGTCTCTGCCCAGAATCTGATCGAGTGTCAGTGTATTACCAGTCTGCCCGGTATCGCGTTGTTCCGAGCAGGCGACAATGAGAAACAGGGATACGAGCAGTAGAACTCTTGCAGGCATCACGTTATTTGAGCCTTAACACTGAGTCGGTTGTGCTGTTTTCGGATGTTTTCTCTGCTGCCCCGGATTTTCCCGGGCCATATCGGTTATAAATTTCGGTTGCACTGCGCTTATCTCCAGGTTTCCTGATCAGCAATACGTTATAGGAATCGACACGTCCGGTTTCCATACCGGGAGAACCATGTGGCATGCCGGGCGCTGATAATCCGACTGCACGGGGGCGTTCTTTCAGAAGTTGCTTGATGTCATCCGCAGGGACATGTCCTTCTATGGCGTAGCCATTGACCAAAGCGGTGTGGCATGATCCGAGCTCGGGGAGGATGCCGGCTTCTGCCCTGGCTTCATCGTTACCAATGTCGTGGATGTTGACGGTAAACCCGTTGTCGCGCATGTGATCGACCCATTTGGCGCAACAGCCGCAAGTCGGACTTTTGTACACTTCCATGGTTGCTGCAGCTGCCATGCTGGCAGCTCCTGTTAATGCAGCCGTCAGTAAGGAACGGGTAAGGAATCTGTTAAATTGTATTTTCATTTGCTCTCCACAATAATTTTGCCTCGCATTCCTTTGAAATGACCAGGGACCGGACAAGCGAAGTCAATAGTCCCTGCTTGAGTGAAATGCCATATCAACTCTTTTTCTTCGCCAGGCTCGAGTATTATTTGATTAGGTTCAGTGTGTGCGCCATGGTCGTGCTGGCGCATCATTTTTTCATGCTCTCTGAGATGTTGCATGGTATCTATCATCATTTCATGTTTCTTTTTTCCCGTATTTTTGACGATGAATCGGATGGTTTCGCCTTGTTTGATATTGATTTCAGAAGGTGAGAAGCGGTATTCGTATGCTTCAAGTCTGATTGTACGTGTGACGTTTTCCTGAACACCTGGTTCACCGATTGCTGCATGGCTGTGGTTTGCTGTAGCATAAGCGCCAACAGATCCCAGACAAGAAAGCATGAGGAATACGATCAAAGTTTTTTTCATATGTTCCTCCATTGTGAGCAGAAGATCGGAATTACTGGTTGTTGTTTTATTTGACCATTAATACTACACGAACATTTCTCTGCATTCTGATCCCGTTCATTTCCATTTATTTTTCATTTGCATTCTCCGCTAGGTATACCCGGAATCCATATGGTTACAGAAACACTTTCCAGAAAGGCTGATTATAACGCCAACAAGTTGCGTAAGCGGTTGCGGCGCCTCGTTGGAACTGCTATTGCCGATTTCAACATGATCGAGAAAGGTGATCGGGTCATGGTGTGCCTGTCCGGTGGTAAGGACAGCTACGCATTGCTGGATATTCTGCGCAATCTACAGGCACATGCACCATTGGATTTTGAGTTGATTGCTGTCAACCTGGATCAGAAGCAACCAGGTTTTCCTGAACATGTATTGCCGGGCTATCTGTCAGAAATAAATATGCCCTTTCGTATCGTGGAACAGGATACTTACAGCGTTGTAAAGCGGGTGATTGCGGAAGGGAAAACAACCTGTAGCTTGTGTTCTCGTCTGCGCAGAGGTGTGCTTTACCGGGTGGCGACCGAGCTGGGCGCCACCAAGATTGCGCTGGGGCACCATCGGGACGATATTCTGGAGACCTTTTTTCTGAACATGTTTTACGGAGGTAAGCTGAAAGCAATGCCTCCCAAACTGGTGAGCGATGATGGATGCCATGTGGTGATCCGGCCGCTGGCGTATTGTAAGGAAAAGGATTTGGCGGCTTATGCCTGGCATGCACAATTTCCTATCATTCCCTGTAATTTGTGTGGTTCGCAGCCGAACCTGCAGCGACAGGTGATCAAGGAAATGATGCAGCAATGGGATAAAAAATATCCCGGCCGGCTTGAAACGATGTTTACTGCTTTACAGAATATTCAACTTTCACATTTGGCGGATACCAGCCGGTATGATTTTGTCGGACTCAAACCTCACGGTATTGCGATTGAAGAAGGTGATAAAGCGTTTGATGAAGAGCCCCTTTCCGTTATTCCGGTCGATATGGATCATGACGATGATTCCACATTCGAACCGGAGAATGAGCATGATGGCGGGGCTGTCCAAGGCGGGGTGATATAAGAATTATCGATCGCTCCTGATCGACATTGTTTTTTATTCAATGCCAGCTTCGTGCGCCTGCTGATCAGCATGGTAACTCGAACGCACCATCGGACCGCAAGCAGCATGGCTGAATCCCAGATTTGTAGCGATGCGCTCGAAGGTTTTGAAATCTTCGGGTGAAACGTAACGCATGACGGGGTGGTGTCCTTTGCTGGGCTGCAGATATTGGCCAACAGTCAGCATATCAACCTGATGTGCGCGTAAATCGCGCATGACCTCGATGATTTCTTCATCGGTTTCTCCCAGTCCAAGCATCAGACCGGACTTGGTCGGGATATGAGGGAAAGCTGCCTTGAAATCCTTGAGCAGCTGTAATGAATGCATGTAATCTGCGCCCGGCCGGCATTGCTTATACAGGCGTGGTACGGTCTCCAGATTATGGTTCATCACGTCAGGCGGGCAGGCAGACAGTTTTTCCAGCGCCACTTCCAGTCTGCCGCGAAAATCGGGGACGAGAATCTCGATCCGTGTTTGTGGAGACTGGGTACGAATTGCGCGGATACAGTCTGCAAAGTGTTGCGCACCGCCATCTCTGAGGTCATCACGGTCCACGCTGGTAATGACGACATAATTGAGCTTCAGTACCGCAATGGAATTGGCCAGGTGCATCGGCTCATCAGGATCGGGCGCATGAGGCCGGCCGTGTGCCACATCACAA
The DNA here is from genome assembly GCF_900167395.1 of Nitrosomonas europaea. Taxonomy (GTDB): domain Bacteria; phylum Pseudomonadota; class Gammaproteobacteria; order Burkholderiales; family Nitrosomonadaceae; genus Nitrosomonas; species Nitrosomonas europaea. The sequence continues at coordinate 30,436 of NZ_FUWK01000003.1, forward strand.
AACGGGCAGCGTCTGGTGCACAGATCACCGAGTATCATGAATGTTGCTGTGCCACGACCGAAGCATTCCCCGATATTCGGGCAGGAGGCTTCCTCACAAACGGTATGTAATCTGTTTTCACGCAGCAGACGTTTTACTTCCAGATATTTCTGACTGTTGGATGAACGTACACGAATCCAGGAAGGCTTGCGCAATAACTGTCCGGATTGTTCCAGATCGATTTTGACCGGGTTGCGTGCCGTTTTGGCGGCACCTCGTTGATGGGTGTCAGCGGCCATGAGTAATGGTTATCCTTTGTTAAACATCGGTTAGTTGATTAATGAAACTCTGTGCCAGTTTGGTGGCGAGCATCTCTTTGCAATCTGCTATGCCAAGGTCTTTTGCCTGCGTAACACGCAAACCACGATAGCCGCAGGGGTTGATCGCGGTGAAGGGCGTAAGATCCATATCGGCATTGAAGGCTATGCCGTGATAGCAGGCTCCGCGTCTGATTTTCAGCCCCAAAGAGGCAATTTTGGCACCGTCGACGTAAACACCCGGCGCATTTTCATCGCCTTGTGCAACGACATCATATTCGCTCAGCAAGTCTATCACGGCACCTTCCATTTTTCTGACCAGTTGTCTGATGTTCAGTCGCCAGCGATGCAAGTCCAGTAACAGGTAGAGAATGATCTGTCCCGGGCCGTGATAAGTGATTTGTCCGCCCCGGTCGGTTTTGATGACCGGGATCTGATTCGGGAAAAGCAGGTGTTCAGGTTTTCCGGCAATTCCCTGGGTGTAAACGGGCGGATGTTCCAGCAGCCAGATCTCATCCGGGGTTTCACAGGTGCGCTGGGCCGTAAAATTTTTCATGGCCTGCCAGGCAGTGAGGTACTCAGTGGTCCCCATATTTTTTACGGTAACGGTGAACATATTGCCTGTTGCCCGGTTTATGATTCAGCCCGTGAAAAATCATTCAGAGCTGAGCGTTTATCTTCTTGCAGATCAATTTCATTGCAGCAATGAGCATGAAGATTATTGGTATTGAATTGCTTAGGAACCTCTGAAAAACTGCCTGCGTTGCTATTTCTGCGTTAAAAATCGGCTTAAAATGCTCATTTATACGTATAAACTCCGCTTTTTCGCCGATTTTGCCTTGAACTGACTACCTCGTCGACGTTTTTCAGAGGTTCCTTAGAGCAGCATGGTTACCATTGGATGATCATGCAGTGCCTGATAGAGAGAATCCAGTTGTGTGCGTGAAGTTGCCTGAATTGTGCAGGTCAGGCTCAGATAAGCACCATTTCTGCTGGAACGAACTTCAAGGGTGGTGTCATCAAAATCAGGTGCATAGGTTTTGACGATACTCAGAACAGACTGAGTGAATCCCTGTTGTGACTTTCCCATGATTTTTATCGGAAAATCGCAAGGATATTCAATGAGTGATTCTTCTGTCATGGGATTGTATTACTGGCGTGGAGCATGCCCGCGCATGACTTCCAGCTTATATGCCTGATAGAGCCGATCCAGTTGCTGAAATACTGGCCCTGGGGTGCCATTACCGATCGGTTGTCCATCCAGCTGTGTGATCGGGAGAATTTCTTTGGTGGAAGAAGTCAGCATGATTTCCCGTGCAGTACGTAACTCAAGCTCTGATATTTCTCTTGTCGCATGTGGAACACCATGTGTTTCAGCCAGTTCCAGTACTACATCATAAGTAATGCCAGGCAATATACGGTGATCTTTGGGGGGGGTCAGCAGCAGGTCGTCTTTTACGATGAAAATATTGCTGGCGGCCCCTTCGGTCAACAGACCATCGCGTAACAGGATCGTTTCCATGGCTTGTGCGTCCACGGCAAGCTGGCGCAATAAGATATTTGGCAACAGTGAAATGGCTTTGATATCACAGCGCCCCCAGCGATTATCCCTGGCGGTAATCGCTGAAACTCCGGAAACGAGCAATTTTGCAGGTGGAGCCGGAAGCGGGTTGCTCATGATGAAGACAGTGGGCGTTACTTCGCGAGGAAAGGCATGGTCACGTTTTGCCACCCCGCGTGTAATGTGCAGGTAAAGGTACTGATCATCACCTTCATTCAGCTCGATGATGCGTTCGATCAGACCAGCCCATTGTTCTTCAGTGTGCGGATTCTGGAGACGTATGCCATCCAGACTGTGCTGCAGCCGGGAAAGATGTTCGCCCAGCCGGAACGGTTTACGTGAATAAACCGGTATGACTTCATAGACACCATCACCGAAGATGAAGCCTCTATCCAGCACTGGAACGGTAGCCTGTTCCATCGGCAGAAATTTGCCATTGAGGTAAATCATGTCTGTTTTTATTGTCTGCGTGGTTAGTTGAACAGCATTTTAAGGTTATCCCAGGAACGCCCGAGGAAACTGGCAGTATCGACGGTCTCCAGTGCAACCAGTGGGTAGGTGGCTATTTCCTGTCCATCCAGGATGAACTTTACCATTCCCACTTCCCGGCCACGATCGATCGGGGCAATGAGCGGCTGACGGTATTCCATCCGGGCCTTCAATCCCTCGACTTTGCCTTTGGGGAGCGAGAAATAGATATCCCGGTCAAATCCGACCTTGAGTTTATTCTGTGCGCCTTTCCAGATTTGAACATTGGCCACGGGCTGATCTTTCTTATAGGGGTGAGCGGTATCGAAAAACTGGAATCCGTAATTCAGCAGGCGCTGGCTTTCGATACTGCGGGCATTGGGAGAAGCGGTGCCCATTACCACAGAGATGAGACGCCGCTGATCACGTTTTGCTGAAGTTACCAGGCAGTACCCGGCAGCTTCCGTCCACCCCGTTTTCATGCCATCGACATTGGGATCCGTCCACAGGAGACGATTGCGGTTTTGCTGGGTAATGCCATTGTAAGTATATTCACGCAAGGAATAGAGCGGATAGCGTTCTGGAAAATCTCTGATAATGGCTGCAGCCAGTAGAGCCAGATCATGTGCAGTGCTGTAATGATCAGAATGAGTCAGACCGGTTGAGTTCGTGAAATGGGTGTTGTGCATGCCCAGGCGTTTTGCTTCCTCGTTCATCATGTGCACAAACAGATCTTCTGAACCGGCAATTAGTTCTGCCAGTGCAACGCAGGCATCATTTCCCGACTGCACGATAACACCATGGATCAATTCATCGACAGTGACCTGTTTATTGGGCTCGATAAACATGCGTGAACCCACCATGCGCCACGATCGGTTGGAAACAGGAACGACCTGGTCTATCTTGATCCGTTCCTGTTGCAAAGCGGAGAAGACGACATAAGCCGTCATCAGCTTAGTGAGTGAAGCCGGATCCAATCGTTCATGCGGGTTGGAACTGGCGAGTGTCTGGCTGCTATGAAAATCGATCAGAATGAAAGATTTGGCTGCAACTGCCAGTTCCGGCTGCTGTGACCATGCCGGAGAAATTGTCGCCAATAAAAACAGAGAGAAAATGAACTGTTTCATGAGAATCTGCAAAAGTTTGATTATAACTCGCGTCATGGATTTCTTGAATCGAACAGTATTATCCTGTGTTTACCGGTGGCAGTGTAAAGAAGGTGAGTCGAGTTGCTGTAACTGCGAAACATAGCGGTTGTTGTTTCCCGGTCCCTTCTATCCTGAATTTGACTTTATCTACAGGGTGACTCATAATTCGAGGTTATCTTGTACCCAAAAACAAAGGAAAATCAGTGAAGACCTTTTCTGCCAAACCACATGAAGTAAGGCATGAGTGGTTTGTGGTTGATGCAACCGACAAAGTTCTGGGCAGACTGGCTGCAGCAATTGCCCATCGCTTGCGAGGTAAACATAAGCCTATTTATACACCGCATGTCGACACGGGTGATTATATCGTGGTCATTAACGCCGACAAGCTCAGAGTGACCGGTAACAAGGCTGAAGATAAGAAATATTATCGCCACAGTGGCTACCCTGGGGGTATTTACGAGACCACTTTCAAGAAAATGCATGAGCGTTTTCCCACCAGGCCGCTTGAAAAAGCTGTAAAAGGTATGTTGCCCAAGGGTCCGCTTGGTTATGCCATGATAAAAAAACTGAAAATCTATGCTGGAGATACTCATCCTCATGCGGCTCAGCAACCGCAACCACTGGAAATTAACGCTTAATCTGATAAATCATGGCTATTCAATATAATTACGGAACCGGTCGCAGAAAAAGTGCAGTTGCACGGGTTTTTATCAAACCGGGCACAGGTGTCATCACAGTAAATCATAAACCTGCTGATGAATATTTTTCCCGTGAAACAGGGCGGATGATTATCCGCCAGCCTCTGGAACTGACTGGAAATACCTCTAATCTGGATATCATGGTCAATATTCACGGGGGGGGTGAGTCAGGGCAGGCCGGAGCAGTCAGACATGGTATCACCCGTGCGCTGATCGGTTATGATGAGACACTGAAACCGATTCTGAGCAAAGCTGGTTTTGTGACAAGAGATGCGCGTGAAGTAGAGCGGAAAAAGGTTGGTTTACGTAAAGCGAGGCGTCGCAAGCAGTTTTCCAAACGTTGATCGCCATTATTTTCAGAATATGCTGGAAAGCCGCCATTTCATGGGCGGCTTTTTTGTATCGGGTTTTGTATGTGGCACGCAGTAACGGGTATCTGCTATTCCTTGGTGGATAATTAACTTTCTGGTCGTTATTTCTCAGAGATGATCAATGCTGGCATTGTAGGTGGAACAGGTTATACAGGCGTCGAGCTGTTACGTATTCTCGTACAGCATCCGAAAGTCAAACTTAAAGTCATTACATCCCGACAGGAAGCAGGTACGGGAGTGGATGAACTTTTTTCCAGTTTACGCGGGCAGATTGCGCTCAAGTTCAGTGATCCGGCGAAAGTGGATTTCAGCAAGTGTGATGTCGTTTTTTTTGCAACTCCCAATGGGATTGCCATGCAGCAGGCAAAAGCTTTACTCGATTCAGGAATAAAAGTGATTGACCTGGCTGCTGATTTTCGTATCAAGGATGTTGCTGAGTGGGAAAAATGGTATGGCATGACGCATGCCGCTCCTGAGCTGGTAGCCGAAGCCGTTTACGGTTTGCCTGAAGTCAACCGGGAAAAAATCCGGGATGCACGATTGATTGCCAACCCCGGTTGCTATCCAACCGCAGTGCAGTTGGGTTTTATTCCGCTGATCGAAGCGGGGGCAGTAGATGCGGATCATCTGATTGCAGATACCAAATCAGGTGTTTCCGGAGCAGGTCGCAAAGCCGAAATACATACCTTATATGCGGAAGCATCAGATAACTTCAAATCTTATGCTGTGCCAGGACATCGCCATTTGCCCGAAATCAGGCAGGGACTGTCCGAGAGATCGAATGGGCCGATCGGATTGACCTTCGTGCCTCACCTGACTCCGATGATCCGGGGGATTCATGCCACACTCTACGCAAGGCTGACCAGAGATGTCGATTTGCAAACCCTGTATGAAAACCGTTATGCCAATGAGCCCTTTGTCGATGTGCTTCCTGCCGGCAGCCATCCGGAAACCCGCTCGGTACGTGGTTCAAATTTTTGCCGGATTGCAGTTCATCGTCCGGGGAATGGTGATACCGCAGTGATACTCTCGGTTACCGATAATTTGGTTAAAGGTGCTGCCGGCCAGGCCGTTCAGAACATGAATATTATGTATGGATTACCGGAAACGACCGGTATCCGGCATGTTCCGCTGCTGCCTTAGTCAGTGTACTGATAAGTGAAGTAGCTGAAGAAATATCGTGTTGCGAATAGTGCAAGCGTAAGCCTTTCAGAAATTTCCAGGAGCCGAGGGAGAAAATTGCTGCATAACAGACAAAGCATCAGCGCACCTAAGCTGGTTGTGCGCCCTCATGTTCCCTGGTACCGGCGTTTGCTGATGTCATTTGTCGGGTTGTTGCTGATAGCCCTGTTGGCCTATGGAATGTATGTCATCGGGCAAAGTACAGCTCAGCCGGCCGGTAACATTACGGTTACGGCTGATCCCGTGCTCGAGCAAATCCTTGAATCGAACAGCTGCCTGGAAAAATACGATACTGCGCTTTGTTCGCAGCTTGCGGAGCTTGTCAGACAGTTGCAGATCGGTAATGCTACTCGTGCGGACCTGGTAAAGCAGGTCAAATCCCTGGATGAGGAAAATGAGCGGCTGAGGGAGGATTTAACCTTGTTCCAGCAGATGATTTCCGGAAATGAGGAATCCTCCAATGTGGAACTTATCATTCACCGTTTTTCATTGGAAGCGGGCCAACTCCCAGGTGAGTATCTGTATACATTGTTGCTTGCTCAGGGAGGCCAGCGTTTAAAAGAATTCAGTGGCAAGCTCGAATTTGTGGTTGGGTTGCTTCAAAATGGTGAGGAGAAGTTCATCTCACTCGTGGATGAGAATGCTTCCAAAGAGTTTCCTATCAATTTTCGCTTTTATCACAGGTTGGAGAAAAGTTTCCAGATACCGGCAGATACGGTAGTGAAGAGTCTGCAGGTTTTTATTTATGAGAACGGCTCGAGTAAGGCAGTATTAACGAAGACGATCCAGTTACCTTTAAAGGAATCGGAGCATGTTCGGAAGAAAACATAAAATAGTCAGTGATATCAATACATTGATTGGGGAAGGCACCGTAATTACTGGCGATATTCATTTTTCTGGCGGGCTGCGTGTGGATGGTCGTATTTGTGGCAGCATCGTGTCGGCAAATGGTAAACAACATTCCTTGTTGGTGCTCAGTGAGCAGGGGATGGTCGAAGGAAAAATCAAAGTGCCGTATATCGTCATCAATGGCACAGTGAGAGGGCCGATTCATTGCGATGAAAGCCTCGAACTGCAGCCCGCAGCGAAAATTAGCGGGGATATTTTCTATAAAACCATCAAAATTCATCAGGGAGCGGTTATTGAGGGGAAAATGGTCTGTACCGAGACTTCTCAACCGGAGCTGATCACATACGTTGCTTCCGCCGAGGAATCCAAAGGGCAACAGGAGAGTACGGAGTAGTTTTATTTTCAGAGCCGGATTCCGCCTGCTCAAGTCGATTGATTCTGTTTATCGTATCCCAGCATTTCTGCTGCGTGCTGACGCGTGGCGGCAGTCAGATTTTCACCGCCCAGCATCCGAGCAATTTCTTCGGTTCTTTCTGCTGCATCCAGTTCTGAAATATGGCTTGCCGGCAGTTGCTCATCTTCTGTCTCGGAGGTTTTGGATACGCGCCAGTGATGATCTCCTCTGGCTGCAACTTGTGGGAGATGTGTGATGCTCATTACCTGTCGCGTTTTTCCCAGTTGCTGGAGCAATTTGCCTACTATTGCGGCAATGCGCCCGCCTATTCCGGTATCGACTTCATCGAAAATCAGAGTGGGGACAGTGCCGGCTTTGCTGGTAATGACCTGGATTGCCAGGCTGATACGTGAGAGTTCACCGCCGGAGGCTACTTTATTCAGCGGGCGTAAGGGCAGATCCCGGTGGGCCGACACCTGAAACTCGATCTGTTCCATGCCGTGCAGATTACCCGAGGGTATCGGGATCAATGCCACATTGAAGCGGCCTCCTGCCATTGCCAGAGTTTGCATGGTTTCCGTGACCAAGCCAGACAATTGATCTGCGGCGTGCTGCCTTGCTTGACTCAACCTGGCGGCGAGATTCTCAAAATTATTCCTGGCAGATTTCTCTGCTTTCATCAGTGCTTCGCTGCTTGCTGCATTTTCCAATGATTCCAGGCGTTGTCTGGTTGTTTCCAGTAAATCCGGCAGTATTTCCGGCATGATACGGTATTTTCTGGCTGTTCCATGAATGGCTGCAATGCGTGTTTCTGTTTCCTGCAGTCTGCGGGGGTCGATATCAAGGTGCTGCTGATAACGTTTCAATTCATATACGATTTCCTGCAGTTGTATCTGAGCTGATTGCAACTGGTTGCAGAGGGGTTCGAGTGTGTTGTCGATATCGATCAGGCTGTTCAGGCGGGTGAGCACCGTGCTGAGTTGCGCCAGTACCGCCGTTTCATTTTCCGATAATGATTCCAGGCTGAATTGTGCGGTTTCCAGCAGGCTTGCAGTATGTGTCAGCCGATTATGTTCGATTTGCAGATTTTCCCATTCTTCCAGTGAGAAATTCAGGGCGGCCAGTTCCTGGAGTTGCCACGTCAGGGTTTCGTGCTCCTGCAAATTTTGTTCGCTGTGCTGTTCCCATGCGAGTCTTTGCTGGCACAGATCCTGCCAGTGCCGGTAAGCGGAGGCTACTTCCCGGGCAAGATTCGATTCACCTGCCCAGGCATCGAGCAATTCACATTGCTTGTGGCCGTGCATCAGCAACTGATGGGCATGTTGGCCGTGAATATCGACCAGCCATTCACCAACCGTGCGTAATTGCTGGAGGGTGGCAGGGTGTCCGTTGATGAAGTTGCGTGAACGTCCACCCGATTCCATGATTTTGCGCAACAGACATATACCGGTTTCATCTTCCAGTGCATTTTCCACTAACCACTCCTGTAAAGCAGGGATAGTGTTTACGGAGAATTGTGCAGTAATTTCAGCACGTTTACAGCCATATCTGATTTGACTCGTATCAGCCCGTCTTCCCAGTACGAGTTCCAGCGCATCGATCAGAATGGATTTTCCTGCGCCGGTTTCGCCAGTCAGAACTGTAAAACCTGATTTGAAATGCAGATCAATATGGTCAACGATGATGAAATTGCGAATAGACAGATTTTGCAGCATGGAGACTACCGGCTGTTTTTTTGAAGAATACCGCTCCAGCCGAGTTTTTCTCGCAACATACGGTAGTAACTGTGGTGGACGGGGTGCAGGAGTTTGATGGTTTCCGGACAGCGTTGAATGAATACTCTGTCATGTTCACTCAGATCGAACCAGGAATGGCTGTCTGTGTAGATTTTTATCTCGGTCGTGAAATGAACTTTGATTTCGATGGTTGCATCTGCGCCGATTACGATGGGGCGGTTGCTGAGGGTATGTGGGCAGATCGGCACCAGTGTCATCAGGTTGAGACCGGGATGCAGGATCGGCCCGCCGGAGGAAAGCGCGTAAGCTGTCGATCCGGTGGGTGTCGCAATGATCAGGCCGTCCGATCGTAAAGAATAAACATACTCACCGTTGATGTGGACTTCAAGTTCGATCATACCGCTGCTGATACCCCGGTGAAGTACCACATCATTGAAAGCCAGTTCTTTGAAGACACTTTCTCCATTGCGTGTAACCTCGACGGTCAGCAGCATGCGGTTTTCCACGACGAACTGGCCTGCCAGCATGTCATTCAGGGTTTCGTGCATGGTATCGGCTGTAAGATCAGTCAAGAACCCCAATCTTCCCTGGTTGATGCCGATCAGTGGAACACTGAACGGAACGAGTGCACGGGCAATGTTGAGCATCGTTCCGTCACCTCCCAGCACGATTGCAAGGTCTGCCTGTTTACCGATTTCTTCCAGTGTCAGTATAGGGTACCTGCTGTTACTGATATGGGCGGCGGTCAGAGAGTCCAGTACCACACTGATACCTCGGTCGGTCAGATACTCTGCCAGACTCAGCAGGGGAATCACGATATCGGGATTTTTGTGTTTCCCGATCAGAGCAATCGTTTTGAATAAGGCGCTGTCCATTAGTGATAAGAGGTCGGAGCGGTTAAAAATACCTGGATTTCTGTTTCAGGCGATCCGGCTGATTCTAGGTGATCGTAAGGATCGGATATTACCGCAGCCCATGCCAAAAAAGGTAGAAATCAGCCGAGAAGTAGTATTACGCTATCCATGAAACCAAGGGATTTCAGCTTCAGACCAACCCCACTTGTAGCAGAGCTGATTCGTGTAGAATAGATAAATGCTTAACGAACGCGAGAAAATTCTGCTAAAAACCCTGGTTGAACGTTATATTCATGAAGGTCAGCCAGTCGGTTCACGCTCACTCGCCAAGTTTTCCGGATTGGACCTGAGTCCGGCCACGATCCGCAATGTGATGACTGACCTCGAAGAAATGGGGTATGTCTCCAGTCCGCATACATCGGCCGGGCGCATGCCTACCACGCTGGGTTATCGCTTTTTCGTCGATACCCTGCTGGTGGTCAAGTCACTGGATAATGAGCAGATTACTTTGCTGGAGAACCAGCTGCATCCGAACAACCCCACCCATTTGATGAATGTTACTTCTCGTCTGCTTTCAGAGCTGACCCGATTTGTAGGCGTGGTGGTCACACCTAAACGGATGGGAGGCGCAGTTTTTCGCCATATAGAATTTGTGGCACTGACTGAAAAACGGATTCTTCTGATTCTGGTGACACCGGAAGGTGATGTCCAGAATCGTATCATTCTTACGGAAACCGCTTACAGTCAGTCTGATCTGATCGAGGCCGGAAATTTTCTCAATCAGCACTATGCCGGTTGTACGCTGGAAGAAATTCGCTCAGGGCTCCAGCGCGAGTTGACACAATTGCGTCGGGATATGACCGGTCTCATGAATGCAGCAATTGAAATAGGCAATGATGCCTTGCAGGAAAGCAGCGAAGCAGTGGTAATTGCTGGAGAACACAGGCTGTTTGACGTGCGCGATTTATCAGATAATCTTTCCAGCTTGAAAAGTCTGTTCGAAATGTTTGAGCGAAAATCCAAACTGTTACAACTGATGGAGCTGAGCCGTCAGGCACACGGGGTGAAGATCTTCATCGGGGGAGAGTCGGATGAAACGATGCTGGAAGAGGTCAGTGTCGTTACTGCACCTTATGAAATGGAAGGAAAAATTGTCGGCACGGTTGGCGTGATCGGCCCGCGGCGCATGGCTTATGAACGTATCATTCCTATCGTGGATATTACCGCCAAGCTGCTTTCGAGCAATCTGTCGTAATAGCCTGTTTACTTCATTCTACTTATGACTCGAATGTTACCGGAACCCGCTTATCGCCATGGTTCGGTCGGCAAGATCGGTGTTCTGATGATCAATCTGGGTACGCCGGATGCGCCGACTGCCAAAGCACTGAGAGCTTATCTGAAGCAGTTTCTGAGCGAGCCGCGTATCGTCGAATTTCCACGCTGGCTGTGGTGGTTCATTCTGAATGGCATCATTCTCAATGTCCGGCCGGCCAAGTCTGCCAAAAAGTATGAGCAGATCTGGACATCCGAAGGTTCTCCCCTGAGAGTGCATACTGCGCGCCAGACGGCACTGGTAGCCGCTTTACTGGAGCAGCAGGCTGATTCTTCGCTGGTGGTTGAATATGCGATGATTATTGGCAATCCGTCCATTGCGGAAAAATTGCAGCAGATGAAAGTACAAGGCTGTGACCGTATTCTGGTATTACCGCTATTTCCCCAATACGCTGCCAGCAGTACCGGTTGTGTGCTGGACGGTGTTTTCTCCGAATTGAGGAAAATGCGTAATATTCCTGATATTCGCACTGTCAGGCATTACCACGATGATCCGGGTTATATTGCAGCACTGGCACAGAATGTTCGTGATTATTGGGAAAAACACGGCCAGCCTGACAAACTGATCATCAGTTTTCATGGCGTGCCGCGTAAAACATTGGAGATGGGTGATCCCTATCATTGCGAGTGTCAGAAAACCGGGCGATTGCTGGCTGAAGCACTGGAACTGGCGGATGATCGCTATCAGATATGTTTTCAGTCTCGTTTTGGTTTTGCGCAATGGTTGGGACCTTATACTGCGGAAATTCTGGCAGAGTTGGGTAAACAGAAAACCGGGCGAGTCGATGTCGTTTGTCCTGGCTTCGTCTCGGATTGCCTGGAAACACTCGAAGAAATTGCACTGGAAGGAAAAGCGATTTTTACCGAGGCGGGCGGGGGTGAATTTCATTACATACCAAGTCTCAATGAACATCCACTCTGGATCGAGGCGATCGGGAATATCATTCAAACCCATTTGACCGGTTGGGCTGATCGGCGATTATCCGAAGAAGCTGCGGAACGATCCCGCAAACGGGCGCTTGCTCTGGGTGCAAGGGAATGATGTGTTCATGTGTGATTTCACCAATGACCGGTGCAGCGTTTTTGCCCCTGGCAGACGTCAGATGCCCGGGGCATGTCCAGATTTAAGGGAGGGATAGTGATGAGTATTTCAAAGATAAAGTTATTGTTTTCCTGCCTGCTTGTTTGTATTCTCGCCGCTTGTGCGACTTCTCCCACTGGTCGGACACAGGTTGCTTTTATGCCGGATGCCGAAGTGAACAGTATGGGCCTTCAGGCGTTTGATACGCTGAAGCGTGAAAACAAAATCAGTCATGATACGGCAAGTAACCGTTTTGTAAGTTGTGTGGCCAGTGCGATTACACGGGAAGTGGGAGGAGAATGGGAAGTCGTCGTGTTTGAAGATGAATCACTGAATGCGTTTGCGTTGCCCGGCGGAAAAATTGGTGTGCACACCGGCTTGCTCAATCTGGTGGATAACCAGGATCAGCTGGCAGTAGTCATTGGCCACGAAGTCGGACATGTAATGGCGCGCCACAGTAACGAGCGCTTATCTCAGCAGGCGGGCACCAATCTGGGAATTTCACTCATCCAGGCGATTGCCGCACCCCAATCTGCATTGGGGCAGACAGCAGTCGGTCTGCTGGGGATTGGTGCGCAATACGGGGTTATCATGCCGTTTAGCAGGTTGCATGAATCAGAGGCAGATACGATTGGCCTGGATTTAATGGCCAAGGCCGGATTCAATCCGGCAGAAAGCATAAGATTGTGGCAAAAAATGGCACAGGCCAGCCAGGGAGCAGAACCGGTAGAATTTTTGTCCACACATCCTTCGCATACTTCCCGTATACAAAATCTGCAAGCAGATTTGCCAAGGGCGCAACGATTACAGCAGCAGGCAAATGCTGCAGGAAAGAATCCCCGCTGTACCAAATAGACTCATTGGGTGACGGCTGTATGAGCAATGAATGAGGTGTTCGCAATACACTTGCGGAACGGCGGTTTGCTGGTTTTAGGGAAATTATTTTTTTATATTTGAGGAGATAAAAACAAATGTCGCAGAAGCACCCTGTCATTGCAGTAACCGGATCATCCGGAGCTGGAACTTCTACAGTCAAGACAAGTTTTGAGCATATTTTTCAGCGCGAGCGGCTGAATGTGGCTGTGGTGGAAGGAGACAGCTTCCACCGTTATGACCGTGAATCCATGAAACAGGCAGTTGAAGAGTCAGAAAAAGGGGGAGGGCGTCCTATCAGCCATTTCGGCCCGGAAGCCAATGAATTCGAGAAACTGGAAGAATTGTTCCGGTCGTATGGCCAAAGTGGATCCGGAGAGATTCGTCTTTATCTGCATAATGAACAGGAGGCTCAACCTTACAATCAGAAGCCCGGTACCTTCACACCCTGGAAGTCCATTCAGCCGGGCACTGACCTGTTGTTTTACGAAGGTCTGCATGGCGGAGTGAAGAGTGATACGGCTGATGTCAGTCAGTATGTCGATCTGCTGGTGGGTGTGGTTCCAATCGTCAATCTGGAGTGGATACAAAAGATCTACCGTGATACTGCTGCCAGAGGATATTCGGCCGAGGCGGTGACACATACCATTTTGCGCCGTATGCATGATTACGTTCATTACATTACTCCTCAGTTTTCACGCACACATGTCAATTTCCAGCGTGTGCCGACGGTTGATACATCCAACCCGTTCATTGCACGGGATATTCCCACATTGGACGAAAGTATGGTGGTTATCCGCTTCCGTGATCACCGTGGAGCAGATTTCCCTTATCTGCTCAATATGATAAGCGGGTCGTTCATGTCTCGTCCCAATACCATCGTTGTTCCAGGTGGTAAAATGGGTATGGCGATTGAGCTGATCCTGACGCCGCTGATTCTGGATCTGGTGGCAAAAAGCAAAAAATAGTTTTTCTGAGACCCCGTCGACTCTGACAGCCGGCGGGGGAATTCGGCTGTTCCCTTCTATATGACTGCATTACTTACTGATCTCAACCCGGAACAGCTGGAAGCCGTCACCTGGTCACACCAGTCAGCACTGGTGCTGGCAGGTGCCGGAAGTGGTAAAACCCGGGTGCTGACTACACGAATTGCTTATCTGTTGCAATCGGGCCGCACCCGGCCACAGAATATCCTGGCAGTTACCTTCACCAACAAGGCAGCACGCGAGATGGTCGCGCGTATCGGTGCAATGCTGCCTGTCAACACTCGTGCTATGTGGGTGGGCACATTTCATGGTTTGTGTCACCGCGTGCTGCGTGCTCATCATGAAGATGCGGGGTTGCCACAGGCATTTCAGATACTGGATATGGCTGATCAGCTGGCTGTCATCAAGCGTGTGCTGAAGGAACGATCACTGGATGAAAAGATGTTGCCGCCCAGACAACTGCAATGGTTTATCAATAATGCCAAAGAAGAGGGATTACGAGCCTCGCAGGTCGATGTGCATGGCGGTTTCAATCAGACTCTGGCCGAATGCTACCAGGCATACGAAATTGTCAGTATGCGGGAAGGTACGGTCGATTTCGCCGAATTACTGCTGCGCTGCTATGAATTATTGAGCCGCAATGAAATTCTGCGTGATCATTATCGCAGTCGTTTCGAACATATATTAGTGGATGAATTTCAGGATACCAATCGCCTGCAGTATAAATGGATCAAATTGCTGGCGGGCCCGGGTTCGCAGCAGCATGCAGCCATTTTTGCCGTCGGGGATGATGACCAGAGCATCTACGCGTTCCGGGGAGCGCATGTCGGGAATATGCGGGATCTCGAAAAGGATTTCAGCGTACCGAAGATCATCAGGCTGGAGCAGAATTATCGTTCGCACGGCAATATTCTGGATGCTGCCAATGCGCTGATCGAACATAACAAGGGACGTTTGGGTAAGAATTTGTGGACTGCGGCGGGGAAGGGTGAACCGGTGCGGGTATATCATGCCGCCACAGATATGGATGAAACCAGTTTCATCATTGATGAAATCAAGGCACTGCATGCCGATGGCCTGGCTCTTTCTGATATTGCCCTGCTCTATCGTTCCAATGCGCAATCACGGGTGCTGGAGCATGGTTTGTTCAATGCATCTGTTTCCTATCGTGTTTATGGCGGTATGCGTTTCTTCGATCGTCAGGAAGTAAAACATGCTTTGGCCTATTTACGACTGATCGCTTTACCGGATGATGACAATGCCCTGTTGCGGATCATTAATTTTCCTCCCAGAGGAATTGGTGCACGTACATTGGAACAGTTACAGGATCAGGCTGCGATGCTCGGCACCAGTCTGTGGCAGGCAGCATTCAAGGTATATGAGGGAGGGAAAGCGGTTGCCACCAGGAACAGCCAGCCCGGGAGAGGAATAGCAGGTTTTGTCAGCCTGGTTTTATCCATGCAGCAGGATGGCGAGGGCTTGCCGTTACCGGAAATTATCCGGCGTGTGATCGATCAGAGCGGGCTGGCAGCACATTATCAGGCTGAACGTGAAGGTGGCGAGCGCCTGGAGAATCTCAAGGAGCTGATCAATGCCGCGACCAGTTTTGTGCATGAGTCCGAAGATGACAGTCTTACTGCTTTTTTGGCACATGCTTCGCTCGAAGGGGGTGAGCATCAGGCGGAAGGTTATCAGGATGCGGTTCAGCTGATGACAGTACATGCTGCAAAAGGACTGGAATTTCATTCGGTATTCATCAGCGGTCTGGAGGAAGGTCTGTTTCCCCATGAAAACAGCCGGAATGAGCCTGATGGTCTGGAAGAAGAAAGGCGTCTGATGTATGTGGCAATGACACGTGCCCGGCAGCGCCTGTATCTGAGTTACGCCGAGAGCCGCATGTTGCATGGTCAGGTGCGTGTGAACATACCTTCCCGCTTTATTGATGAAATCCCACAAGATCTTTTGAAGAGGCTGCGCTCCGATTTTTCCGGAAGAAGTTTTCGTCAGGGGGTGTCGGGAACAGGACAAACCGTTGCCAGCACTATAAATAGCAGTCAGAAAGGCAGGAGTACGATGGCAGCAGCAGTCGGAATGACATCATCAGGGCTGAATAGCGCAGGTTTTCACGTCGGCCAGCAAGTATCGCATGCCAAATTTGGCACGGGTATTATCCTGAATTATGAGGGTAGCGGGACGGATATGCGGATCCAGGTGAATTTTCACCAGGCAGGTACAAAATGGCTCTCGCTTGCTTATGCAAAACTGGAGCCCCTGTAACGGCAGTTGTATAGCTACCGATCTGAAAACAGGCTGCTGCCAGTTTTTCTGATGGATCTTCCTTGTAAACCGGATCCTGGGCTCGGCTCAGTGTTCATTGGTTTGGCTGGAATCTTCTTTGTTTTCTTCAGTACTTGGCTCATCTGATTTGGGCTGAGTATCTTCATCCTGTTCGTAGTGAAAGATGTCTTTGTAACTGACGTAAACGGAAGCAAATGCGACCGGGAACCAGATGATGAAACCCAACCCGTAAAGCATCGCTGCCAACATTCCAAGAACAAACAAGATGGCCATATAAATCTGGAAAGCAAAGAGATTTTTCAGGCACGCAAAGAAACTTTTGCGTATGGCGATGAGCGGAGGCATGTTCTCAAAGACTACCAGCATGGGTGCAAACCAGATCGACATCATCAGCGGAATGGCGAGCAACAGGCAAAGCAATGAGGCAAACAGCAGATCATCCATGACGCCGGGTAATTCATTTTCGCTGAATCGTTTGCCGTGCAGCCACATATCAACGACTGCATCTCCCCCAAGCAGCATGAAAATACCGGTAATCAGAATATCGCCGATCAGATAAACTCCACCGATTGTGATGAGAGGTACCGTGTATTTTTTGAATCCGTAAAACAGGTATTCCAGTTCGAGCTTGCCGCTCAGATCCAGTTTCCTACACCCGACCATGATCCCGGCTACGAAGACGGGCACGGTCAATATACCGATGAAACTGCCCAGCAACGGGATGAGTCCCAGTGTGATACCAATGAGTAAATAGGTGAAGCATAAGAGTATCCAGTTGAGTGGCGCCATACGAAAAAAGTAAAAGCCACTCAGAATCCACTGTAAGCCCTGTCTGCCGCGTACGTATCGCGCTTCCATCCGTCGTTCTCCAGTAATTTGAAGTAAGTCTGTCAAAAACCTGATTGTTTACAGGATACAGGTGAGAAAGGCAGTCGTCACCTGACCGGGTGTACTGAATGATAATTCTGATCTATCCGCCTCAGGCCTGAAAAGAGGGTAATACACCCGGATTGCTCAGGTGATGTTCCAGAATTCTTTTGAAGTGACCCGGATCTTTTTTATGTGTCAGTTCCCCGGGGCGGGGAAGATAGTAGTCATACAGACGCGATAGCCAGAAGCGCAGTGCACCTGCGCGCAGCATGGCTGGCCAGGCGGAATGTTCATCAGCCGTCAATGGCCGTACAGCATGGTAGGCCGTTACGAGGGCGTGCATCCGTGTTTTGTCCATTATGCCATCTGTAAGCGTGCACCAGTCATTGGCTGTAATCGCCAGATCGTAGAGCAGCGTGTCGTTACAGGCAAAATAAAAATCGATGACACCGCCAATGCCGTCGGATGTGAACAGGACGTTATCCCGGAAAAGATCAGCATGTATGACACTCTGCGGGAGGTTGGCAGTCATCTGTGCCGCTTGGAATTGCAATTCTTCATCGAGCAGATTCTGCTCGGAAGAGGAAAGGAAAGGCATGACTGTTTCGGCCGTAGTCTGCCACCAATTCAATCCGCGCGGGTTTTGATTCCAGCCGGAGTAGTTTCGGCCAGCCAGATGCATTCTGGCAAGCATTTCACCGACTTGTGCACATTGTTTTTCTGCGACTTGTACCATGGATCGTCCGGGAAGGAAGGTCACGATACAGGCTGGTTTGCCGTTCAACTGCCCCAGCAGGCGGTGGTTTTGTGATTCAACGGGCCTGGGGCAGGGAATGCTTTGCTCGGAGAGATGCGCCATCAGGTTGAGATAGAAGGGCAGCTCGGTACTGGTCAGCTTCTCGAACAGAGTGAGAATGAATTTGTCTTGTGTAGTGGTGACCAAATAATTGGTATTTTCAATACCGGATGAAATACCCTGCAAGTCGATCAGTGATCCAAGTGAGTAATTTTTCAGCCAGACAGCAAGCTGTTCTTTGGTAACCGGGGTGAAAACAGACATGAATGAAGCGTTGAAAGTTGGTTTGAGAAGGCGGTCAACAAACAGGCAGGTTTGATGAAAGATGCTTGGGCCCTGACTCTTGCTCAGAAGCGGTAAATCTGCCACATCGGAACACTTACACCCGATTCCATATCTCCCCGGTGAGGCATCCCGACAGCACTGCGCCGATTCAGCAGATAATAAGGTTTGCCGATCCGGGGGGTGATTTTGATGACATACAGCTCGCCATTGACGCGATACTCTTCAATCATCGTTTTGTCTTTTCCTTCGTGAATCGTTATTTCCGGCTCCAGAGATGGATCCAGTCCCAGTTCGGGAGGAAGGCCGTTTTCTTCCCCGGCAGAAGGAGATTCGGGAATTTCCGGCAATGGAATCAGATTATCCGGTTGCTGGCTGGTTTGCGCCCACGTCAGGGGCGATATCCAGACCAGGTTGCTGCAGAAAAATAAAAGCGTTGTTGACCTCATGCTGATTACCGGAAAGTTGGAATATTCTGATGTTCTCTAGTGATATGAATCTGCTGGTGCTAAAGATTGAGCTGTATGTTGCGCTCAGCAGCAGAGGGCTCAAATCCTGAAGTTTCATAATAACGGAAGATTGCATCTACGACCTGGGACGGTTCATCCACAATTTGAATGAGATCCATGTCTTCTGATGAAATGAAGTCATGTTGGACAAGTACCTGTCGAAACCAGTCGATCACTCCTGTCCAGAAATCTGAACAAACCAGAATGATCGGCATCTTGCGGGTTTTGCCGGTCTGGACGAGTGTCAATGCTTCCATCAGCTCATCCAGCGTTCCGAATCCGCCCGGCATCACGACATAGGCGGTTGCAAACTTGATGAACATATACTTGCGGGCAAAGAAGTGGCGGAAAGTCTGGCTGATATCCTGATAAACATTACGGTGCTGCTCGTGTGGAAGCTGAATGTTCAACCCCACACTGGGAGATTTGCCATAAAAAGCACCTTTGTTGGCTGCTTCCATGATACCCGGCCCACCACCAGAGATGACCGAAAATCCGGCATCCGACAATTGCCTTGCGATCGCTTCGGTTAATTTATAATGCGGATGGTCAGGAGGGGTTCTGGCGCTGCCAAAAATACTGATGGCAGGCTGGATACATTCGAGTCGTTCCGTGCCTTCGACAAATTCCGCCACAATTCCGAAAACCCGCCATGATTCCCGGGCTGACCAGGGTTTCTCCAAGGTGAGGGCATCCGATAATTTTGCTTGCAAGCTCATAGAGGTCCTTGTTTGATGAAAACACTTCTGCTAGTCGACGGTTCTTCCTACCTGTATCGTGCTTTTCATGCCCTGCCCGATTTGCGTAACCGCCTTAATGAACCTACTGGTGCAATCTATGGCGTGCTGAATATGCTGCGTCGCCTGCATAAGGAATACCGGCCAGATTATAGCGCGTGTGTGTTTGACGCAAAAGGTAAAACATTCCGGGACGATATTTACCCGCAATATAAAGCACACCGCCCGCCGATGCCGGAAGATCTGGTCTGCCAGATCGGTCCCTTGTATGCCTGTATCCGGGCGATGGGCTGGCCGCTGCTGATAGAGGAGGGTGTTGAGGCCGATGATGTTATCGGAACGCTGGTGGAACGTGCAATCGCCAGGCAGGCGCAATGTGTGATCGCAACGGGCGATAAGGATATTGCACAACTGGTCAGGCCAGGCATCTGGCTGGTGAACACCATGAATAACGAATCACTGGATGAATCAGGTATTCTGCAAAAATTTGGTGTGACACCTGCACAGATCATCGACTTTCTGGCGCTGGTGGGGGATAGCGTGGACAATATTCCCGGGGTGGAGAAAGTAGGCCCTAAAACTGCGGTGAAGTGGCTCGATCAATATGGCACGCTGGATGATCTGATTGCGCACGCGGATGAGATAAAGGGTGTGGTGGGTGAAAATCTGCGCAAGGCGCTGGATTGGCTGAAGGTTTCAAGAAAACTGCTGACGATCAAATGTGATGTCCCCCTTGCAATGGACTGGCAGGATCTGGTTGCCGTTCCGCCCGATACAGCCAGGCTGACAGAACTCTACGAGCATCTCGAATTCCGGAGCTGGTTGCGCGAACTCAAACAGCCTGGTCCGGAGAAAAATGAGAAAGCCGAGTCAAGTGTTATGGCTGCGATAGTGGATGATCCATCGGTACCAGAGGGAGAAAATGATGATGGGCGTGACTATCAGATTATTCTGACTGATGCGCAACTGGGTGACTGGCTGGCGCAATGTGAATCTGCCGAGCTGGTTTCGATCGATACCGAAACGACCAGTCTGAATCCGATGGAAGCAAAGCTGGTAGGGCTCTCGTTTTGTATGGAGCTGGGGCAAGCAGCTTATATACCGCTTGCCCATCATTACCCGGGTGTACCTTCGCAACTGAATCGTGAACAGGTGTTGCAACGGCTGAAGCCCTGGCTGGAGAGTGACGAGAAACTCAAGATCGGACAAAATCTGAAATACGACAGGCATGTGTTTGCCAATCATGGAGTAATGCTGAACGGGATCGTACACGATACCCTGCTGCAATCGTATGTACTGGAATCCCATTTGTCGCATGATCTGGACAGTCTGGCCAGCCGGCATCTAGGCATACAAACCATCAGCTATGATGAAGTAACCGGTAAGGGAGCGAAACGTATCGGGTTCGAGCAGGTGGAAATTCATCGGGCGGGGATCTATGCAGCTGAAGATGCGGATATCCCTTTGCGCCTGCATCGGGTTTTATACCCGGTAATCAGTCAGGATGCCCATCTTGAGTATATTTATCAGCAGATCGAAATACCGTTACTGGAAGTCCTGTTCCGGATCGAACGTAATGGCGTACTGCTTGATACCGATTTACTACGGGTGCAGAGTGGTGAGCTGACGCAGCAGTTGGTTGCGCTTGAACAGCAGGCGCATTCCCTCGCTGGTCATGCTTTCAATCTGAATTCAACTAAGCAGATACAAGAAATATTGTTCGGTCAGCACAAATTGCCGGTCATCAAGAAAACACCCAAAGGGGTGCCATCCACTGATGAAGAAGTGCTGCAAAGGTTGGCGTCGGATTACCCGCTGCCTAAGGTTTTGCTGGATTATCGGGGCCTTGCCAAGCTCAAATCGACTTATATCGATAAATTGCCGCAGATGGTGAACAAGCAAACCGGCCGTGTACATACCCATTATGCGCAGGCGGTTGCCGTTACCGGCCGTCTGGCAAGTAACGATCCGAATTTGCAGAATATTCCGGTGCGTACACCGGAAGGTAGGCGTATCCGTGAGGCATTCATCGCGCCGGATGGCTGGCTTATTATGTCAGCAGATTATTCGCAGATCGAGCTGCGCATCATGGCGCATATTTCCGGGGATGCAGGGCTGATACACGCTTTTTCTGAAGGACAGGATATCCATCGTGCCACGGCTGCCGAGGTGTTTGGTGTTCCTGTTGAGCAGGTAAATCCAGAGCAGCGCCGTTACGCCAAAGTTATCAACTTTGGTCTGATTTATGGCATGTCTGAATTCGGGCTTGCCACTCAACTGGGTATAGAGCGTACGGCTGCCCGTACTTTTATCGACCGCTATTTTGCGCGTTACCCGGGTGTGGCGGATTATATGCAGCGTACGAGAGAACTTGCAAAGCAGCACGGGTATGTCGAAACCGTCCTGGGGAGAAGATTGCAATTATCCGATATCCGCAGTAATCAGCGTAATCGCCAGATGGGAGCTGAACGGGCGGCAATCAATGCGCCGATGCAGGGGACTGCCGCAGATATCATCAAACTGGCCATGATCTCCGTACATCGATGGCTGGCCGAAGCACAACTCCAGAGTAAACTGATCATGCAGGTTCATGACGAGCTGGTGTTGGAGGTGCTTGTGGATGAATTACCAGTAATCAAGGAAAATCTGCCTCGACTGATGGAAAATGTTCTCAAACTGGATGTGCCGCTGAAAGTTCAGACAGGTATCGGAAAAAACTGGGATCAGGCGCATTGATTGTGTTTCTGATCCGTATTGGGAAATACAAATTTTTATCCGGTTATACTTGAAAATATTGTTAATTTTCTTGACTTATGAGAGACATCTCTTTAGATTGAAGTGGTATAAAATTGTAAATAGCGAGGAGGATAGTTACAAATATGGACGACATCGCATCAATATTGATGAATGGACTCATTGATCTGCCCTGGTGGGGCTATATTGTTGTGGCGCTGGTATTTACCCACATAACGATTGCCAGTATCACCATTTTTCTGCATCGTTATCAGGCACATCGGTCACTTGAGTTACACCCTATACCCAGTCATTTCTTTCGTTTCTGGCTGTGGCTGACAACCGGCATGGTAACCAAGGAATGGGCAGCAGTTCACCGGAAACATCATGCAAAATGTGAAACCGTGGATGATCCTCACAGCCCACAGGTCTTTGGTATAAAAAAGGTATTGGGTGAGGGTGCAGAGCTGTACAAAGTTGAGACCAAGAATCAGGAGACACTCGACCGTTATGGACATGGTACTCCTGATGACTGGATAGAGCGCAATGTATATACCAAACATAGTGTGGCTGGTATTGCGTCTATGCTGATTATCAATGTGATTTTATTTGGCCCGCTTGGGTTGACGATCTGGGCTGTGCAAATGATGTGGACGCCAGTGATGGCTGCGGGTGTCATAAATGGTATCGGACACTACTGGGGCTATCGCAATTTCCGCTCGGAGGATGCCAGTCGTAATATCGTTCCGTGGGGAATCCTGATCGGTGGGGAAGAGTTGCATAACAACCATCATGCCTATCCGACTTCTGCCAGATTATCCAACAAGTGGTATGAATTCGATATTGGCTGGATGTATATCCGGATACTGGAAATGATGGGACTGGCACGAGTGAAGAAAATAGCTCCCAAGTTGCAGTTGAATAAAGCCAAAACCGAATGTGATCTGGAAACATTACAGGCGGTTATTTCCCACCGGTATGAGATTCTGGCGAAATACACCAAATCATTGAAGATCGCACTTAAGAATGAGCTGGTGCATTTGCAGCAGGCTGCAATTGAAAATGGTGTGGATGGTTTGACTTTGAGAAACTGGGTGCTGGCTGACGCCAAGACCTTGAAAGAGGAGGAACGTACTAAGCTGGAGACGGTATTAAGCCATGCTCAGAAGCTGGATAAGCTTTATCGCATGAGAGAAGAACTGTCTTTGATATGGGAACGTTCTGCAGCAACCAAGGATGAGTTGCTTAAGCAACTGGAGGATTGGTGTCGTCGTGCGGAAGAAAGTGGTATTGAATTACTGGAGAAATTCTCCCGCAGATTACGATGCTATGCCATGGCCTAGACTAGAGTCAGGTCACAACAAAAAAACCCGCGTCCGCGGGTTTTTTGTTTATTAGGACTAACTTACGAAATACTTTATTTAAGTTTTGTCTCTTTGTAGGTTACATGCTTCCTAGCTACCGGATCAAATTTTTTGATTTCCAGTTTCTCCGGGTTGGCACGTTTGTTTTTGGTCGTAGTATAAAAATGACCTGTTCCTGCTGAGGATTCCAATTTTATTTTCTCGCGCATAGATATACCTTTCTCTGTTTGTTTTGCAGAGCGCTAATCAGACACGCTCTCCGCGTGCGCGCATGTCGGCAACTACTGAATCAATACCGTTTTTATCAACGGTACGTAACGCAGCGTTGGTAAGGCGCAAACGTATCCAGCGATTTTCGCTTTCCAGCCAGAAGCGGCGTGATTGAAGGTTTGGCAGAAAGCGGCGTTTGGTTTTATTGTTGGCATGAGAGACATTATGACCACTCATGGGGCGCTTCCCCGTGACTTGACATACACGCGCCATGTTACATAACTCCTGTGATTAAAATACCGAAGCCCAACATGATAGCTTGTATGGATATGTTTTTCAATTTAAATTAGGCCACGTTCCGCAAATGACACGACTTCACTGCTGCCGATGACAAAATGATCGAGTACCTTCACATCCACCAGTGCCAGTGCCTGTTTGAGGGATTGGGTCAATATCTCATCTGCTGTACTGGGTTCAGCGATTCCAGAAGGATGATTGTGTGCAAAAATCATAGCTGCTGCGTTGTGATAGAGGGCACGTTTGACAACTTCACGCGGATAAACACTGGCTTGTGTCAATGTACCGTTGAATAATTCTTCGGTAACGATCGTTCGATGTCTGGCATCCAGAAAAATACCGACAAAAACTTCGTATGGTTTTCCTTTCAGGCTCAGACAAAGATAGTTGCGTACGGATTGCGGAGAATCCATGATGTCACCATTCTTGAGCTCTTCCGCTAATGCGCGTTTTGCCATTTCCATGACTGCTTGCAGTTGTGCAAATTTTGCCGGTCCCATTCCAGGCAGCTCGCTGAATTCGTGCAGGCTTGCAGCACATAATTTTGTCAGACTGCCGAAATGAGTCAGCAGCTTGCGAGCCAGCTCGACAGCGCTGACCCCGGTAATGCCAGTACGCAGAAAAATAGCCAGTAATTCCGCATCTGAAAGGGCGGCGGCACCTTTCTCGATCAGTTTCTCCCGCGGGCGCTCAGCCTCCGGCCAGTCAGAAATTGCCATGTTTGAATGAATCCTGTAAAAGTGAATACGCTTGACCCCAGTGATGTGAGTGGAACGGTCATTCCAGCCAAAAATGAATGGCTGTTTTATTCTTTTACTGAAAAAATAATGTAACTATCTGAATATAAATATATCTATTGCTTAATATGATTCTGGTTGATGCGCTTGCAGGAAAACGTCTGTTGCTGGGTATAACGGGCGGTATTGCTGCCTACAAAGCAGCGGAGCTGGTCCGGCTCCTGATGCAGGAAGGGGTTGAAGTACAGGTTGTGATGACTGAATCTGCCTGCCGGTTCGTCGGTACGGCTACGTTGCAGGGGCTTACGGGCAGACAGGTATTTACTGAACTTTGGGATACCGGTATGTTGAACGGCATGGCGCATATCAATCTTTCCCGGGAGGTGGATGCGCTTCTGATTGCACCGGCAAGTGCCGACTTTATTGCCAAGATCGCGCATGGTCTGGCAGATGACTTGCTGTCTGCGCTTTGTCTGGCACGAGATTGTCCATTGCTGATAGCACCTGCCATGAATGTACAGATGTGGGAAAATGCTGCCACCCGGCGCAATCTCGCTACTTTACGGCAGGATGGCGTTACGGTGCTCGGACCTGGCAGTGGCTACCAGGCCTGTGGAGAAATCGGAGAGGGGCGCATGCTCGAACCGGAAGATTTACTGGATAAGGTTCGCTGCTTTTTTCAGCCTAAATATCTTTCAGGTAAGCGGGTACTGGTTACAGCGGGCCCGACTTTCGAAGCATTGGATGCAGTCAGGGGGCTTACCAACCTGAGTTCCGGGAAAACCGGTATAGCAATTGCACAGGCAGCACTTGAGGCCGGTGCACAGGTGACCCTGGTATGCGGTCCGGTTTGTCCTCCCTTTCCGGCAGTCGATAAGCTGACCCACATTGTCAGTGCCAGTGAAATGTTCTCTGCCGTAAAAGCAGAAGTGGAGGGTCATGATATTTTTATCAGCGTTGCAGCTGTTGCCGATTATCGTCCGGCTGAATGCCACCCTTCCAAACTCAAAAAAACGGTAGCAGATATTACGCTGACTTTGGTACCCAACCCGGACATTCTGCAGTATGTCGCCAATCTGCCTAACCCTCCGTTTTGTGTGGGGTTTGCGGCGGAAACGGAGGCGATCGAACAATATGCAGCAGAAAAAAGGAAAAGGAAGAAATTGCCGCTGATCGTTGCCAATAATGCTGTTGAAACTATTGGTTCAAACGAAAGCTCCCTGATTCTGCTGGATGACGAAGGGACGCACTATCTGCCAAAGGCCAACAAAAATATACAAGCCCGGTTGGTCATGGCGCATATCGCCCATCTCTATGATAAACGTAAGGGATATACCCATCATAATGAAACAAGTTGATATCAAGCTGCTTGATCCGCGTCTGCAAGATGTTTTTCCCGGCTATGCCACACCGGGCTCGGCCGGCCTCGATTTGCGTGCCTGCATCGATGAAAGAATGGAAATCCATCCGGGGGAAACACTGTTGATCCCGTCCGGTATTGCCATTCATCTGGCTGATCCCGGTTTTGCCGCAATGGTTCTGCCTCGTTCCGGCCTGGGACATAAGCATGGAATCGTGCTGGGCAATCTCGTGGGGCTGATCGATTCAGATTATCAGGGGCAAATCCTGGTTTCCTGCTGGAATCGAGGTCAGGCAGGATTCACGCTCGATCCGATGGAGCGGATCGCACAACTGGTTATCGTACCCGTGGTACAGGCCGGTTTTAATGTCGTGGAAAATTTTCAGCCAAGTCAGCGCGGAGAACAGGGGTTTGGAAGTACCGGTAAATGTTGAGATCTTGCCTTGCTGTATTGCTGATGGTCAGCAGTTTGTCGAATACGGCTGAAGCTGAGGATCAATCGCTGCCAGTCGTGAAACTCAGTATTCTGGATCATGTGATCACCGTCGAGTTGGCGGATACGACTGCTGCTCGTACGACAGGGCTCATGTATCGTACGTATCTTCCTGAAGACAGCGGTATGCTCTTTGTTTTTCCGGTTGCCGGCATTCACTGCATGTGGATGAAGGACACCGTTATCCCTTTGAGCGTCGCTTTTCTGGATGAAACGGGAAAAATCCTCAATCTGGCCGGGATGATACCTGAAACGCTTACACCACACTGTTCTGCCAGTGCAGCACGGTATGCGCTCGAGATGGATGCCGCCTGGTTTGAAGCGCGCAAGATCAAAGCAGGTGACCGGGTTATGCAACTCCCGGATACCGGGAGGTAGCATATCAATGTCCGTCGGACTGTTACACCGGCGTTTATCTACCGCATGTGTGGGAGCATTCCCTTGACTGCTCTCATCATTTTTGCCATACCACCTTTATTCATCATTTTCATCATCTTGCGTGCTTGCTCGAATTGTGAGAGTAGGCGATTGACTTCCTGTACGGAAACACCGGAGCCTGCAGCAATTCGACGTTTGCGGGAAGCTTTGATAATCTCCGGCTTGATCCGTTCCTGAGGTGTCATGGAGTTGATGATGCCTTCGGTACGGTTGATGATTTTTTCATCGACATTCATGTTTTGTGCGGCCTGACTCAACTGGTGAGGCAGTTTTTCCAGCATGGCGCTCATGCCGCCCATTTTTTTCATCTGCTGAAACTGTTGCTGGAAATCGTTGAGATCGAAACTCTTGCCTGATTTCATTTTCTTCATCAGGCGTTCTGCTTCTTTCTGATCTGATGTTCGCTGTGCTTCCTCGATCAGTCCGAGCACGTCCCCCATACCCAGGATGCGCGAAGCCATGCGGTCGGGATAAAACGGTTCCAGCCCGTTCAGCTTTTCAGCGACACCGGCAAATTTGATCGGTTTGCCGGTAATGTGCCGGACAGAAAGTGCCGCTCCTCCACGTGCATCACCATCGAGCTTGGTGAGAATTACACCAGTCAGTGGCAGTACTTCTGCAAAGGCTTTGGCGGTATTGACCGCATCCTGTCCCTGCATGGCATCGACGACAAACAATGTTTCAGCCGGCTTCAGCAATTGTTCCAGCTGACTGATTTCCCGCATCATGGCTTCGTCGATACCCAGTCGTCCGGCAGTATCGACGATTACCACGTCATGATGATGCTTACGTGCGAAATCCAGGGCTGCAGTACAGATTTCAGCAGGTTGCCGGCCGGTTTGTACCGGGAAGAAATCGGCTCCGGTTTGTTCAGCCAGCAGCGCCAGTTGATCGATTGCCGCGGGGCGATAAACGTCGCAGGACACCAGCAGGACCTTTTTCTTCTGATCCATCAACCATTTCGCCAGTTTGCCGCTGCTGGTGGTTTTACCGGCACCTTGCAACCCTGCCATGAGAATGACAGCAGGCGGAGCAACATTCAGATTGAGTTCCGCCTTGTCGCCGCCCATGATGGCGACCAGCTCCTCATGAACAACACCGATGAGTGCCTGGCCAGGAGAGAGTTTGTCCAGTACTTCGTGACCGATTGCACGTTGCTTGACTTGCTCGATGAATATTTTGATGACCGGCAAGGCTACATCTGCCTCGATCAGGGCCATGCGTACCTCGCGCAGCGCATCCTGAATATTGCTTTCAGTCAGGCGTGCCTCACCACGCAACGTTTTGATGACATCGGAAAGTCGTTCGGTTAAATTGTCAAACATGTAAGCTCCTGTAGAAACGGTATTCGCTGGCGAGAGTGACGCCCTGTGTTAAACTTTGCTGCCAGACAGTACTTCTGCTTTATTCAGACGAAGAGTAGACTGGCTGCTTCTTCGCCAATTGTTCAGACCGATTGCCAATGCCCAGCATTCTAACTTATCTCAGTGCTTCATTGCTTTACGGGATTGCCGGATGGTATTTCTGGCGAGCCATGCGTACCGACACATCTGCTGCAGGAGCAGTGCCGAATGTGAGGCTGCAGCAGTATGTAATGCTGCTTCCACTGCTAGTACACGGTCTGGTGCTTTATCACGCCGTGTTTATGGATAATGTGCTGAGCTTCGGTGTCGGGAATGCCATTTCGGCCATTGTTTGGCTGACTGCGGTGATTTACTGGGTATCTGGATTCTTTTCATCATTGCGGGGATTACAGAATCTCATCGCTCCACTTTCAGCCATAGCGGCGGTCGCCGTTCTGATACCATTACTGCTGCCTTCCATCCATCCGCTTGCTCATGCCGGGATGACAGCCTTCAAGGCCCATTTGCTGGCAGCCATGCTCGCTTACAGTCTTTTCACGATTGCGGCCTTGCACGCAGTGTTGATGACGCTGCTCGAACGTCGCTTGCATCATTCAGAGGTCTCCCCGATATTCTCACAACTGCCACCGCTCCTGGTGATGGAAAAAATGCTATTCCGTCTTGTATGGGTTGGATTTATCCTGCTCAGCCTCACTCTGCTCAGTGGCATTGTTTTCTCGGAGGAATTATTCGGCCAGTCTGTCCCATTCACACATAAATCATTATTCGGTTTCATTTCCTGGGGAATATTTGCCGCTTTACTGGCAGGAAGGCATCTGTACGGGTGGCGCGGCCGCACTGCCATTCGCTGGATGCTGGCTGGATTTGTTGCACTTGTTCTGTCCTACATCGGCAGCAAATTCGTGCTGGAAATCATTCTCAACCGGTAATCAGGATTCCGGAAGTCATTGTGCTGATCAGCAGCAGTTCTTCTTGAGAATAGCTGAAAGTTTCTTTTGCCACTATTGACCGGAATCACAGATTGACAGGGTGATGTGCGCCAGAGCCCTGATTTTTTCAGAGATATGCTCCGCATGAACATAACCGACACCAATATCCGGATGCTGGATGAGTTTACGGATGCCTTATGGTTGGAGGATGGTCTGTCCCGTAATACATTGGCCAGCTATCGGGCAGATCTGATGCAACTGGTTGAATGGCTCGGCCGGCAGCCAAGGACAAACGGATCATTGAGTGACGTAACACAAGCTGATTTGCTGGCTTTTCTGTCCGACAGGATCGGACAGGGGGTGAAAGCAAGTACTACTTGCAGGGCGCTCACCTGTATCAAACGGTTTTACCGGTATCTGTTACGCCAGGGGAAAATCCTGGCGGATCCTGCCACGAATATAGATAGTCCGAAAATCTCCCGCCATTTACCTGTAAGCCTGACTGAGACGGAGGTGGAAGCACTGCTGGCAGCACCGGACACCCGGCAGCCACTTGGTTTACGTGACCGTGCCATGCTGGAAATACTTTATGCTGCAGGGTTGCGTGTTTCAGAGCTGGTTGGATTAAGCATTTCCCAAATTCGCCAGGATATGGGAGTGGTGCGTATCTTAGGTAAGGGCAGCAAGGAGCGTCTGATTCCTCTGGGTGAGGAAGCATTGCACTGGCTGAGCTTGTATCTTCAGGAAGCGCGCCCGGTACTGCTGGCGGGCAAACATAGCAATATGTCATTCGTGACCACACGTGGTGATGCCATGACCCGCCAGGCATTCTGGTATCTGATCAAGCGCCATGCACGACAGGCAGGAATCGTAAAGCTGTTGTCTCCCCATACACTTCGCCATGCCTTTGCTACTCATTTACTCAATCATGGTGCTGATTTGCGAGTGGTGCAACTGTTGCTTGGCCATAGTGATATTTCAACTACGCAAATTTATACTCATGTTGCACGCGAGCGGCTGAAGCAGTTGCATGCCCGGCATCATCCAAGGGGGACGCTGTAACTTGTGAGCCTTCGATGATGAGCTTTACACGGCGATCAGATTTGAATCGATTTGTGGAGAGTTTCTATGGCATACCTGATCGCGCAGTGAGTTTGCCCAACAGGCACGCCATAGAGATTTTCGCCTGACGATTGTATCAGTCTCTGGTTTCCACTTGCACCAGAGGTTCTGCATTGTCAGCAGCAGGTTCTACCGAACGACGGGGCCGGCTGCGCGGCCTTCTGGAAGGCGCTGGAGGAACTTCTTCTGTCTCGGATATCTTATCCGGAGCTGTTTCTATCATGATCAATCCGCTCTGGGCGAGATCCGGTAACTCGATCGTTTGATGAGGATGCGGTTCAACCGTTACCTGATACTCGCTATCCGGTTCGCCGCGGGTATGGATTGTTTCAGTTTCAATGATCTCGGCGGACGCTGTTACCTGATTCTCAATGATATCGTTTGTCGGAGTCGAGCTGGTGTCCCCGACTGGTTCCACCGGGAGCAGGAGTATATTCTCGGTATCTTTGCTGTCATCATCAGAAGATACAACGGGTTCGACCGTTTCATTTTCTCCGATTGGTATCACTTCATCCTGCCCGGTGGCCGTGTTCAGATTTATCTGATCTTCCCGGTCACGATGCAAACTTCCACGACGGCGGCGTGAACGGCCTCGTTTTTCTGTTTTTCTTTCACTGGTAGAGTCTGCTGTAGCAGCTGTATCTGCCGGTGTTGTCGATACATCGAGCTGATCACTTGCCACTTCGAGCTTCTGCGGCGGATTCTGGCGGCCATTTTTGCGATGTTGCCGATCATTGTCGGTAGCACGATCGGTAACAGGATGCTCTACTACTACAGGGTGATCGAGCAGTGACGAATGGCCTGCTTCCTGCAATGATCCGTTTGCCGTTACCTGGGTACTGGTTTTCGTACGTTTGCTGCGGCCGCGATCGCGCCGGTTGCGACTACGTTCACCGCGAGAAGGTTTTGTCTGAGATTCTTCCGCAGCTTGATCGGTTTCTGTCCGGTTGCTGCCTGCCGGCCTGAACAGACTGAAGAATTTGTCCAGGAATGAAAGCTGTTCTCGAGGTTTTTCTTCAGGAACGGGGGCGGGTTGCTCGGGCTTGATACCGGTTACCGCTGCTTTGGGCCGGGTTGCCCGGGTCTCCTGGGAAATAGAGGGGAGTGTGACTTCTTCGGAGGTCTTTTCCACCATTTCGTAACTTGGCGGTAATTCGGTTGATTTGATGTCTTCATGGCGCAACCGGGTAATCGTGTAGTTGGGCGTCTCCATATAGATGTTGGGGATCAGGATAATCCCGACTTTCAGACGTGCTTCGAGCCGATATATCTCCGATCGTTTCTCGTTCAGCAGAAATGTGGCAACATCCACTGGCAGCTGTACCTGCAGCATACTGGTCTGCTCTTTCATCGCTTCTTCCTGGATGATTCTGAGAATATGCAGAGCGGATGAATCCGTTCCCCGAATATGGCCGGTACCATGGCAGCGAGGACAAGGGATATAGTTTCCTTCCCCGAGAGAGGGTCGCAGTCGTTGCCGCGATAATTCGAGTAATCCAAAGCGGGAGATTTTACCGATCTGGACGCGTGCACGATCCAGGCGCAATGCCTTGAGCAGACTGGATTCCACTTCCCGTTGATTGCGGGTGACTTCCATATCGATAAAATCGACCACTACCAGTCCGCCCAGATCACGCAGGCGCAATTGCCGGGCGATTTCATCGGCTGCCTCGAGATTGGTGTTGAGCGCAGTGGTTTCGATGTCTGAACCACGTATGGCACGTGCTGAATTGACGTCGATGGAAACCAGTGCCTCGGTATGGTCAATGACAATCGAGCCACCTGAAGGCAGAGTAACCTGACGGGAGTAGGCCGTCTCGATCTGGTGTTCGATCTGGAAACGGGAAAACAGTGGAATATCATCCTGATAGAGTTTTAACCGATCCACGTTCGCCGGCATGACATTTGCCATGAACTGATATGCCTGCTCATATATTTCAGGGTTATCGATCAGGATTTCACCGATTTCTGCGTGGAAATAATCACGAATGGCACGGATCACAAGGCTGCTTTCCTGATAAATCAGGAAGACACCTTTCTCGTTACTGGCGGCCTCTTCAATGGCACGCCAGAGCTGTACCAGATAGTTCAAATCCCATTGCAGTTCTTCTTCATTGCGTCCGATACCTGCGGTGCGTGCAATGATGCTCATGCCTTCAGGTACCTGAAGGTTGTTGATGACCTCACGTAATTCTGCCCGCTCTTCCGCGCTCACTCGGCGTGAAATACCGCCACCCTGCGGGTTGTTGGGCATCAGGACGAGATAACGCCCGGCCAGAGAGATGTAAGTGGTGAGGGCAGCACCTTTGTTGCCACGCTCATCCTTGTCAACCTGTACAATCAGCTCCTGACCTTCACGTAACAGGTCGGCCACACGATGACCGGACCAGTCGGTATTCCTGTCGAAGCAGGTTGGAGCAATTTCCTTATAAGGCAAGAAACCATGACGGCCGGCGCCGTAATCGACGAAGGCGGCTTCAAGACTGGGTTCGAGGCGGGTGACAGCTGCTTTATAAATATTACTTTTGCGTTGTTCCTTGCCCAGGGTTTCGATATCGATATCGATGAGTTTCTGCCCATCTACGATGGCGACGCGCAGCTCTTCAGGCTGGGTCGCATTGAATAACATACGTTTCATTTAGTGTCTCCCGCGCTCAATTTACGGGCGAATTTCTCGTTCACTGCCAATGTGGCATCTGATGGTTTTTTGCTTGGGTGTGTCTGTAACCCGGTTGGTTGGATCATGATGCGGATGATGATTTTGGTATCCTTTGAAGTTGACCAGTCAATAATTGACAGCCGGTGTTTCGATTCCACAACCGACCGGATCAGAAACGGGTGAGATACAGAGCCTGCAGAGAACATACCCTGTGTATCCGGGTATGGAATCAGGAACTTGAATATGTGTACGTCGAGCGCGCAAATTAAATATCATCGCTGCTTGTTATATGGTGAGCGACATTAACCAGCCGGAAACTGGCTTTATCCAGCGTATGAAAACGAGAATCCGGGTACATGACTACTTGACTGACCACGCAATCGCTTCATGGTGAAAAAACAGATTTACAGGAATTCGGGTGTGAAAAGTATAGGTAAAAGCAGGGTGCCCGGTAAAGAGAAAATTATGCCGGGTATTATATCGGAACATACGGTTGTTAGACAGATTGATGAAACTGCTGAAAGCCAGCGTATCGACAATTTTCTCATCAGATCGCTGAAGGGAATACCCAGACGTCATATTTATCAACTACTTCGCAGTGGGCAGGTGCGTGTCAACAGTAAACGTATCGATGCTAGCTATCGTCTGCAGCTTGGTGACAAAGTCCGTATTCCACCCGTTATCAGATCGGTGAAGCCGGTATCCAGTCAGGGAGTGTATCGGACAGATCGCTTCAATATCCTGTATCAGGACGACCATCTGCTGGTGATCGATAAACCGGCCGGGATCGCGGTTCATGGAGGCAGTGGCATCAGCCATGGTGTGATCGAGCAGTTGCGCGGACAACATCCGGACTGGAAATTTCTGGAGCTGGTGCATCGCCTTGACCGTGAAACCTCGGGTATTTTGCTGCTGGCCCGCAAACGTCAATCTCTGTTGGAGTTGCACCGGCAGATTCGTGAAGGAACGGTGGAGAAGCATTATCTGACACTGGTTCGCGGAAAATGGAAAAATTCGGTACAGAATGTCCGTTTACCATTGAATAAATATTTGACTGCAGCGGGAGAAAGACGTGTTGCCGTTGCTGCTGGCAGAAATGATCAGGATAAGGCACAGCAAGCGCATACGTTGTTTACTTTGCAAAAGGCATGGGAAGATTTCAGCTTGCTTGATGCCGAACTCAAAACCGGCCGTACTCACCAGATTCGTGTGCATCTGGCCCATCTTGGCTTCCCCATAGCAGGGGATGATAAATATGGTGATTTTGGATTGAATAAACAGTTACAGAAGGATGATGGGAAGGGGCAAGTGTTGAGGCGCATGTTTCTGCATGCTTCGGCATTCACCTGTACACACCCGGTGACAGGCGATCTTTTACGTCTGGAAGCACCATTGCCGGATGAGCTACGCGTATTTTTGAGAAATCTGGATTTGAATATCCATTTGCCCTGATACGCCTTCTGTGAAGCCGAAACTCTGTGTGTTCAGAAAATTTTTATCATGGCAGGATTGCTTCTGTACTGGTTTTATCGGCTGATTCTTCGCTGGCGACGGGTGCTCGGACTGATTTCAGCACAGCAGTCAATGCCGGCCAGACATTATCCAGCATTTTTTCCTGAGCCTGGATAGTGGGATGGATTCCATCGGCCTGGAAGGATTCGGGCTGATCGCCAAAACCTTCCATCAGGAATGGAGCCAGCTGTAATTGTTGATCCCGTGCCAAGCGTGGATAGATATCACGAAACTTTTGCGTATAACTTATGCCATAATTGGGCGGCAGTTGCATGCCGACCAGTAATGGAGTGGCATTGTACCGTTTGCAGGCCAGAATGATTGCTTCCAGATTTTCATAAATGGAGGTGATCGATCGACCTTGCAGACCGTCATTTGCCCCCAGTGCAACGATAACGATATCCGGCACATGGTCGTTGAGTGCCTGTTCAATCCGGTTGCGCCCGCCCAAGGTAATTTCCCCGCTGATGCTGACGTTTATTACTCTGTAATCGGGAGACTGGTTTTGTAATCGCCGCTCAAGCAGATTCACCCATCCGGTTCCCGGTGGCAGGCCATATCCTGCGGACAGGCTGTCGCCCAGCACTATGATACTGGTGCCTGTTCCAGACCAGGCTGAACTGAGTGAGAAGATACTAAACAAACATAATATGACGAACAGCAGTTTTTTCATGGTAAATCAACTCCCAGCTGAACAATCGGTTTCTGTGAACAATCAGCCTATCATACAGGCCAGCGGTTTAACCAGAGAGGTTGACACGGGTGGAACCCGACTGACCATTCTGCAGGATATCAATCTGGAGATCTGTGCTGGAGAATCGATTGCCGTTGTCGGCGCTTCCGGTTCTGGGAAATCAACCCTGCTCGGCTTGCTGGCAGGGCTGGATGTACCGACCCGTGGAACGGTTTTTCTTGATGGGGAAGATATTTTCAAGCTGGATGAAGACGAACGTGCCGGTTTGCGTGGCAGATTGCTGGGGTTCATGTTTCAGTCGTTCCAGTTGCTGCCTTCACTGACCGCGCTTGAAAATGTCATGTTGCCGCTGGAGCTGTCAGGTGCTGGTAATGCCCGTGAAGTTGCACATTCCTGGCTTGAACGGGTAGGGTTGGAGAAAAGGATCAGGCATTATCCCAGGCAGCTTTCCGGGGGAGAGCAACAGCGTGTGGCTATCGCGCGGGCTTTTGTCACCCGTCCGAAAATGTTGTTCGCCGATGAGCCGACCGGTAACCTGGATGCAGCAACCGGAGCTCAGATCATTGACCTGATGTTTGCTATCAATCGGGAGCAGGGAACGACACTCATTCTGGTAACACACGATGAAAACCTTTCTGCCCGTTGTTCCCGTGTCATCAAGCTGGTTGCCGGCCGGGCGGTTGACTGATTTGGGTTTGATTTTCCGCTTTTTCGTATTTCCAGCCAATTGTCCGAGGGTATCCTGAAATGAACATGATCAGGCTTTCTTTGCGTATGCTGCTGCGAGACTGGCGAGCAGGAGAACTGCATATTCTTACACTGGCACTCATCATCGCTGTGAGCAGTGTGGCTACCGTCAGCTTTTTTTCAGATCGGGTACAGAGAGCACTGGTGCTGGAAAGTAACCGGTTACTGGGGGGAGATTTACTGGTAATTTCCGACACGCCGTTGCCACCCGGTTATGCTGAATATGCCCGGCAGCTCGGATTAAAGACTACCCACCTGACCAGATTTCCCAGCATGATCAGTTTTGGTGACAACAGCCTTCTGACGAGCGTCAAGGCGGTAGCACCTGGCTATCCGTTGCGAGGGGAGTTGAAACTGGCTGACCCGCCAGCGGAAGGGGTTGCTGCCCAACATATCCGGGTTGCTCAAGGAATACCTGAACGTGAAACCGTCTGGGTGGATGAAAAGGTAATGGTGGCATTAGAAGTGACGCTGGGCGACAAGATCGAGGTGGGTGCTGCAGAATTGACAGTCATGTCGATGGTGGAGAGTGAGCCGGATCATTCCGTCGGGTTCGTCAGTATGAATCCCAGATTGCTGATGAATGAGGAGGATTTGGCTGCTACCCGGTTGATCCAGCCAGGCAGTCGAATCAGCTATCAACTTCTGGTGGCAGGAGATGAAGGGCGTGTAGCCGGGTTCAGACGCTGGATCAGTGAGCGGCTGTCTCCGGGCGAGCGTGTCGAGGGTATTCAGGATGCACGACCGGAGATCCGGTCAGCACTCGATCGAGCTGGTAAATTTCTGAGTCTGGCTGCTCTGGCCAGTGTTGTCGTGGCAGCAGCAGCAGTGGCACTGGCCATACGGCGCTTCATCCAGCGCCATCTGGATGGTTGTGCTGTCATGCGCTGCCTGGGTGCAACTGAATCCGACCTGCTGCGCCTGTATTCATACTATTTTGTAATGCTGGGCTCGGCTGCAAGTCTACTGGGGTGTGTGCTGGCCGTGCTGACACAGGAGTTTTTGTCATACTGGCTATCAGAACTGCTCGGGATTGCGTTGCCGTTGCCAAGCGTATTGCCCTTTATACAAGGGATATTGACCGGTATGGTGTTGTTGCTGGGTTTTGCTCTTCCCCCCTTGCTGAATCTGCGGCAGGTGCCTGCGTTGCGTGTCATCCGGCGTGATCTTGAACTGGCAAATTTGCACAGTCTGGCGGGTTACGGATTCGGATTTGCCATACTGTCTGTGCTGTTTATCTGGAAGGCTGAATCATTCAAGCTGGGTATCATGATCATGTTTGGTTTTCTGCTGGCAGTCATCCTGTTTGGCCTGTTCGGCTTGTTGCTGATCCGGTTGTTTCTGCTGACTCGTCCGCAAGGTTCGGGTCCGTGGAGTTATGGACTGGCCAATATACGAAGACGAACTATTCCCAGTTTGGTGCAGGCTACTGCATTGGGATTGGGATTGATGGCGCTGCTGACGCTGACTTTGGTTCGTAATGATTTGCTCGAGGATTGGCATGCCCGCCTGCCGGAGAATGCACCTAACCGGTTTCTGGTAAATGTTCAATCGGATCAACAGAAGAAGTTGATGGGGTTTTTCGATGAGCATGCTATTCCACGACCGGAAATTTTTCCGATGGTGCGTGGCCGGCTGATGAAAATCAACGATCGGCCGGTAAATCTTAATGATTACCCTGATCCGCGAGCCAAGCAGTTGGTTAATCGTGAATTCAACCTGTCCTGGACGGATACCCTGCAATCGGATAATGAAATCGTGGCAGGACGCTGGTGGCGCGAGGAGATCATATCATCCGAACATGAGCTGTCGATGGAGGTGGAGTTTGCCGAAACACTGGGTCTCAAAATGGGTGATCGTCTGACTTTTTATACAGGAGGAGGAGATTTCTCAGCGACGATTACGAGTTTGCGCAAGGTGGATTGGGATACATTCCACGTAAATTTTTTTGCCGTGGTTCGTCCCGGGTTGCTCGATAATTATCCTGTAAGTTATATCACCAGTTTTTACCTGCCACCCGACAAGACACCTATCCTGCAGGAGCTGATCCGTATGTTTCCGAATTTTCTGGTAATCGATGTGGCGAGTGTGATTGAACGTGTACAAAATATGATCGAGCAAGTAACGCATGCGATCGAATTTGTATTCCTGTTTACACTGCTGGCGGGATTTGCCGTAATGTACGCCGCGATTGCTTCGACTCAAGATGAAAGAATTTACGAAGCTGCAATTTTTCGGACACTCGGGGCCAGAAAGCAGCAGCTTGCGCGTGCATGGGCAGTGGAGTTTGCAGTGCTCGGGACATTGGCAGGTTTTTTTGCGGCAGCAGGGGCAAGTGCTCTCGGTTACCTGATCGGTAAATATGTGCTGCATATCACTTATTCGCCCAGCCTGTGGATTGGTGCGGTGGGTGTGCTGGTAAGCGTGATCGGTGTGACAGTAATTGGCCTGATCGGGACACGTACGACACTGTCTCAGCCACCTTTACAGGTACTCAGAAAATAAAATAATTCAATACCCGCTCTTTGAATGATGCAATGGCAATAAACAGGCTCTAGTTTTCGTTGAGCTGATTTCAATCATTTCGCTGCTTCTCATACCCTGTCCCGGCTTGTTTCGCGCTTAAATCTTTTCATCCGGGTAGATACTGCCCACGATTGATTTGCACTGTTTTTGTACTCGATCCTTATACGCTATAGTTGACTAATATTGTCGGGTATTATACAGTTATGGCCGGGCAAATATTCATGGTAAACGTTTCTAAATCGCTTTAAACAATACGCTAGGGGGTAGCAATGAGATTGACGACAAAGGGACGGTTTGCGGTAACGGCTCTTCTGGATATCGCGATACGGCATGGTAACGGGCCGGTTGCGCTGGCCGATATCAGTGAGCGGCAAAGGATTTCACTGTCTTACCTGGAACAACTGTTCGCCAAATTGCGCCAGCGCAAACTGGTTGATAGTGTGCGCGGTCCGGGTGGAGGCTATTGTCTGGCCAAGGGGCTTGACGAAGTATCGGTGGCCGACATCATTCTGGCTGTGGATGAACCCATTGACAGCACGCAATGTGGTGGCAAAGAAAACTGTCTTGGTGACAGCAAATGTATGACGCATGACTTATGGGCGAAACTGAACGAGATCATATTTGATTATCTTGGTCACGTTACCTTGAAGCGGCTGGTGGAGGAGCAGAGTCAGCGTGAGCTGCAACGAGAATTGCAACGTGAGCAGGCAGTCGTCAAGTTGTATGACATGCGGGAAGCTGCGTTCTGATTATTTGTCTGTGAGAGATTTTTCATGGCAATTACATTAACTGAGCGTGCAGCCAGGCAGATCCGGCAACAACTGGAGAGGCGGGGGAAAGGGGTTGCATTGCGACTGGGTGTCAAAAAATCAGGCTGTTCGGGGTTTGCGTACAGTTTTGACTATGCTGACGAAGTGCAGGAAGACGATCAGCTGTTTGAGTCACATGATGCCCAAGTCGTTGTTCAACGTGACCAGCTGTCTTTCATTGATGGTTCCGAGATCGATTTCATCCAGGAGGGTCTGAACAGCTCGTTTAAATTTCGTAATCCGAACATAGATAATACTTGTGGCTGCGGAGAGAGTTTCAGCCTTAAAACCTAGTAAATCCAGGAATTATAAAAAATGAGTGCTGTATTACAACATTTGGTGAATCAGCCATATAAGCACGGTTTCGTCACAGATATAGAAGCTGATATTGCGCCTAAAGGGCTCAATGAAGATATTATCCGGCTGATTTCTTCTAAAAAGAATGAACCTGAATGGTTACTTGCATTCAGGCTGGAGGCTTACCGGAAGTGGCTCGATATGGTCGAGCCTGCCTGGCAGAACGTCAAATATCCCAAAATCGACTTTCAGGACATCAGTTATTACTCGGCACCCAAACCGAAGAAAAAGCTTGCCAGTATGGATGAAGTCGATCCCGAATTGTTGCGCACCTTTGAAAAGCTGGGTGTCCCCATGCATGAGCGGGCAGCTTTGGCGGGAGTTGCCGTCGATGTCATTTTTGATAGTGTATCGGTTGCAACTACCTATAAGGAGAAACTGGCTGAAGTCGGTATCATTTTTTGCTCGATTTCAGAGGCTGTGCAGAAATATCCCGAGTTGATCAGGCAGTACCTGGGTACGGTCGTGCCACCAGGGGATAATTACTATGCGGCACTGAATTCTGCCGTATTTACTGATGGTTCTTTTTGCTTTATCCCTAAGGGCGTCAAATGCCCAATGGATCTATCTACTTATTTCCGTATCAACACAGAAGAATCCGGGCAGTTTGAGCGTACATTGATCATTGCGGAGGAAGGTGCGTCTGTTTCCTATCTGGAGGGATGTACCGCTCCCCGGTTTGACACCAACCAGCTTCATGCGGCTGTAGTCGAACTGGTTGCGCTGGATGATGCGGATATCAAGTATTCAACTGTACAGAACTGGTATGCCGGAGATGAGAACGGGGTGGGGGGTATTTACAATTTCGTTACCAAGCGTGGATTAGCCAAGGGTAGAAATTCCCGTATTTCCTGGACACAGGTGGAAACAGGTTCAGCCATTACCTGGAAATACCCTTCGTGCATTTTGCGTGGAGAGAATTCGGTGGGTGAGTTTTATTCCGTTGCGGTGACCAATCATCATCAACAAGCTGATACCGGCACCAAGATGATTCACATTGGTGCGAATACACGCAGTACCATCGTGAGCAAGGGGATTTCAGCAGGCCAGTCCAACAGCAGTTATCGTGGCCTGGTAAGGATTGCTCCGACTGCCCGGAATGCCCGCAATTATTCACAGTGTGATTCGATGTTGATTGGCAGCCAATGCGGAGCGCACACTTTCCCGTATATCCAGGTGCAAAATGATAGTGCACAAGTTGAGCATGAGGCTTCAACATCTAAAATTGGGGAAGATCAGTTGTTCTATTTTGCCCAGCGCGGTATTGGTGCAGAAGAGGCAGTGTCGATGATTATCAATGGTTTTTGCAAGGAGGTTTTTCAGCAGCTGCCTTTGGAATTCGCGGTGGAAGCCACCAAATTGCTCAGCTTCAAGCTGGAAGGAAGTGTCGGATGATAAATGCAAATAGCAAGGTTCTGCTCGAAGTGCGTGATTTGCACGCGACGGTGGGTGGAGCCGAGATTCTCAAGGGGGTGAATCTCACTGTCAGGAGTGGTGAGATTCATGCCATCATGGGGTTGAATGGTTCAGGCAAGAGTACCTTCGCCAAGGTGCTGGCTGGTCATCCGAGTTATGAAGTAACCCAAGGTACGGTACTTTTCGATGGCCAGGATTTGTCAGTACTGGCACCAGAGGAACGTGCGCAAGCCGGTCTATTTCTCGCGTTCCAATATCCGGTGGAAATACCGGGTGTTGCCAATGACCAGTTCCTGAGGCTGGCGTATAACACCGTCCAGGGACACCGTGGCAAGGAAGAGTTGGATCCTCTCGAATTCGATGATTTCGTGCGGGAAAAAATGAAATTGCTCAAGATGAATCCGGATTTTCTCGATCGCAGCGTCAATGAAGGATTTTCAGGAGGGGAGAAGAAACGTAACGAGATATTGCAGATGGCGTTGCTTGAGCCTCGCCTCGCTCTGCTGGATGAAACGGACTCAGGACTGGATATCGATGCACTCAGGATAGTAGCAAACGGGGTCAATCAGTTATCCAGCAAGGATAATGCCATGATTCTGGTGACGCACTATCAACGATTGCTGGATTATATCGTCCCTGACTACGTTCACGTGATGGAGGCAGGGCGCATCATCAGGACAAGCGGCAAAGAGCTGGCGTTGGCATTGGAAACACACGGCTATGACTGGATTCATGCAAATGATCAGGCAACCGGAGCACAGCCATGAGTACGGCCATCCGGGATGATTACCTTGAGAAGCTGATCGAATCCTGGAAAAAGGAAGCCTCTCCTGTTCATTCCGTATCGTATCTGGATCAGCTCCGGGAGGATGCGCTGGATCGTATCGAATCACTCAGACTACCCACGATCCGTGATGAGGAGTGGCGTTTCACGGATATTTCCTCACTCAGGAGCATGCCGTTTCCGAGGGCTTCTGCCGCG
Organism: Nitrosomonas europaea; assembly: GCF_900167395.1. Taxonomy (GTDB): domain Bacteria; phylum Pseudomonadota; class Gammaproteobacteria; order Burkholderiales; family Nitrosomonadaceae; genus Nitrosomonas; species Nitrosomonas europaea. The sequence continues at coordinate 72,506 of NZ_FUWK01000003.1, forward strand.
CCTTTACCGGGGCTGGATAAACAGGCAGGTACTTTTCTCGATGAGACCGCTTGCAGACTGGTGTTTGTTGATGGTCAGTACATGTCTGGCTTGTCCAGTCTGGCAGATGACGGTTCTATCACTGTTTGCAGTTTGTCCGAGTTGATCGGTACACGTGCTTCCATTGCCGAACGATATTTTGGCCAGCTTGCTGATTTCCAGGAAAACGTATTCGTAGCACTGAATACTGCGTTGATGCATGACGGTGTTTGTATCGTCATACCGGCCGGTGTTTCCGTGAAAGTACCAGTTCATATTCTGTATGTCACCTCTCGGAAGGATGTGGCTGTCTATCCACGTTGCCTCTTGATTGCGGAACCGGGGGCTAACGTGACCGTTGTCGAAGAATATGTGACGTTGTATGAGGGAGCATCTCTGACAAACGCAGTAACGGAAATGTATATCAGAGATTCAGCTTGTGTGAATCATATCCGTGTGCAACGTGAGAGTTCGCAGGCTTTCCATATCGCCAATGGTTCTGTGCTTGTTGCACAGTCGGCTCATTATGATTCAGTCAGTCTTGCACTGGGTGCACGCATTTCGCGTTTTGACCAGAAGATCATACTGGCAGGCGGGAATGCTGAGTGCGAGGTGGATGGACTGGCACTGATAGCCGGTCGTCAGCTCGCGGATACACATACTTTTATTGATCATGCCAATCCGCATTGCCGAAGCAGGCAGCTCCACAAATGTATCGTGGATGAAAGTGCTCACGGTGTTTTCAGTGGAAAAATCATGGTGCGCCCGCATGCGCAACAGACGGATGCCAGACAGTTGAACCGTAACCTGTTGTTGTCGGACAAAGCTCGTATGGATACCAAACCCCAGCTCGAGATTTTTGCCGATGACGTTAAATGTGCCCATGGGGCTACGGTGGGGCAATTGGACAACGAGTCGCTTTTTTATTTGCGGAGCAGAGGGCTTACTGAAGTGGCGGCACGCAATTTGCTGACTTATGCATTTGGTGGGGAAGTCATCAATCGTGTCATCGTGCCCTCGCTCAAACAGCGGCTTGAAGAATATATTCTCGCAAGAACACGAATTGGTTAAATCATGAAAATGGTCGATGCATTATTGACACCTTCTGTACGACAGACGATAGCATCCGGAATGGAGCGGTTGCGTGCAGATTTCCCGATTCTTGATATCAAGGTGGGTGACAAACCACTGGTTTATCTCGACAACGCTGCTTCCAGTCAGATGCCGCAAGCCGTAATCGATCGCCTGGTGCATTACCAGAAAACCCAGCATGCCAATATTCATCGCGCGGTACATCATTTATCCGATCTCGCCACCCAGGAGTATGAGGCCGCTCGGCGCAAGCTGCAGCATTTCATCGGTGCCCGTGAAGAGAGAGAGGTGATTTTCACCAGTGGTACGACTGACAGTATCAATCTGGTTATGCATGGATATGGACGTAAATTTATTCAGAATGGAGATGAAATCATCCTGACAGCGCTTGAGCACCATTCCAATATCGTGCCATGGCAAATGCTGGCTGAAGAAAAAGGTGCGCGTATCCGGGTAGTTCCGATCAACGATGCGGGCGAGCTTCTGGTGGATGAATATGAAAAACTTTTCAATTCCAGAACCCGGTTTGTGGGTTTGTCACATGTTTCCAATGCACTGGGCAGTATCAACCCGATCAAACGCATGATTGCCACGGCGCATCAGCACGGTGTGCCTGTTCTGATCGATGGTGCCCAGGCAGCACCCCACATGAAAATCGATGTGCAGGATCTCGACTGTGATTTTTATGCATTTTCAGCACATAAAATGTGTGGCCCTACCGGGGTCGGTATTCTATACGGTAAAGCACATCTGCTTGAATCCATGCAGCCATTCAAAGGGGGGGGGGATATGATTGCCTCAGTCTCCTTTGAAAAAACGACCTACAACGATATTCCGTACAAGTTTGAGGCGGGTACTCCTCCCATTGCTGCAGTAATAGGCTTTGGTGCTGCCATTGATTATCTGGAACAGATCGGCCTGGATGCCATTGCCGCTTATGAACATGAGTTGCTGGTTTATGCATCAGAACAGATCAGGATGATTCCAGGTGTGAGAATCGTGGGTGATTGTCCGGATAAAGTGGCAGTAATATCGTTTGTCGTGGATGGTATTCATCCGCATGATGTCGGCACGTTACTGAATCAGGATGGAATCGCCGTACGCACGGGCCACCATTGTGCGCAGCCGATCATGCAGCGTTTCAATGTAGCGGCGACATCACGTGCTTCATTTTCGTTTTATAACACTAAAGAAGAGATCGAGGTCCTGGTGGCGGGTATTCGATCCGTACAAAAGGTTTTCGCACAATGAGTCTGAAATCGATCTATCAGGAAGTCATTCTTGATCATAATCGTAAGCCGCGTAACTATGGTGCACTTCGTTCGCCTACTCATCATGCGACGGGACATAATCCTTTGTGTGGTGATCGCATAGAGCTGGATATCAATATGCTCGACGGGCATATCGAGGAAATCGCATTCCAGGGTGAATCCTGTGCGATCTGTAAGGCATCTTCTTCGATGATGACGAATGCTGTCAAAGGGAAATCACATCAGGAAGCTGAGGCTCTGATTCAGGAATTCAGAGAAATGCTGGTAAGTGGAGAGGACAAGAGCTTCGATCACCTCGGCAGGCTGAAGGTACTTGCGGGGGTGCGTGATTTACCGACTCGGGTCAAGTGCGCGATTCTGCCGTGGCATACCTTGCATGCTGCCATGAATTCAACGGATAGTGCCACGACAGAAGCAGATGATCATGCAAGCAAACTGGTAGCAAACAATCACTGACAGCTATGCCGAAGATTGCCGAAATCGAAGGAACCCCCAATCCCAATGCATTGAAATTTGTCCTGAAGGAGCCACTGACTTGGGGAGTTGCTAAATCTTATGATCATGCCGAGCAGGCAGTTGATGATCCGCTTGCTGCTGCTTTGTTCGATATTGATCACGTTACCAATGTCTTTTATGTAGATCGCTGGATCACGATTACACAGGATGGAGGAGCAGACTGGCAGGATCTGGCACGTGAGGTGGCAGATCCGATTCGTGCAGCGCCGGCTGCAACGGATCAGTCGGCTGCCGTCGTTGCTGCAGCCAGTAGAACACTGGCTGATCTCAGTGAAGAGGATCAGCAGCGGCTGGAGCGAATCAATATCCTGCTGGATGAAGAAGTTCGTCCCTTTTTGCAGCATGATGGTGGTGATCTTCATGTACTGGCACTGGAAGGTAATATTCTGCGTATTCACTATCAGGGGGCATGTGGTACCTGTCCCAGCTCGATTTCCGGAACGTTGAGAGGAATTGAACAGCTTCTGAGGACGATTGAGCCGGATATCCGGGTAGTATCTGCCTGACACCATACTTACGATCTGTACAAAAATTCTTCAAAATGACTGGTTTTTACGAGAAGTGGAGATCAGTTGCCAATACAGTTTATGCCATGAACATGGCATAACTGGTGCTACGCATATTCTTCGTGGAGCCTGGATTCTGATTGGCTCACTGCCTTTCCTGATCAGAGAGATAAACTCCGTTCAGAGCTGTATCATGCTTTTGTGATCGCTGCACGTAATCCCCTTTCAACGCTACTGCCTTCATCGTCTGTCTGCTGTTCTTCAGGTGTGGTATTTATCCTTTTATATATGGGTAAATAGCTTTTTAATGTATGCTGATCGCGACGGAAATGGTTTTATCCGGTATTCCGTTTAGATATCAGGTTGTTTCGGTGTTAAAACATATAATCCCTGTTGATTTCATAAATTTGCCAACCTGCTGGTTGTGCTATAACTACTCGATTGAATGATATTCGGATAAAAACCGTAACTTCAGGTTTGTTTCGAGGGGCATCTTGCAAATTTATGTACTTAATTACCAAAAGAGGTAGATATGAGCGGTTCAGGTAAAACGATCACCCAAATGAAATCGACGGCAATTCTTGCTCCTGTGATAGCCGTTATCCTGATACTTTCAGCCTGCGGTAAACCCATGGATGCACAAGCGCTGGTGGCCGAGGCAAAGCAGTATCAGCAGCAGGGTAATGACAAGGCGGCCATTATCCAGTTGAAGAATGCGCTGCAGCAAAGCCCGAATGATCCTGAAATCCGCTACTTGCTTGGAACGCTCTATAACAGGGAAGGAGATATTCAGTCGGCAGAAAAGGAATTGAATAAAGCGCTCGATCTCGGTATGGATCCGGTCAAAGTGTTGCCCGGCCTGAGTCGAGCCTGGCTGGGAATGGGAAAATTTCAGCAGGTGCTGGATGAAACCGGAAAATTATCCGACAAAGGAAATTTTGCCGAACTGCTTGCTCTGCGTGGTAATGCTTCGCTGGCGCTCGGCAAATTTGAAGAAGCCAAGGTATTGTTTGAACAGGCGTTGCAAGACAAACCGGGATTTTCAGATGCGTTGACAGGGCTGGCCAGATATTCACTTGCTCGTAACGATATTGAATCGGCTATGAATTTTTCTGAAGAAGCGGTGAAGCTCAACCCGGAAAACAGTGATGCGGTATTGTTCAGAGGCGATTTGCTGCGGGCGCAGAACAAAATCGACGAAGCACTGGCCGATTATGATAAAGCCATAAAATTGAACCCTGAATCAGAAGCTGCGTATATCAACCGGGCAACCATATCGATCAGTACCAAGAAATTCGAAGCTGCTCAGGCAGATCTGGATGCTGTTCGCAAAATTGCTCCAGGCAGTCTGCTTGCCGCTTACACTCAGGCGTTACTTGACTTCAGTCAGGGTAAACATGCGGTGGCCCTTGAGACTTTGCAACGGATATTGAGTTCGGCCCCGGGTCATTTACCGAGTGTACTGCTTGCAGGTGCTACCCAATTTGCTCTGGGTTCGTTTCCTCAGGCGGGGCAATATGTGGAACAATATCTGAAAGCAATTCCTAACAATCTTTATGCCATTAAGCTGATGGCATCGATTCAGCTGAAAAATAATCAGGTCAAACAGGCAATTACCACCCTTACTCCGGCATTGAAGTCAGTGCAGCAGGATCCGCAATTATTTGCGCTTGCTGGAGAAGCCTACATGCGATCGAAAGATTTTACGAAAGCTTCCGAATATTTTGAGAAAGCTGGCGAACTGGCGCCAGACAATGCATCATTATATACCGCGCTGGCCATGAGCAAGATGGGGCAGGGGGATAGCAAAAGTGCAATTGCTGATCTGGAACAGGCTGCCCAGCTGGATGATCAATCCGGCCGGGCGGGCGTTATGCTTGTTCTGACTCATTTGCAGCTGCGCGAGTTTGACAAAGCATTGAAAGCAGTTGAATCACAGCTTGCGGAACAACCGGATAATCCGTTGCTGCATAACCTGAAAGGTGGCATTTATCTGGGTAAAAAAGATTTAGCCAAAGCACGTTCAAGCTTCAATCAGGCACTTTCCATCCAGTCTGATTATTTCCCGGCCATTTCCAATCTGGCCAGAATCGATATGCAGGAAAACCATCCTGAAGCAGCTCAGCAGCGTTTTGAAGACGTTCTGAAGCGGGATAAAAAAAATGTACAGGCAATGAATGCACTGGCGGGCATTGCACTTGCACGCGGAAATAAAGAAGAGGCCACCGGATGGCTGGAAAAAGCCAGTCGGGAAAATCCGGATGAACTGCAACCTGCTTTACAGTTGGGAGCGCATTATCTGGCAGTGAATGATCCCGGGAAATCACTTGCGCTGGCTAAGAAGCTGCAAGGTATTCATCCCGATAATCTGAGTATCGTGGAACTGCTCGCACGTTCTTACTTGGCCACTGGTGATAAAGATGCTGCACTGGAAAATTTCCAGAAACTGGCTGCCAGATTACCGGATTCTGCTCCTGCCCAGTTACAATTGGCGCAAATCTACAGCTCCATGCAGAACAACAAGGCCGCTGCTGGTTCACTAAAAAAGGCGCTGACCATCAAACCGGATCTCTGGGAAGCCAAACTGATGCAGGCCCAGCTGGCAGTCGCAGCCGATCGTGTGGAAGATGCGTTCAATATTTCGCATGATTTACAGAAGCAGCACGAGAAACTGCCGGTTGGATTCGAGCTGGAGGGTGATTTGCAGATGAGGCAGAAAAATGCCGCTGCCGCTGCTACAGCCTATGAAAAGGCACTAAGCAGGCAAAAGAACAGCCAGTTGCTGATCAAACTGCATACGGCCCTGAGTCAGAGTGGAAAAGAAAAGCAGGCTGATCAGCGACTCAATCAATGGCTGAAAGAAAATCCGACCGATGCGGTTACACGTACCTATCTCGCAGGTGTTTATCTGGCCAGCAAGAAATATGATCCTGCTATCAAAGAGTATCAGACTATCTTGAAGCAGCATCCCGATCATGCTGCCACATTGAACAACCTGGCGTGGGTATATCAGCAGAAGAAGGATCCTGTTGCTCTTGAATATGCGGAGAAGGCATACAAACAGGCGCCCGACAGTCCAGCTATCCTGGACACACTCGGCTGGATTTTGATCGAGAAGGGAGATGCTGAACGAGGAACTTCACTCCTGCAGAAAGCAGTCACGGCCGTTCCGGAAGCTGCAGAAATCCGTTATCACTACGCGGTCGGATTATTCAAATCCGGCAACAAGGCTGAAGCACGTCAGGAGCTTGAGAAACTACTGGGTGGCGATAAACCGTTCCCTCAGAGAGATGATGCGAAAAAGCTGCTTGAAAGCCTGTGACAAAACAGCACCGGTAAATTATTTTCGAAGTGATCGATACTGAGGATGCAGTAAACCGGTGAATCCGGGCAACATGGATGACATATCCGGATAGTTTTTTCATTGTCGGCTCTTCAGGCCGAATCTCGATCGAGCCCTAAGCAACCCCCTTGTGTGGCAGGAATTCACAAGGGGGTTTTTGTATGTATGAGATAATCTGATTTTGTTTGTGACAGCGCATATCCTGGCATGCATAACACCATCGAAAATTTCATCGGCCATACTCCCCTGGTTCGGCTCAAGCGTATTCCGAGTGAAACCAGTAATACCATTCTGGCAAAGCTGGAAGGCAATAACCCGGCTGGTTCAGTCAAGGATCGGCCAGCCTATTCCATGATCATGCGTGCACAGCAACGCGGCGACATCCGGCCGGGAGATACGCTGATCGAAGCAACCAGTGGCAATACCGGTATTGCACTGGCCATGGCAGCGGCGATTCTGGGTTATCGCATGATTCTGGTCATGCCGGAGAATCTGAGCCTGGAGCGCCGTCAGGTAATGTCTGCATATGGTGCCGAGATTGTTCTGACTCCCAAAGAGGGAAGCATGGAGCTGGCCAGAGATACTGCTGAGCAACTGTGCAATGCCGGCAAGGGCATCATTCTCGATCAATTTTCCAATCCCGATAATCCGCTGGCGCATTATGAAACTACAGCCCCCGAGATCTGGCAGGATACGGCGGGAACGGTCACACATTTCGTAAGCAGTATGGGAACGACCGGCACGATCATGGGCTGTGCCCGCTATTTCCGCGAACAGGAGCAGAAGGTGGAAATTATCGGTGTGCAACCACAGGAGAATGCACAGATTCCCGGAATCCGTAAATGGCCGGAAGCTTATCTGCCCAAAATATATCAGCCGGAGCTGGTTGACCGTATTTTGCTGGTATCCCAGCAGGAAGCCGAGGAAATGGCTCGCCGTCTGGCGCGTGAGGAAGGATTGTTTACCGGTATTTCTTCTGGAGGGGCTCTGGCAGCCGCTCTGAAGGTTTCCGCGCAGGTGCAGAACGCAGTGATTGTTTTTATCGTATGCGATCGCGGGGATCGCTACTTATCGACCGGGGTTTTTCCTTCCTGAAAGGCATGAAACCGGATCGACTCTGGTTTCATCGTGGCGATTTTCTGGATTGTGTGTACCGACTGTTTACACGGTTCTGGTTGTTTTTTCTGATTCTTGTCTTATGTTTCCCGGCCATTGCCGCCACTCCCCGCTTTGATTTTACGCTGGAAAACATCCGGCACCCTGTTTTCAGTATTCGTTCTGCCGGTATCAAACTGATCGGTGCTCCGTCACCCACCCTCGAAATCAATTTGGGTGAAGTGGCGATCGGAAAGCAAACATGGCATGGCTTACGCTTGAGATGTAATCCGGTTCATATCGATCGCGAATCGATGAATTGCAATACGGGAACGTTGCAGATCGGTGAGCGATTTATGACAATGATTTTCCGGCTTTCCTTGCAACATAAACAGTTTGTGCTTGAAATCCGGCCAGCCTCAAATAAATCAAAGGAGAAATGGCGATTGGAGGTCAACTGGCAGGCAAGCAAGTGGCAAGGTGTCCTGCAAGTAGTAAACGGGGAGGGAAAATTTCTGGCTGATCTGCTGCCTCAGGGAGATGACCGGATACAGGTGCATCAGGCAATACTCAATGGAAACATCCGTCTGAGCGGGAACAACGCTTCAGTTTCAGCACTGTCAGCACGGCTGGGTATCAGTAAATTATCCTTCAGCGATGCGAGTGGTTTACACGCGGGCGAAGGGATCGATCTGCAGCTTGACGCAGATGCACAACAAAAACGGAATGACTGGCAGTGGCGGGGCAAAATCACTTGGCCAGAGGGTGAAATTTTCTGGCAACCGTTTTATTTCTCCGGAGAAGGGCATCAGTTAACTGCCAGAGGAACGGTAAAAGATGAGCGTATCAATATAACGCAGGGTGAATTCAATCTGGCGGGTACAGGTAAGGCTGATTTTTCTGCAGTGGCCGGTATTGCGGACCAGTCATTGCAGCAGGCGTGGTTATCGGCCAGAGATCTGGAATTATCTGCTTTGTTTGGCAGCATCATCCGGCCGCTGGCTGTGGATACTGCGCTGGCTGAGACAGAGGCTGCCGGGCAGATGAACATTGACTGGCGCTATCAGGGTAACGATAACCAGGAATTAATCGTCGGTTTGCAGGATGTATCGTTGACCGACGCGCACGGACGGTTTGCGGTTGAAAGGCTGAATGCCCATATACCATGGAATAGCAACGAAAAACGGGATGGGTCGATCCGGTTCAGCAACGCCCAGATGGTGGGAATCCCTCTAGGGGAGACATATATCCCGATCGGGACTGACGGGATGCGGTTCAGTATCCCTCGTGCAGAAATACCGGTACTGGACGGAAAAATGCTGATAGAAAATTTCGTGGCGTCCATGCAGGCGTCCGGCTGGCAATGGCAATTCGATGGATTACTTGCCCCGATCTCCATGGAGAAACTGACCGAATCCCTGCATATTCAACCGATGTTCGGGACATTGTCCGGCACCATACCGAGAATGAGCTACGCCAATTCAATTATGACGATGGACGGCGAACTCGTTTTTGGAATATTCGACGGGGTTGCGGTAGCCAGAAATCTGGCATTGTCCGGCCCCCTCAGCCTGACACCGCACTTGACCATGGATATGGCCATGTATCATATCGACCTTGATCTGTTGACGCGTGCCTACTCGTTTGGAAATATGCAGGGGCGAGTCGATGTGGAAATCGATGACCTTGAGTTGATTAACTGGGAGCCGGTGAAGTTTGACGCAAAACTGGCCAGCAGCGCGGGAGATTACAAACGCAGGATCAGTCAGGCGGCAATCAAAAATCTTATTGCACTGGGAGGTGGATTGGCGGTGACAGCTATTCAGAAAAGTTTTCTTGGTTTGTTCGAGCAATTTGGCTATGCGGAAATCGGCTGGAGCTGCAAGTTACGCGGCAGTGTCTGCAATATGGGAGGAATAGGACCGGCAACTCATGATGGAGGCTATATGCTGATCAAGGGCAGTGGCATACCGGCAATTACCATTACCGGCTATAATCGGAAAGTGGACTGGCCTGAGCTGCTCGAGCGCCTGAGACATGCCATTGAGAGCGGCAACCCGATTATTCACTGATGACGATGACAAAAAGTTATTACACCCCGATTCTGCTGGTAGCTGCCGGTTTTGTACTGACTGGCTGTGTAACCATCAACATCTACTTTCCGGCGGCAGCGGCCGAAAAAGTGGCTGATAAAATCATCGAAGAAGTATGGCAGACCGATGGGAACAGCGGCAAAAATGATCGGTCAGGGAATAAACCGGGTAATGATGTCAGCGATAAAACTGACAGTGAAACCGGCAAAACCAAACCATAAGATTTTGCATGGCCGTGGGAACCCTGTTCTTGAGAGGAAATATCCATGTATAAACAGTTAGTCCGATTCATGATGCTGGTATCACTGGGCTGCCTTTTGTATGCCGGTACTGCGACTGCAGTGGATTTTGAAGCCAATACCCCGGCGGTTACCCGGTTGAAGCAAAACATGCGACAGCGTCATGGTCAACTGGTGCCATTTTATGACAGCGGTGCGGTAGGTCTGACTCGTGATGGTCTGATCGTTCTGCGTGACGCTAATGCCGTACCATTATCCGGACGGCAATCAGTCAATTCCCTTGTGGCTGCCGAGAATCAGGATCGTAACGCACTCTATCGTGAAATTGCATTGGCCAATAATCATCCCGAGTGGGAAGGCAATATCCGTTCGACATTCGCCCAGCGATGGATTGCATCGGCCAGATCAGGCTGGTGGTATCAGCAGGAAAATGGTTCCTGGCAGAGAAAATAGCCTGGAATGGCAGTGCTGATGAGCTGTCATTCCAGGCACTATCAGAAAAACTGCTTGAAATAGAATGATAAATAAGTGAACATTATTAAATTTGGATGTGGGGGGGATTAACCCACTGGAGTGGCGGCGCAAGCCGCCATATTGTTTCAGGATCAGAAAAATATCAGGTGTACTTTCGTGTCTCATGTAATGAATACTTATGCACGGCTTCCTGTTACCTTTGTCAAGGGCGAGGGAGTCTGGCTGTGGGATGATCAGGGTAACCGTTACCTCGATGCGTTATCGGGTATCGCGGTTTGCGGAGTCGGGCATTGCCATCCAGTGCTGGTAAAGGCACTGTGCGAGCAGGTATCGACGTTGATCCATACTTCCAATGTCTACCATATCCAGCATCAGGAACGACTGGCTGACAGATTGACCAGCCTGTCGGGCCTGGAGAAAGCCTTCTTCTGTAATTCCGGAGCGGAAGCAAACGAGGCTGCCATCAAGCTGGCGCGACTTTATGGCCATAACCAGGGAATCAACCTGCCGACGATCATTGTGATGGAACGTTCATTTCATGGCCGGACGATGGCAACACTGACTGCCACGGGTAACCGCAAAACCCAGGCAGGTTTTGAACCGTTGCTGACCGGGTTCGTGCGGGTGCCTTACGATGATCTGGAAGCAGTCAACAAAGTAGCAGCCAACAACAGAGAAATCGTGGCTATCCTGCTGGAAACCTATCAGGGTGAAGGGGGAGTCAATTTTCCACAGGCCAATTATCTGCAGGGGCTGCGCAGGATTTGTGATCAGAATGGCTGGCTGTTGATGCTCGATGAAGTACAGTGCGGTCTGGGGCGTACGGGCAAGTGGTTTGCTTTTCAGCACAGTGAGGTCATGCCGGATGCCATGACACTGGCAAAAGGTTTGGGTTCTGGCGTGCCGATTGGTGCGTGTCTGGCGGGTGGGAAAGCAGCGGAAGTATTCAAACCCGGTAACCATGCCTCCACCTTTGGTGGCAATCCGCTGGCATGCAGGGCAGCATTGACTACCCTCGATATCATCGAACAGGAAGGGCTGATGGATAATGCGGTAACCATCGGTAATTTCATGTGGGAGGAATTCGGGCGTCGTTTACAGGCTTGGCAGGATGTGCTGAAAATTCGCGGGCAGGGGATGATGATCGGGATCGAGTTGCCGGTACCCTGCAGCGAGCTTGTGCCTGAAGCACTGAAACGTCGTGTATTGGTCAATGTCACCTCCGAGAAAGTGGTGCGGTTGCTGCCGGCATTAAATATGCAGAAAGCAGAAGCAGAACAGGTGGTGACCGAGGTTTCTGCACTCATTACCTGGTTTCTTGAGAGCCGGGTGAAATAGCCATCAGGCAGCCGTTATACGACGACTGCCAGAGAGATCTATCCCCCGGCAGATTCCCTGCTTGCTGTATTTTTCCAGATGCGACCGGATTTCAGTCCCGTTGATCTGATGATCGAGGCAGGACACGAGTGTTCTCGAAAATTTTTCATTAGTAAAAATCACTTATGCAGATCAGGCATTTTTTACAATTCAAGGATTTTGACCGCCAGGAATATGAATACCTGTTCGACCGGACACGCTGGATCAAAAATGAATTCAAGCAATACCGTCGCTACTGGCCACTGACCGATCGTACGCTCGCCATGATTTTCGAGAAACATTCGACCCGTACACGTCTTTCATTCGAGGCAGGGATGCACCAATTGGGTGGTAGTGCTATTTACCTTTCGACACGCGATACTCAGCTGGGTCGTGGTGAGCCGGTGGAGGACGCTGCCAGGGTTATCTCAAGAATGGTCGATATCATCACCTTACGTACTCACGAGCATGGGGTCATTGAACGCTTTGCTGAAAATTCACGGGTACCGGTGATCAATGGTTTGACAGATGAATACCATCCCTGCCAGATTCTGGCAGATATTTTCACTTTCATGGAACATCGTGGAAGTATTGCAGGTAAGACCGTAGCCTGGATCGGTGATTCCAATAATGTATGCAATACCTGGCTGCAGGCTGCTGAGGTGTTTGACTTCAACGTGCATGTTTCCACGCCACCGGGTTATGAAGTGGAGCCGGAACGGGCGGGTCTGTATGGCACGGATCACTACGAACAGTTTGTCTCTCCGCATGATGCAGTAAAAGACGCCGATCTGGTCACGACTGATGTGTGGACCAGCATGGGTTTCGAGGATGAGGCGGATACACGCAAAAATGATTTTGCAGATTTCCGGGTGGATGCTGAGATGATGGCCTGTGCCAAAGAAGAAGCCCTGTTCATGCATTGTCTGCCGGCACACCGCGGTGAAGAAGTGGATGCGGAGGTCATTGATGGCCCTCAGTCAGTAGTATGGGATGAAGCCGAGAATCGGCTGCATACACAAAAAGCACTGATGGAATATTTACTGCTGGGCAGGATTGGTGTCAGGTAGTTTTCGGTTATTCGGGAATTTTTTAATTGTGAAGAGACATGGATAAAGTCAAGAAAGCAGTACTGGCATTTTCAGGGGGGCTGGATACCTCAGTCATTTTGAAATGGCTGCAGGATACCTATCAGTGTGAGGTGGTTACTTTTACGGCGGATATCGGCCAGGGCGAGGAGATTGAGCCGGCACGTGCCAAAGCCGTACAGTTTGGCATCAGGGAAATCTTCATCGAGGATCTGCGCGAAGAGTTCGTGCGTGACTATGTTTTTCCCATGTTCCGTGCCAATACGATTTATGAAGGGGAATATCTGCTCGGGACCAGTATTGCCCGGCCGCTGATTGCCAAACGTCAGGTTGAAATTGCGCAGCAGACCGGCGCGGATGCGGTTTCTCACGGTGCTACCGGGAAGGGAAATGACCAGGTACGTTTTGAGCTTGGTTACTATGCGTTGCAGCCGGATATTCGGGTAATTGCTCCCTGGCGCGAGTGGGATCTGACTTCGCGTGAAAAACTGCTGACTTATGCCGAGAAGCAGGGTATCCCGATCGAAATGAAGCAGAAGGCAGGATCGCCCTACAGCATGGACGCCAATCTGCTCCATATTTCTTATGAGGGGCGTGCGCTGGAAGATCCGGCTGCGGAGCCGGAGGAGAGTATGTGGCGCTGGACAGTCTCGCCTGAAACTGCTCCGAGTGAGCCTGAATATCTGGATCTGGAATATGAACGCGGTGATATTGTTGCATTGAACGGTGAAAGGTTGTCTCCCGCAGCCATTCTGACCAGGCTTAACCAGTTGGGTGGAAAACATGGTATCGGCCGTCTCGATCTGGTGGAAAACCGTTATGTCGGGATGAAATCACGCGGCTGTTATGAAACGCCTGGTGGCACGATCATGTTGCGTGCCCATCGTGCAATCGAATCCATTACGCTTGACCGCGAAGTTGCGCATTTGAAAGATGATCTGATGCCGCGTTATGCAGCGCTGATTTATAACGGTTACTGGTGGAGTCCGGAAAGAAAACTGTTGCAGGTGCTCATCGATGAATCCCAGGTGAATGTGAATGGCCGGGTCAGAGTCAAATTGTATAAGGGTAATGTGATGGTTGTCGGGCGTGATTCCCGGACCGACTCGTTATTTGACCCCGACATTGCGACATTTGAAGAAGATGGTGGGGCTTATCATCAGGCTGATGCAGCAGGTTTCATCAAGCTCAATGCGCTGAGAATGCGGATTGCAAAAGCTCTCCGCAGGTGCTGAATTCGCAGAAAAACCTGCCCGTTTCACCATCGCCGTCAGTGTGGGGTGTTGGCCATGAGGCTATATGGTCGATATCTCTGCTGGCGGAGGTAACACCAACAACTTTGCCTTGCTGTCAGATTTGCAAAAGGTGCTGAGTTAATCGTTTTTCTGACTGTCTCCATTTTTCTTTGATCCGAAGTTATGTCACTCGAAATCCAAATAGTGAGTGAGGCTGGTATTTGGGGTGATGACGGTTACACGGGCAGGCAGCCAGGGAAAGGTTGGCTTGGAATCGTACCCGGTAACCACAGGGAAGAGGCTGGTGGTCAGGCTTGCAGCGCGCTGCGCAGGGTTTTTGCGCAATCCACCATTTTTTGCAAGGCTGTCTGCGTTTCCGGCCAGTTGCGTGTTTTCAGGCCGCAATCCGGGTTGACCCACAACAGCGTGGGATCGATATACCGGGAAGCCTTTTTCAGCAGTTCAAACATTTCCGATGCATCAGGTACCCGGGGGGAATGAATGTCATACACACCGGGGCCGATTTCATTCGGGTAGGAAAATTTCACGAAGGCATCCAGCAGTTCCATGCGGGAGCGTGAAGTTTCGATCGTGATTACATCGGCATCCAGTTCGGCGATGGCCGGCAGGATATCGTGAAACTCGGAATAGCACATATGAGTGTGAATCTGAGTTTCGTCTTTCACGCCGGAACTAGCGACACGGAATGCTTTTACCGCCCAGTCCAGATAAGATTTCCAGTCCTGTTTTCTGAGCGGGAGCCCTTCACGAAATGCCGGTTCATCGATCTGAATCATGCCGATGCCGGCATTTTCCAGATCTGCGACTTCATCACGAATTGCCAGCGCCAGTTGCAGTGCAGTGGTCGATCTCGGCTGATCATCGCGTACGAATGACCACATCAGCATGGTGACCGGCCCGGTCAGCATACCTTTGACCGGTTTACCGGTCTGGCTCTGAGCATATTTTATCCATTCGACAGTCATGGCTTCAGGACGGTAGACATCACCATACAAAATGGGAGGCTTGACACAGCGGGAACCGTAGCTTTGTACCCAGCCATTTTCCGTGAAGGCATAGCCCCATAATTGTTCGCCGAAATATTCCACCATGTCATTGCGCTCAGGTTCGCCATGAACCAGCACATCCAGCCCGATTTCTTCCTGTTTGCGAATCATTTCCCGAATTTCGGCACGCATGGCTGACAGATATTCGAGATGACTGAGCTCATTTTTTCTGAATGCAGCACGTGCCTGACGGATAGTGGCAGTTTGTGGAAAGGAGCCTATCGTAGTGGTAGGCAGCAGGGGCAGATTGAAGCGCTGCTGTTGCAGATGTTTTCGGGTTGCAAAGGGGTGGTTACGCTGACTGTCACGCTCGGTCAGATTATCGACTCTCTGGTGAACGATCGGATTATGGATGCGGCTGGATTCCGTTCTCGATCGCCTGGCTTCATCCGAGGCAGTCAGAATCGCTTCGACTGATTCTCTACCTTGATTCAATCCACGCCCGAGTGTAGTCATTTCTTCCAGCTTTTGAGCGGAAAATGCCAGCCAATTTTTGATTTCCGGCTCCAGTTTCGTTTCCAGTGCCAGATCCACCGGGCAATGCAGCAGGGAGCAGCTCGGAGCAATCCAGAGTTCACCCGCAAATCGGGATGCAGCCTGCGACAGTGTTTCCAGTTTTTGCGACAGATCGGCGCGCCATATATTGCGTCCATCGATGCAACCCAGCGACAGTGTTTTACCGGAGAAATCTTCGGTGAGAAATGATTCGAGCTGTTCCGGGGCGCTGCTTACGTCGATATGCAGCCCATCCACCGGCAGATTCTTGAGCAGGGTAAGATGGTGATCAACCGTACCGAAGTAAGTGGTGAGCAGCAGGCGACAGCTGCCGTCATGCAGTGTGTGATAGGCTTCTGCAAAACTATCCCGCCAGGGTTGTTCGAGATCGAGAGAAAGGATGGGCTCATCGATTTGTACCCATTCCACACCCAGCGAAGCGATTTTTTGCAGGATTTCCCGGTAAACCGGCAGCAGGCGGGGGAGCAGATCCAGTCGCTGAAAACCGGGTGTGACTTCCTTGCCAAGGTACAGATAGGTCAGCGGACCGATCAGGACAGCTTTTGCAGTTATTCCCAGTGCTTTAGCGTCTTCGATTTCCTGGAACAATCGGTCGGATGCCAGGCGGAATTGGGTGGTGTCATCAAATTCCGGAACGATGTAGTGGTAATTGGTGTTGAACCACTTGGTCATTTCCATTGCCGGCTGGTCGGCGGTGCCACGCGCCATGGCAAAGTACAGATCGGGCGAAATTTTGTCACCGGTATTCCCGAAACGGTGAGGAATCGCTCCGAGTAACGTGGTCATGTCGAGTATGTGGTCGTACAGTGAAAAATCGCCTACCGGGATCAGATCGATTCCTGCCTTTTGCTGTAACAGCCAGTTACCGGTACGGATTGCACGCGCTGTGGCCAGCAGTTGATCGACATCGTTTTGTCCTTTCCAGTAAGTTTCGAGTGCTTTTTTTAATTCGCGTTGTGCGCCGATTCTCGGAAATCCGAGGTTATGTGTCAGTGTTCTCATTCAATTCTCTCTACATGATCGGAAAAATCACCATTCTGTAGAATGCTCTATAATGAATCAAATGAAACTTTTTGTAATAAAATATGAATAATTTTCATATATGATCGAATTGCGGCATCTCCGTACGTTGAATGCATTACACGAGACCGGCAGCATTTCGCTGGCAGCGCAGCGTGTGCATTTGACTCAGTCCGCGCTATCTCATCAGATCAAGGCATTGCAGGAGTATTATCAGTTGCCCCTCATTCAACGCAGCGGTCATGCCGTGCAGTTGACGGAGGCAGGTAAACGTCTGGTAAAACTGGCGGAGAAAATACTGGGAGAAGTTCAGTCAGCAGAGCGGGATCTGGCAAAAATAGCCCGGCAGGCGGCAGGAAGTTTGCGGATCGTGCTGGAATGTCATACCTGTTTCGACTGGCTGATGCCCATCATGGATGATTTCCGGCAGCACTGGCCGGAAGTGGAACTCGATCTGGTTTCCGGTTTTCACAGTGATCCGGTAGCGCTGCTCAGACAGGATATTGCCGATGTGGTGATCGGCTCCGAAAACAGGCCGCAACAGGGGATCGTTCATTTTCCGCTGTTCCGCTTTGAGATTCTGGCAGTGCTGGCGCCAGATCATGTACTCGGTAACAAACGGGTACTGGAGGCGGTTGATTTTGCACAGGATGTATTGATTACCTATTCGGTCCCCGAGGAACGGATCGATCTGATCCGGCAGGTGTTGATTCCCGCTGGCGTCAGCTGGCAGCGGCGAACGACCGAGCTGACCGTGGCCATTCTGCAACTGGTGGCGAGCCGGCGGGGAATTGCCGCGTTGCCCGGTTGGGGCATCAAAAACTATCTGGATTACGAGTATGTGATTGCCAAACGTATCGGCACCCGTGGATTGTGGAGCGATCTGTACCTTTCGGTGCGGGAAGAGGATGCCTCATTGCGTTATCTGCAGGATTTTCTGGAGACTATTGGTCAGATCTGCTTTGCCAGGCTGGATGGAATCAGGCCACTGAGCGGGAAAAGGAAAGAGAAAAAACGAGAGGCCAGAAAGACGATCGGGCAGTCATCTCCGGTTTAAGGAAGGCGACTGCCCGGTATGGGTCGTTTGCTTATCAGACTTGCAGGATCAGTGCAGGGTGGCTGCGGTTTTTTCCTCGCAAATGAGATTGGCACAGTAATTTTCGTGGATACCATCCAGGAATTTCCACAGTGCATCGCAAGCCCGGCGTGTAGCGGCCAGTACTTCAGCCTGTTTTTCCGGTGTATCGGCAAATTTCTCGATGATTGCCCATTCGGCTTGTGAATGGAAGATATCGGCTGTCTGATGAACCGAGAAGAATTCGTAGCTGTCCGGATCTTTCATACCGTAAAACTTGGCCAGACCATCGATTTTGACGGCAGCAATATCAGGCACCTGAGATTCGAACGCATGTAATGCGGCCAATCCTGCATAGAATGGTTCGTTGATGCAGATATCACGGAAAGTTGCCACCAGGTTTTCTGTTTCCGGCAGCGCATCGGCTTGTGTCAGGCTGGCATCGTCGGCTCCCAGCGCAAATGCAAATGCTTTCCACAGAGCAGGATGATTTTTCTCTCCGTGTTCTTCATCGATCAGGTTTTTCAGAACTTCCTGACGAATGCTGATATCACCACTATTTTCCACATTATGGAAATGCGGGGTATTGAAGTGAACTGCGCTGAGATAGGTAGGCTCTGCCAGCACATTGTAGAAATACTGCTCAGCATAGTGGCGTAACTGTTCACGAGTCAGTTTGCCTTCGGTCCAGGCAATGTAGAACGGATGCTGCAGCAGGTGTCTGCTTTGAATGATGGAATCGACCTGTTGCTTGAATGTGTTTGTAGCCATGAAAAGCTCCTGTTCAGAGTGAAATGAAATAATATGATGCTTTTTTTATCATCGCCAATTCGGTAAATGAAGTCAAATTGATACAAGGATTTCATGCCCGGGAACCGTATCTGTTTCATGGGCGGAAAGTCATGTTACAATTACAGCTTGCAATATGGCGCGATGATAGAATGGCCGTTTTTCAATAAAAATCAGAGAGAAATATTATGTTTTCACAGAGCTTGACGATTGAGCAGGTCGATCCGGATTTATGGCAGGCTATCAAAGGTGAAGTACAGCGGCAGGAAGATCATATCGAGCTGATTGCCTCGGAAAATTATGCCAGTCCGGCCGTTTTACAGGCACAGGGTACCGTACTGACAAACAAGTATGCTGAAGGGTATCCGGGCAAGCGGTATTACGGGGGGTGCAGGTATGTGGATATCGTCGAGCAGCTTGCTATCGACCGTCTCCGGAATCTGTTCAATGCGGAATATGTCAACGTGCAGCCACACTCCGGTTCTCAGGCAAATGCCGCGGTCTATCTGTCGGCTCTGAAGCCCGGAGATACGCTCCTGGGTATGTCGCTGGCTCATGGTGGACATTTGACTCACGGATCAGCAGTCAATATGAGTGGCAAGATATTCAATTCAATCTCTTACGGTCTGAATCCGGAAACCGAAGAGATCGATTACGCAGAACTGGAGCGGCTTGCACATGAGCATAAACCGCGCATGATCGTGGCTGGAGCATCCTCCTATGCACGAGTCATAGACTGGAAAGCTTTTCGTCAGATTGCTGACAACGTGGGTGCCTATCTGTTTGTTGATATGGCGCACTATGCCGGATTGATTGCTGCCGGTTACTATCCCAATCCTGTGGGAATCGCTGATTTTGTCACCAGTACCACACATAAAACACTGCGTGGTCCGCGTGGCGGAGTAATCATGGCCAAGCCGGAACATGAAAAGGCACTCAATTCGGCAGTATTTCCGCAGACACAAGGCGGCCCGCTGATGCATGTCATCGCGGCCAAAGCAGTGGCTTTCAAGGAAGCCTCCAGCCAGGCGTTCAAGGATTACCAGAAGCAGGTCATCGAGAATGCACGTGTCATGGCAAGGGTGCTGCAACAGCGCGGCCTGCGTATCGTATCTGGCCGTACGGATTGCCATATGTTCCTGGTCGATCTGCGTGCCAAAAATCTGACAGGAAGGGAGGCAGAATCCGCGCTGGAGGCGGCGCATATTACCGTCAACAAGAATGCGATTCCGAATGATCCGCAAAAACCTTTCGTTACCAGTGGAATACGGATCGGTACTCCGGCCATTACTACGCGCGGATTCAAGGAGCCTGAGTCCGAGGAACTTGCCAATCTGGTGGCTGATGTGCTGGATGCTCCGGCCAACACAGCAGTGCTGGATCAGGTCGCCCGGAAAGCGCAGGCATTGTGTACGAAGTTTCCGGTGTATGGAAACTGATGTTCGTTTCAATTTGGAGGTGTGGCGGTGAGATGTCCGTTCTGCGGTGCTGAGGATACCAGTGTAGTTGATTCGCGAATCAGTGAGGAAGGTGCACGGATCAGGCGCAGACGGCGTTGCGTGGAATGCGAGAAGCGCTTTACAACCTATGAGACGGTTGAATTGCGTTTCCCGCAGGTCATCAAGCAAGATGGTAATCGTGTGGAATTCAACCGGGAAAAACTCTACACCAGCTTTGCCCGGGCGTTGCACAAACGCCCGGTTCCAACCGGGCAGGTGGATGCTGCAATCGAGCGCATACTGCAAAAACTGCTGGGAAGCGGGGTGCAGGAAATTTCATCACGCACGATCGGTGAATGGGTCATGCAGGAGCTTTACAGCCTGGATAAAGTGGCTTACATACGCTTTGCTTCGGTATACAGAAGTTTTGAGGATGTAGGAGATTTTCAGGAAGTCATCAGGGAAGTTCAGTCGTCTCCGCAGAACGGTGATGGCCCATCCTCCTGACAAGAATTAAAACGGCTACTTGCTTTTCAGTATCATTTTCACCGCATTGAATCAAGCAATCAGCCTGAATCGAGGAGATTGTGGTCGTACAAAAAGAGATTGCCGGGCAATTCCGTCAGTTTGCCTGTTTGCCGCTTTGTTCGGTTACGAGGGTAACTTTCGCAAACTTTCTCTTGCCAATCTGGGCAATGACGGTGACATTGGATGGGATGATCCGGGTTTTGTCGCTTACCTTATCTCCATTCAGTTTTACCCCGCCCTGCTCGATCATGCGCAGAGCTTCACTGGTACTGGCAGTCAACCCGGCCAGCTTGAGCAGTTGTGGAAGAGCCAGTCCGGCATCCTGAATATACAGCTTCTTCTCCGGAATATCGTCAGGGATGACACCTTTGCTGAAACGGGCTTCGAATTCTTCTGCCGCTCGAACGGCATCAGTCTGACTATGGAAACGTGCCACGATTTCCCGAGCGAATCGCATTTTGATTTCACGCGGATTACAGCCTGATTCCACTTCATTTTGCCACTGGCGTACGGTTTCCAGTGATTCAAAAGACAGTAATTCGATATAACGCCACATCAGAGTATCGCTTACCGACATCAGTTTGCCGAATATCTCAGCAGGTGATTCATTGATGCCGACATAGTTGTTGAGTGACTTGGACATTTTCTGGATACCATCGAGTCCTTCCAGAAGAGGCATGGTCAGGATGCATTGGGGTGGCTGACCATAATGCTTCTGTAATTCACGTCCTACCAGTAAATTGAATTTCTGATCGGTGCCGCCCAGTTCGAGATCAGCCTTCAATGCCACTGAATCGTAGCCCTGAACGAGCGGATAAAGAAACTCATGAATGGCGATTGGCCGGTTCTCGTGATAGCGTTTGCTGAAATCGTCCCGCTCCAGCATGCGTGCGACAGTATAAGTGGCCGCTAGCCTGATGACATCCGCCGCGCTGAATTTATCCATCCACGATGAATTGAAAACCACCTCTGTCTGCTCAGGTTTAAGTATTTTGAATACCTGAGATGCATAAGTGTCTGCATTTTGCGTAATCTGCTCGCGTGTCAGGGGCGGACGTGTGGCGCTTTTGCCGCTGGGATCACCAATCATTCCGGTAAAATCACCAATCAGAAACAGAATATGATGGCCGAGATCCTGAAGCTGGCGCAGCTTGTTCAGCAGGACGGTATGTCCCAGATGCAGATCCGGTGCGGTTGGGTCAAAGCCGGCTTTAACTCTGAGAGGCCTGCCCTGGGCGAGCTTCTGTGCGAATTCCTCTTCGATCAGCAGCTCCTGACAGCCGCGCCTGATTAGCTGCAGTTGATGAGAAATTGATTCAGACACGGCTACTCAACAAAAAATCAGTCGTCATCATATTTATGCATTTCCATGTTAGACTTAAAAAGTTTCCAACAGACGAAATAGGAGTGATGGCATTTGATTTACTACCAGTCACCTCGCAAAAGAAGAAGCATTCTAGCGCAAAAGCTCGCTGTTCTCGCACAAAAAAAAGTACGCTGGATAACCATTTTGTCCAGTTTGCCGTTATTCGGAATGGTTACTGCCTTCGGGATCGTTCCTGATGCTCCCCCGCATGAAATACCTGGTAAAAAAATCGTTCGTCCTTTACAGCTTCCGGAAAAATTTGCATCTTCTGACCCCGAGATGACATTCTGGCACCAGGAAAGTATACGCCGGGGGGATACCATTGTAGCGATTCTTGCTCGCCTTGAAATCAGCCAGGAAGATAAAAACAATTTTCTGGATGCGACTCGTGGCAGCAAGGCAATGAGCCAGCTTAAGCCGGGCGAAGTCGTTCATGCGGAAACTCGTCCAGATGGAGAATTGCTGACATTACGTTATTTCTATGGAAATGGTGAGCAGTTCCAGGTTGAAAAAGTGGACGGTGCGTTTGAACTGAGTGAGCAATCCGGTAAAAGTGATACTCATATCCAGATCGGTTCAGGGGTAATCAGCACTTCATTGTTTGCAGCCGTTGATAAGGCCGATTTGCCGAGTACAATTGCTTCTCAGATGATCGATATTTTCTCCAGCAGTATCGACTTCCATCGGGATATCCAGAAAGGTGACTATTTTACAGTCGTTTATGAATCCAGGCAGGATGAAGGTGGAAAAATTCAGGTGGGCCGAGTGCTTGCAGTAGAGTTTTTCAATAAGGGTAAATCCCGGAGAGCCGTTTATTTTCAACCATCAGACGGTAAGGGTGAATACTACACACCTGAAGGAGAAAGCCTGCGTCGACCTTTCCTGATGGCACCTCTGAAATTTTCCCGGATCAGCTCCGGATTCTCCAATGCGCGCTATCATCCCATATTGAAGCGATGGCGCGCCCACAGGGGAGTCGACTATGCTGCTCCGAGAGGAGTGCCTGTGATGGCGACGGCGGATGGTATCGTTGAATACAAGGGCTGGCAGAATGGCTACGGAAATTTGGTGGTACTCAAACATAATGCACAGTACAGCTCTGCGTATGGTCATCTTTCGGGTTTCGACAAGAGATTGCAGAAAGGAAAGCGTGTCAGGCAGGGGGATGTTATCGGTTTTGTTGGGTCAACCGGAATGGCAACCGGTCCGCATCTCCACTATGAGTTACGGGTAAACGGTGTTCAGCGTGATCCTTCCAGAATCGTCATGCCGGCTGCTCAGCCCATTAGTAAGAAACATTATTCAACTTTCCGTAGACAAACCAGCGAGTTGCTTTCCCAGCTTGATCTGCTGCGTAATTCCAGCTTTGCTGCGTTGAACTGATTCAGTTCCGGGCAGTACACATATCGGATGAAATGTATTACGTCGGCATCATGTCGGGTACCAGTCTGGATGGTATCGATGCAGTACTGGTAGATTTCTCCGGGCCGTCGTTTTCGCTGCTGCATACTTGTTATATTCCCTATGATCAGTCTCTCCGAGCTGCGCTGTTGGGCCTGAATCAGGCCGGTGAAAATGAACTGCACCGTGCAGCTATACTGAGTAACCAGTTGTCAGGGTGGTATGCGCAAGCAGTGGGACGGTTGCTTGAGAAATCCGGGATTGATCCCGGGGAGATCATAGCAGTTGGCTGCCATGGCCAGACGATCAGGCATTGCCCGCAACCGGAAAACGGCTACAGTATCCAACTGGTAAATGGTGCCCTGCTGGCGGAATTGACAGGTATGACTGTCGTGACTGATTTCAGGAGTCGTGATATTGCTGCCGGAGGGCAGGGAGCACCACTGGTTCCTGCATTTCATCATGAAATGTTTGCACACCGGGATATTCACCGCCTGATCATCAATATCGGTGGGATCACCAATATAACCAGTTTACCCGTCAGTGGCGGTGTGAATGGCTTTGACTGTGGACCAGGGAATATGTTGATGGATGCCTGGTGTCTGAAGCATACAGGTATGACTTATGACCACAATGGATCATGGGCGGAATCAGGAAGGGTGATCAATCCACTACTGGAAAATCTGCTGAATTTTCCCTATTTTTCTTTGCCACCACCAAAAAGTACCGGCAGAGAAATGTTCAGTCTTGACTGGTTGCAACCTTGTTTGAGGGGTGATGAAGCTACACAGGATGTTCAGTCCACGTTGCTGCAGTTGACTGTGCGAACGATCACCGATTCAGTCGAGACTTACTATCCTGCTGTCCGTGAGCTCTATTTATGCGGGGGAGGGGCGCATAACGGCACCCTGGTTACCCGGTTGCAGCAGCAATTACCGGGTCGGAGAATCAACCTAACTGATGCACTGGGTATCGAGGCTGACTGGGTGGAGGCGTGCGCATTCGCCTGGCTGGCGCGACAATCGATTGAACGCGCTCCTGGCAATCTTCCTGCTGTAACCGGCGCAACTGGCAGCCGGACGCTGGGTGCGATTTACCCGGCCTGAGACTTCAGACCGAGAAGGAAGAGCCGCATCCGCATGTGCTGGCTGCGGATGGATTTTTGATAACGAACTGTGCGCCTTGGGCACTTTCCTGATAGTCGATTTCTGCGCCTACCAGGTACTGAAAGCTCATCGAATCGACCAATAGTTTCACTCCCTGCTTTTCCATCACGAAATCATCTTCGTTGACGATCTCATCGAAGGTAAAGCCGTATTGGAACCCGGAGCAGCCGCCACCACTGACGAAAACCCTTAATTTGAGCGCCTGATTATCCTCTTCTTCAATCAGTTCTTTTACTTTGCTGGCAGCACCATCGGTAAAATTCAATGGAGGTTGAGCTGCACTTGTTTCTTCATGGATCGTTGTACCCATTTTGTTCACCTGTCTATGTGATTGGTTATTCCAATAGTTGAACAGTCAGGATTGTTTATGCCATTAACACGAGATGTGCAGTAGAAATTTTTCTGAATATCTCATGAATGCCTGACATGCCTGTAAACGCAAGCACTTTTCAGGAATCCGTGACATGATGGTTTTGCCGGTACCGGTAACCTGCAGTAAAGTAACATACCATCATAAATATGGTTTGAGGAACTGCCAAACCGTATTGTATACAGAATATTCAGGCATATAAACGGCTATGCTGTTTTCTTCTGAATGAACTCTATTTTGTAACCATCCGGATCCTCTATGAAGGCGATAACGGTAGCCCCATGCTTCATCGGACCTGCTTCGCGCGTAACGCGACCACCAAGATTCCGGACTTTCTCACAGGCTTCATAGGCATTGTCGACTTCAATGGCAATATGTCCAAAACCTGTTCCGAGATCGTAGTGATCGGTTTCCCAGTTATGAGTCAGTTCCAGTACCGTACCTTCTGTTTCACTTTGATAACCGACAAAAGCGAGGGTGAATTTTCCCTCCGGGTAGTCCTTGCGGCGCAGGATCTGCATTCCCAGAACATCGGTATAAAACCGGATCGAACGTTCCAGATTGCCTACCCGCAACATGGTATGAAGAATACGCATTACACCTTGACCATTTCAAAATCTTCTTTCCGTGCACCACATTCAGGACATGTCCAGTTCATGGGAACGTCTTCCCAGCGGGTTCCGGCAGGAATACCATCCTGTGGCCACCCTTCTGCTTCGTCATAGATGAAACCACAAATCATGCACATATAACGATTGTAAACCTGGTTGTCCTCTGTAGTCATAATAGATAAGTAGATTTGCTTAAGTTAAAATGACATTTTACGGTATTAGTGCATGTCTCTACCACCACCAATCGTATTATCCTTTGCTGCCAGCGACCCGAGCGGGGGGGCTGGTATCCAGGCGGACATACTGACACTTGCCGGAATGGGCTGCCATCCGCTTACTGTGCTTACTGCCGTGACTGTGCAGGATACGACCGGTGTTGAGGATATATTCGTGATGGATGCCGAATGGGTTACTGATCAGGCACGGACCGTTCTGCAGGATATGCCGGTACAGGCATTCAAGATCGGCATGCTGGGCAGTGTTGAAATCATCTCGGCCATTGCTGAAATCATATCGGATTATCCGGATATCCCGTTGGTGCTGGATCCCGTCCTGGCTTCCGGCCGCGGTGACACGTTTGCCAATGAAGAAGTCATTGCGGCCATGCGTGAAATGCTGTTTCCTCAGGCAACCATTGTTACACCCAATAGTATGGAAGCCAGGCGTATTGCGCTCGATGACGAGGATGATCCGGAAATACTGGATCTGAAACAGAGTGCAGACCGGCTGCTGCAATGGGGATGTGGTTATGTGCTCATCAAAGGCGCTCACGAAAACACGCCAGAGGTAGTCAACATACTTTACGATGCCAATGGCGTGGTCCGCTCCGATGCGTGGCAGCGTTTACCCGGATCGTTTCATGGTTCGGGGTGTACCTTGTCTTCTGCAATAGCGGCCTCACTCGCTCATGGTATGTCGATTATGGATAGTGTGTATGAGGCGCAGGATTTTACCTGGCATACACTCAAGGCAGGTTTCCGTCCTGGAATGGGGCAGTATATTCCGGACAGGTTTTTCTGGACAGAGAGCGAAAATCCGGAGGAAGAGACTGGCGGTGGTACCAGCAGCTGAACCTATGAAACAGGGTGGAGTAAGTGGTCTTTATGCAATTACCCCCGATATGGCAGATACCGGTCGGTTGTGTGATGCAGTTCGTCAGGCGTTAGCTGGTGGAGTGAGCTGGCTCCAATACCGGAACAAAACGGCCGACAGCCGATTGCGACTTGTGCAAGCTGCGGAGATTCATCTGCTCTGCAGGCAGTTTCAGGTTCCCCTGATCGTCAACGATCACCTGGATCTGGCCATGGAGATCGATGCAGAGGGCTTACATGTGGGTGGGGATGACATTTCTCCGGCGGTAGCCAGATGTCATTTGGGCCAGGATAAAATTATCGGGGTCTCCTGTTACAATCAGCTCGACCGCGCGATCGAAGCGGAAGAAGCAGGAGCAGATTATGTTGCGTTTGGCGCTTTTTATCCATCCATGACCAAAACGGGAACGTATCAGGCGCCGATTGAGTTGCTGACTGCTGCAAAAAAGAAACTGGGTATTCCTGTCGTGGCAATTGGCGGTATCGATTTGGATAATGCCGGAATGTTGATTGCTAGCGGATGTGATGCTGTGGCTGTCAGTCAGGCTTTGTTCGGTGCACAAGATATCCAGTCTGCCGCGCGGTATTTCTCAGAATTATTTGATTGAATCAAAAGTTTCTCAATAATCTTTATAAACATTCCAATGACGATCACTAACCAGCAACTATTCGAACGTTCCAGGCAATATATTCCGGGAGGAGTCAATTCACCCGTACGGGCTTTTAAATCCGTAGGAGGCACACCTGTTTTTTTTCAACGGGGGCAGGGCGCCTATTTCTGGGATGTGGAAGGAAAATCCTATATCGATTATGTCGGATCATGGGGGCCACTCATTCTTGGGCATGCACATCCGGATGTCGTCAGGGCAGTCCAGATTGCAGCAGGACATGGTACCTCTTTTGGTGCGCCAACGGCTGCGGAACTGGAAATAGCCGAGTTACTGTGCCGTTTGCTGCCTTCTCTGGAAATGGTACGGCTGGTGAGTTCCGGTACTGAAGCGGGAATGAGTGCCATTCGGCTGGCGCGTGGCTATACCGGCAGAAATCGGATCATTAAGTTTGAAGGCTGCTATCACGGGCATGATGATGCGCTGCTGGTCAAAGCCGGTTCCGGTGCGTTGACTTTTGGTCACCCCAGTTCAGCGGGAGTTCCTGCTGAGACGGCAGGCCATACCCTGGTATTGAACTATAACGATGTGGCAGGGGTAGAAGAAACTTTCAGCAAGATGGGTACTGAAATTGCAGCCGTGATTGTCGAGCCGGTGGCTGGCAACATGAATCTGATTAAAGCGACCTCTCAGTTTCTAGAGACATTGCGCACATTATGTACGAAACATGGCAGTTTACTGATTCTGGATGAGGTGATGACCGGTTTCCGTGTGGGCTTGGAATGTGCGCAAGGATTATATGGTATCAAACCGGATCTGACCATTCTGGGTAAGGTGATCGGAGGGGGACTACCTATGGCGGCCTTTGGTGGTCGGCGCGATGTGATGGAATGTCTTGCGCCGCTGGGATCGGTATACCAGGCAGGTACACTTTCCGGTAATCCGGTTGCCGTTGCTGCCGGATTGGAAACATTGCATCAGATCCAGGTACCTGGCTTCTTCGACAAATTGTCGACCATGACTCGTAAACTGACCGAGGGGTTGACTGCGGTGGCTGCAAAACATAGTGTGGCGTTCTGTGCACAGGCGGTGGGTGGAATGTTTGGTCTTTATTTCAGAAAATCTCCACCGGAAAGTTTTGCTGAAGTGATGGAGAGCGATCGTGAGGCATTCAACCACTTTTTTCATGCCATGCTGAAAGAGGGCGTATATTTCGCTCCTTCCGCATTCGAGGCAGGTTTCGTTTCTGCTGCGCACAGTAATGAGGAAATCGATAAAACATTGGCAGTGGCTGATCGGATATTTGGTCAGGGTATGCGAAGAACGGAGAAAGCAACTCTGTAGAATAAGCGAAAGGTTCAATCCATGCAGTTGATTGCCGTTTATATTTTGCCAGTTGGTTTACTGCGATTTCTCTGATTGTGGCAATATGTCCAATTCATATAAAGAATAATTAACGGGTTATGTTTACTTGCTCTCTTTGTTTTCGGAAACTATTGATACTCTTGGCATTGGGTAGTGTACTGTCGGCTTGTGCCACTGTGGATAATCGGCATGATCCTCTGGAATCGATGAACCGTGCGGTATTCTCGTTCAATGAGAAACTGGATGAAGTCGTGCTGGAGCCTGTTGCCAGGGGATATCAGCGGTTTATACCGTCTCCGGTTAGAATGATCGTTGGCAATTTTTTTTCCAATCTCGATGATGTCGTTGTTGCTGCCAATTCGTTGCTGCAATTGAAGTTCATGGATGCAATGGCAAGCACAACACGTATCGTGATCAATACAACTTTTGGAATGTTGGGCGCTATCGATCTGGCCAGCGATATCAGTCAGGTGAGTGATATCGATATCAGTAAACGTAATGAAGATTTCGGCCAGACTTTGGGTTTCTATGGAATTGGTAGCGGCCCCTACCTCGTGTTACCGATACTGGGGCCCAGCACGGTAAGAGATACGGTAGGGATTGGTGTGGACAGTACCATTTTCCACCCGGCAAGAGCTATTTACACTAGCTTCGATCTGCTGACCGTACGTCTGCCCGTTACGACTGTCGAATTTATCGATCGGCGTGAACAATTACTGGATCTGGACAAAACGCTGGAGGAAGCTTCTCTGGATAAATATGAGTTTGTCCGTGATGCCTATTTGCAAAGACGAGAGAGTCTGATAAAAAATGACGGTGCTGCTTCCGAAGAGGAGCCCGTGAATTTTGATGAAGAAGAGATAATAATCGATGATTGATTCGGTTAGGGCAGTTATATTGACGGTATTTCTGCCGGGGCTGGGTAAATTACCAGCCCCGGTTTTGTTTCATCAGGCAGATTGCAGTGCCTGGATTCGCTCTTCCAGAGGCGGGTGCGACATGAACAGACGCCCGATCTGGCTTTTTTGTCCGGAGATGCCAAAAGCAGCAATCTTGTCTGGCAAATGAGAAGGTTCATACTCCTGCTGCAACCGCCGCAGCGCAGCAACCATCTTGTTCCTTCCGGAAATCTGCGCACTGCCGGCATCCGCGCGGAATTCACGCTGACGGCTGAACCACATCACGATAATCGTGGCAAGGATACCCAGCACCATTTGAGCGATCAGGCTGGTCACAAAATAAGCTGGCCCGTGCCCTTCTTCCGATTTGAAAACGGCGCGATCGACGATATGGCCGATGATCCGGGAGAGAAAAATCACGAAGGTATTCACGACCCCCTGGATCAATGCAAGCGTTACCATGTCACCATTGGCAACATGGCTGACTTCGTGAGCCAGCACGGCCTCAGCCTCGTCCCGGTTCATTTTTTGCAACAATCCCGTACTGACTGCCACCAGCGCATTGTTCCGGTTCATTCCGGTAGCAAATGCGTTGATATCGGGTGAATCGTAGATCGCTACTTCAGGCATGCCTATTCCTGCCGCTTTTGCCTGACGACGTACCGTTTCCACCAGCCAGCCCTCGGTTGAGTTGGAAGGCACATCAATGACCATGGCGCCGGTCATGTGTTTTGCACTCCACTTGGACATGGCAAGAGAAATGAGCGAGCCGCCAAATCCCAGTACGGCCGAGAAAACCAGCAGCGCATTAAAATTTAATTCACTGCCTTCGGCATCCAGTATGCGGTCAACGCCAAGCAGACGCAGGGTGATGCTCAGCATTAACAGTATGGCCAGGTTCGTTACTATAAAAAGAAAAATCCGTTTCATCATCCTCTTCCTTCAAGTTGATTGGTACGCCTATCTGACTTTGAGAGTAATAAAAAATAATCGTTCAAGCCAAGCGCCTATATGGTGACATATTTCACAATATCAAGGGATGTGTGATTTCACGTAACTCCCCCTGGTATGTCACTGGAATCCTCTTTGCTTGAGGTACAATAAAAACCTGGAAAATACGCTGGTTGCTGTACAAAATCTGAAATTACAGGCAGAGATGTACAAAAAATTACCGGCTTCACCATTTAAGAAAAAGGGAGAAGTAAATTGACTGGAGTCAGGTGGGGTGTATCAAGATGAATCAGCCGTCTGTGGTAGTGGTGGGAAGCGGATTGGCTGGTTATACGGTGGTACGTGAATTGCGGAAACTGGATGCCGCGGTACCGATTACTCTCCTGTCTGCCGATCACGGCAGTTTTTATTCAAAACCGATGTTATCCAATGCATTGGCAACGGGTAAAACGCCTGATTCGATTTTGAGTGCCGGTACCATGCAAATGTCCGGGCAACTGGATATTACGGTGCGGCCTTATACCAGTGTCAACGCTATCGATGTTGCTGCAGGCAGTGTTTCTTTCGAAGAAGGCGGACAACTGACTTACGATCGACTCGTTCTGGCGCTGGGAGCTGACCCGATTCGCCTGCCGATACCGGGAGAAGGTGTGGATGAAATATTATCCGTCAATAATCTGGATGATTACCGCAAATTTCGTGAAGCCCTGGAAAGTAAGCGCCATATCGCCATATTGGGTGCCGGACTGATAGGTTGCGAGTTTGCCAATGATCTTGCAGCAAAAGGTTATCAGGTAAGTGTATTCGACCTGAGCCCACAACCGTTAGGGCGATTGCTTCCTCCCGAGGCTGGCAGGTTCTTTCGCGATAAACTGACTGCAGCAGGGGTCAATTTTTTACTCGGTACAACGGTCGAAAGAGTCAGTAAGGAAAACGGGTACTATCAGTTGTTCTACGAGGGTGGCAAAGTCGTTCAGGCAGACATGATCCTGTCCGCTGTGGGTCTGAGACCACGTACCCGCCTGGCTGCGGTTGCTGGAATTCAGGTGAATCGCGGCATTGCCGTGAATCGTTATTTGCAGACCAGTATTCAGAATATTTATGCTTTGGGAGATTGTGCAGAAGTGGAAGGAAAGGTTTTACCTTTCATTTTGCCGATTGCGCATGCGGGCAGGGCTCTGGCAGCGACGATTGCTGGCAATCCAACGCTGCTGCACTACCCGGCGATGCCGGTAATGGTCAAGACGCCTGCATGTCCGACCGTCGTCTCACCTCCTGACCCTGCTGTACAAGGCGAATGGGAAGTCGTAGCGATCGAGAATGGCATGAAAGCGCTTTATCACGATGAAGCCGGTAATCTGCACGGCTTTGCCTTGCTCGGGACAGCAACGGTTGAGCGTAATACACTGGCTTCCCGTTTGCCGCCTGTATTGGCATGAACAATGGTTGCTTACGGTAAACCCGGTTTTACCTTTTCTGGAGAAATGAAATCGAGCTTAGATGATTTT
Organism: Nitrosomonas europaea; assembly: GCF_900167395.1. Classification (GTDB taxonomy): domain Bacteria; phylum Pseudomonadota; class Gammaproteobacteria; order Burkholderiales; family Nitrosomonadaceae; genus Nitrosomonas; species Nitrosomonas europaea. The sequence goes on from NZ_FUWK01000003.1 coordinate 104,602, forward strand.
TCCGGAAATCGCAGAAAATTCATATGGATTGAGAGAAAACAGACATGCTTTATTTGATATATGGTGAGGATGTTCCCGATAGCTTGGCACAGCGGGTTGCCAGCCGCCCTGCACATCTGGCCAGAATTCGTGAATTGCAGGAGCAGGGAAGGCTGTTACTGGCTGGCCCATGTCCGGCGATAGATAGCATTGACCCGGGGCCGGCCGGGTTTACCGGAAGTCTGATAGTGGCTGAGTTTGCATCACTGGATGCTGCCCGGGAATGGGCAGACGCAGACCCGTATCTGCTGTCTGGCGTGTATGCAAAAGTAACCGTCAAGCCATTCAGGAAGGTTCTGCCTGAATAGACAGGCGGCAGTGACAGGGATTACGGATACATCCTTCAGGAAGTTTGTGAAAAATTTATCTGTTTCTGAAAAGGATTCATCTGTATTTTGTTAAGATGTATGCTTCTCAGATAAAATTTGTCAACCACTTAATACTATTCAATAAAGGAAATTTTATGCGCTTATCCAAGTTTCTCTGTGTGCCACTGACTGTTCTGGGGCTGGTCTGTGTTGCTCCTCTGAATGCCCAGAGCGGGGGGACAGTCGCCAAGGTCAACGGCGTAGCGATTCCGCAATCACGTCTCGACCTGGTAGTCAAGGCCGCAACAGCGCAGGGCCAGCCCGATTCGGCTGAAGTAAGGAACGCATTACGTGAAAATCTCATCACGGAAGAGATACTGGCGCAGGAAGCAATCAAGAAAGGGCTTGACCGTAGCCCGGAGGTGGTAACACAGATCGATCTCGCGCGCCAGGGCATACTGATCAGAGCATATCAGGCTGATTTCATGCGGAACAATCCGGTCAGCGACAGCGAATTGCGCAAGGAGTATGAATCAGTAAAAGCACAGATGGGCGACAAGGAATACAAAGCACGTCATATTCTTGTGGAAACCGAGCAGGAAGCCAAGGATCTGGTTGCGGCTCTCAAAAAAGGCAGTGCGTTCGATAAACTGGCGGGCGAACGTTCCATTGACACTGGCAGCAAGAGTAATGGTGGCGAACTGGGCTGGAGTTCAGCGGCTGTGTACGTCAAACCATTTGCTGATGCGCTGATCAGACTGAAAAAAGGCGAAACCACCAGTCAACCGGTACAGAGCCCTTTTGGCTGGCACGTCATTCGTCTGGATGATGTCCGGACCGCTGTTCCGCCTTCCTTCGAGGAAGTAAAACAAAATATGCAGCAGCGGGTATTGCAGCGCAAGTTTGCAGCGGTGGTCGAATCACTGCGTAAAAACGCCAAAGTTGAATAATCAGAATTCAATCAGTAGTCAGGGGATAGAGCTCACGGTTTGCACTCTCGGAGAAAGTGCAGCCAGGAGCTCGTAACTGATAGTTTGTGCTGATCTGGCAACTTCTTCTACCGGTAACCCTTCACCCCAAAGGGTTACCAGGCTCCCTGCACCAGCTTCATTGATCCCGCTTAGATCAACAGTCAACATATCCATTGAAACACGTCCGATCAAGCGTGTGCGTCGGCCGTTGACCAGTACCGGAGTTCCGGTAGGAGCATGGCGCGGGTACCCGTCCGCGTAACCTGCTGCAACGACTCCGACACGCATCGGCTGATCGGCAACGAACTGTCCTCCATATCCCAGTCGATCCGAAAAATCAAGATGCTGTACAGCGATGATCCGGCTGGTCAGAGTCATGACTGGTTGTAATCCGAGTTCGATACCTGTTTTGTCCGGTAAAGGGGAGGCGCCATAGAGTATTATGCCGGGACGTACCCAGTCTGCATGTGTTCCGGGATAACGCAGGATTGCAGCAGAATTGGCCAATGTTCGGGGTATACAGCCTTCCCGTTTTTCCTCGAGTCGTGCAAAACTGCCCAGTTGCTGATCAACATGATCTGCTTCCAGTAAATCATCGGCGCAGGCAAAATGTGTCATCAGCGTGATACTGATATCTGTATGCCATTGTCTGAGCCTGTTCAAGACAGAATTTCCTTCTTCAGGCCTGAAACCAAGACGGTTCATCCCGGTATTGATTTTGAGGAAGATATCCGGTTTTCCTGTTTTTTTATGGGCCAGCAGCATCGATAGCTGTTCATGACAGTGAATTACCGTGCTCAGCCTGTAGTGATTGATCGCTTCAATTTCCTCTATCGAAAAGAAACCTTCCAGGAGCAGAATGAGCTGGCTGAATCCGGCTTCTCTCAACTGAATCGCCGCTTCCAGTTCAAGTACCGCAAATCCGTCGACAGCATCAAGTGCCCGGGCGACACGAAGTAAACCGTGACCATAGGCATCAGCCTTGACGACGGCCATGATACGAGCCTGGTGAACGTGTCTGCGAACGACGGCGAGGTTGTGCCGTAAAGCAGCACAATTTATGAAGGCGCGGATCGGCCGGGACATTTATAGGGGATCAACCGAGCTGAAAAAGAGTCAGCAGCTCGCGGCTGGGATGGCCACGAAGCAAACAATAAATAACTGGCGTCACGATCAATTTTCAGATCGTCTCCAGGAAACAAACCGAGTCAATGTTTCAGCTCGATGTTACTGTTCCGGGGGTGTGTGGTTTCTGGTAGAGGTTGCGGATCCAGCACGGCAATCGTCAGTGAATCATCGATCAGATATTTCTCGGCTACTTTCCTGATCTGTTCCGCGGTAACCGCCTGCAACCCCTCCAGAATGATATCTGCATCGCGGTGGGACAGCCCGACGCTTTCCAGTCTGCCAATCTGCATTGCCTGAGCAAATGTGGAATCGAGCTGATAAATATGGTTTGCCACTACCTGTGCCTTGACACGCGCAAGCTCTTCCTGTGTGACTCCGGACTGGATGATTTTGCCGATTTCAGTACGGATCGACTGCTCCAGATCATCCACCGTCTTGTCCTCGCTGGGCGCTCCATCGATGAAAAAAGTACCCGGGCCGCGTTCAATGGCATTATAGCTGGCGTCGGCCGAGATCGCGACACGTGTTTCGCGTACCAGCGTTTTGTTGAGTCTTGCAGAGGCATTGCCATCCAGCACCTCTGCCAGAATGGTCAGTGCATAGGGCTCCCATTCATTTTTCGGATCTTTCAGAACGGGGACTTTGTATCCCATGATCAGATAGGGAAGTTGTGCAGAGGCTTTCACCACCAGGCGCTTGATTCCTGTTTGAGGTGGTTCGATTTGCGGCTTGCGTTCAGACAGAGCAGGGACCCTGGCGGCACTGAATCTGCCGTAATATTTCTTTGCCAGTACGAACACATTTTCCGGATCAACGTCACCCACCACCACCAGCACCGCATTATTGGGAGCATACCAGCGCTGGTACCAGTCCCTGGCGTCATTTACCTGCATATTCTCCAGATCGTTCATCCAGCCGATGACCGGACGCCGGTAAGGGTGTGTCTGAAAAGCCGTTGCCATCATCTTTTCATACAATAGTGAATGTGCCTGGTCATCGGTACGCAATCTTCTTTCTTCCATGACAACTTGTATTTCCTTGGCGAATGCTTCCTCCGTCAATTGCAAGTTGTGCATGCGATCGGATTCGAGCTCCATCGCCATCGGTAAGTGGCGCTGGTGCAGCTGCTGATAATAAGCAGTGTAGTCACGGCTGGTGAATGCATTCTCCTTGCCACCGATGGCAGCAATCTTTCTGGAAAATTCGCCAGCAAGCACACTGTCCGTTCCCTTGAACATCATGTGTTCCAGCGCGTGTGCAACACCGGTTGTGCCATTGACTTCGTCCATACTGCCGGCTTTATACCAGACCTGTTGAATAACGACGGGGGAACGGTGATCTTCTTTGACGACCAGTTTGAGACCGTTGTCGAGCAGATATTCATGTGAATTGGCTGTAGCCGGCAGCGGCCATGCCAATGTAATGCAAAGTAAAGTGGCGAAGTAGCTGAAATGGAAACTGATTTTCATGTCGTACTGGAAATTGAACAGACTTGGGTCGGGTGACCGGCACCACCCCGGTAACCGGTTGATGGTATGATATTTACCTTCCTGAAACAGAAACAGCCTACCAGAATGTTTAGTATTTTTAAATCCAAAAAGAATCCTGATGAAAAAAATCCGGCTCAGGTTGAAACCAGGCCGGTCAGTTTTACCGATAAGATCAGGCAAGGGCTGACACGTACACGACAGCAGCTTGGAAAGCAGTTATCCGGATTGTTCGGTGGCAGGAAAATCGATGAGGATTTGTACGAAGAGCTCGAAACTGCTTTATTGACGGCAGATACCGGAATCGAGGCGACAAACCGGTTGCTGGAGTCATTGCGCACTCGTGTCAGGCGTGATGCACTGGATGATTCGGAACAGCTCAAAACAGTCTTGCAGGATGTGCTGACCGAACTGCTGCAGCCGCTGGAACGGCCACTGGTCACAACCGGGCATACACCTTTCGTGATCATGATCGCGGGTGTGAATGGTGTTGGTAAAACTACGACCATCGGCAAGCTGGCCCATTATTTCCAGTCACAGGGACACTCCGTATTGCTGGCGGCGGGCGACACTTTTCGCGCGGCAGCACAGGAACAGCTCAAGGTATGGGGTGAACGTAACCAGATCACGGTCATTTCACAGGAAAGTGACCCGGGTAAAAAAAGTGATCCGGCAGCCGTGATTTTCGATGCAATCAATGCTGCCATTGCCAGAAAAATCGATATCGTCCTGGCTGATACCGCCGGTCGCCTGACGACCCAGCTTCATCTGATGGAAGAAATCAGGAAAATCAAGCGGGTCATCGCTAAAGCTATCCCGGATGCGCCACACGAGGTATTACTGGTGTTGGATGCAAATACTGGTCAGAACGCCGTCAGCCAGTTAAAGGCTTTCAATGATGCGCTGGGCGTTACCGGGCTGGTCATGACCAAACTGGATGGAACTGCCAGGGGCGGAGTGATTGCTGCCATCGCTGCACAATTTACCGATACACCACCAGCACTGCGCTTCATCGGGGTGGGGGAGGGGCTGGATGATTTAAGGCCCTTCAATGCCCGTGAATTTGCTGAAGCACTGTTCGACTGACGTCTTTTGCCTTGTTTGAGTGTCCGGTATGGCGGCAATGATCAGCTTCAACGATGTCAGTAAGTGTTATCCGGGAGGATTTGAGGCACTCAAAGGCGTTACCCTGTCGATCGATCAGGGAGAGCTGATTTTATTTGCCGGGCATTCCGGTGCCGGTAAAAGCACATTGCTGAAGTTGATTGCAGCCATAGAACGCCCGACTTCCGGAAGTATCATCGTTGGGCAGCAGAATATCGGTACACTCAGGCGCAGTGCCATTCCTTACTTGCGCCGGAATATCGGAATGATCTTTCAGGAACAGAAAATTCTGTACGATCGCAACGTCTTTGCCAACGTTATGCTGCCGCTGCAGGTGACTGGCTTCGATACCAGAACCAGTGCATCACGAGTGCGTGCCGCGCTGGATAAAGTTGGTCTGCTGGATAAGGAAAGAGCGGATCCGATTACCTTGTCGGGTGGTGAAAAACAGCGGTTGTGTATTGCCCGTGCAGTTGTCCATCGTCCATCTCTCCTGATCGCCGATGAGCCTACCGCCAATCTCGATAGCAATTATGCACGGGACATCATGGCGGTATTCGAATCATTCAACCAGGTGGGTGTCACCGTTCTCATTTCGACACACGACAGAATGCTGCTTGATTCGACCCGGCATCGTATCATCGAATTGAAACAGGGAAAGCTGGTCGCATGAGCAACTGGTTATCCCAACATGGCTATGCGCTGATACGTGCACTCAGGCAGCTTGCCGGAACGCCGATGACCAGCTTGCTGAGCATCATCGTTTTCAGCATCGTCCTGAGTCTGCCGGCCGGTATCTTCATCCTGCTGGAAAATTTGCGCGCACTATCCGGGCACGCAACGGATTCGCAGCAGATGACCCTCATCCTGGATACTGCGGCGGGTTCGGCTGATGTGGAACTGATCAATACCCGACTGGAGGAAATGACTGTAATTGAAGGTTTCCAGTTCATTTCCCGGGAAGTCGCCCTGCAGGAATTGCAACGGGAAAGCGGGATGGCTGAGGTAATGCGTAATCTCGAACAGAATCCGCTGCCGGATGCATTCGTGGTCAACCTTGGCAGCCTGTCCGCCGGTGAAATTGAAAAAATGCAGGCCATGATGCAAGCCTGGCCCAAGATCGCTCATGTACTGGTGGATACCGACTGGGCCAGAAAACTGGATGCCATGCTCGATGTTGGCAGGCTGGTCGTCATCATGCTGACATCAGTATTTGGCACGACACTCGTCATCGTCATGTTCAACACCATCCGCTTGCAGATACTGACGCGGCGCGATGAAATCGAGCTGTCCAAGCTGATTGGTGCTACGGATAGTTATATCCGTCGTCCATTTCTTTATTTTGGCGCGATACAGGGGCTGGCAGGTGCTGCGCTGGCCTGGCTGCTGCTTTATTTTACAATCATCAAATTGAATGAAGCTTTGTCCGAACTGGCCCGGTTATATGCCACCACGTTCACACTCGATCCTCTTTCCTGGCAGGACAGCCTGATTCTGATCTTATTCTCCGGCACATTGGGGTGGATTGGGGCGCGCTGGTCAGTCGCCCGGCATTTTGCACAAATCGACCACGAAAGTGCCATTTCCTGATGGTTATGGATTCATATCTGCTCACAGGGTGGTTGCATGGCTGAATTCATAGCACTGATCCCGGCTGCCGGTTCCGGCTCGCGTATGGGAGAAGATATTCCCAAGCAGTACCGGCCACTGGCCAGTAAACCGATGATTTATCATGCGTTGCGCACCTTGTGTAGCGCAGAGCGTATTGGCATGGTCTGTGTTGTACTGGCACCTGACGATACAGAATGGGCACGGCATGACTGGAGTGAATTTGCCGGCAAGATCCGGGTGTTTGGCTGCGGCGGGGCAACCCGTGCCGAAAGCGTCACCAACGGGCTGAAAGCATTGCGTGCTGAGAATCATGTACAGGATCAGGATTGGATACTGGTACACGATGCAGCTCGTCCAGGGTTGAGCCGGGCGCTGGTTGAACGATTGCTCGATCAGCTTGCGCAGGATGAAATCGGTGGCCTGCTGGCAGTGCCGCTGGCAGATACATTAAAGCGTGCAGATGATACTGGCCGGGTGATGTGCACTGAGCCGAGAGAACGTCTGTGGCAGGCACAAACACCACAGATGTTTCGTACGAAGTTATTACTTGAAGCACTGGAAAAAGCCCCGACAGGAATTACCGATGATGCCAGTGCCGTGGAAGCGCTGGGATTCTCTCCCAAACTGGTAACGGGCGATGCTTATAACTTCAAAGTGACGTATCCGCAGGATTTGAAACTGGCTGAACTGATCCTGCAAGAGCGTACCGCAACGCAGAACTGATCTCATAAGGGAACCTCTGAAAAACGTCAGCGAGGCAGTCAGTTCAAGGCAAAAATCGGCGAAAAAGCGGAGTTTATACATAATAAATGAGCATTTTGATGCCAACTTTTAACGCAGAAATGGCAACGCAGGTAGTTTTTCAGAGGTTCCTAAGCAGAACATTTGTAGTGCAACCGTCTGCTGTTCGTTGATTTTGCTGAGCTACTGTGATTCATTGGATTAGACAAAAAGCAAGCTAAACAACTCTGAAATTTCCCGTAGCCAGTCCCATACCAGGGTATCCTGACGCTGCTTACGGTGTGCTAGTGATGGTGACTGCGAACAGCAGTTGAGTTGCTCCACGCTGTTCGCAGCCTGCTTCGCAGAAAATTCTGATTACCCGGCCAATACCGTACGGTATCGATATCTGTCATTTCCGGATCCTGACAACCTGAATCGGAAAACACAATAACAGTATCAGGTTTCGATAATCAGGGAGGGATGGTATTCAGACTGTTCCAACCCCCTGAATTTACCAGAGGGTTGGAAATATGCCCGGTTACGGAGTTGTTACGACATCGTCCAGAATGGCTCTGTCCTGCTTGTTCCATTCCACGTCAACCAGATTGGAATAACGTGTTATGAGCTGTATGGCAAGACCACCCTGGAACAGGGCAGCCCAGGCCAGGATAACGAAGCCCCAGTGCAGTGGCGCGCTGAAGAGTTCTTCCATGAACCAGAAGGCATGCCCCCACTCATTCAGACCAACGTTGGGCAGACTCATCAGCGGGCCGGCCACTACCATGATCAGCGGGAACGACCACCCCTTGTTATACAGCGGTAACCGGGTTTTGGCGTAAATGATCATCGCTATACCCATGATGATGTATACCGGGAATGAGCCATAGAACAGAGGAATATGGCTGGGTGTAAAACTGGTATCCCGGATAATCACCTGGTGCCATGAGGCGTCTTGCTCGGTAAAGAAGCTTGATCCCCAGTAAACGGCAAATATATAGACTCCAAGCCACATCATGAAATAAAAATACCGCTTTATTTCCTGTTTGGGAGTCAGGCTGGCAAGCTGTTCTGCCGTATTCCGGGTTTTCAACAGCCATCCCCAGATGGAGAATGCTGCCAAGGCAATAACGACCATCTGAACACGCCACAGACCCATCCAGATCCGGTCAAAATCCGGCTCCATCGAATCCATGCCATGGGAATAGGCAAACGTACGCTGATACCATACCCAGAATACCGCTATGCCCAGAATGGGCAGCAGGCCGTATTTGTAGTACTTGGCGTCAAACCATTCTGATTTGTCGTAAGCCGGTTTATCAGTGACTTGCTGTGCAGTCTTATCCTTCAATATGCTTGTAGCCATAAATGACGCTCCTTCTTGCAGCAATCGGAATTTCCGGAGAAATTCCTGAATTAGAAAAAAGTAAGTTACCAGTCGGGCTTCAAAGTGAAATCCGATTTAGGACAATTCCGGGTTGCTGAGAAAATTGCGGTTAATCGAATCAGTCTCATGCAACTGCCGGATTCAGACGCTTTCATGGCGGATATCTCCTCTGTTTGGATGAATAAAAAACCTGTTTTTTTACAGGCACTTATGTGAGTCCTTAAATCCGATAAAGTTCAATGTCGAAGTGGATGGCCTATCCCAAGTCAATTACACTGAAAAGCAAGGGCGTATTCCTGGCTCAGAACTGCTTCTGTAGTAGTGTCGGTACGTACTGGCAAAAGTGTGTAACAAAATAATGGGTCATCGCTTCCACAGCAAAGGTGTTGCGATCATGAAATCCGGCCGGCTGTATCAGGTTTTCCTCATTCAGTTTTCGTTCAGACAGAGTGGCGTAAATTGACGCCATCAGGAATGGGCCTGATGAGCACAACACCGAGGAGAAATGACATGACCACTCAAACAAAAACAAGAAATCTGACCGGCCTGATATTAACCGGCTTATTAACAGCCAGCCTCACCATGTCCTCTATAGCGCATGCAGACAGAGGTCATCGCCATCATCGTCACCATGATCATCACCGCCACCATCACCATGATCGTCATGACCACCATCGTCATTCCGGCGGGCATGTGCATATCTACAACCAGGCACCTGCCTATTACCGGCAGAACTACCCGCAGCCGCAGCAGTACGGCTACTATCCTCCGATCCCAGCCCCGGTGTACGTCGTTCCCCCGCAAATGATGATGGGGATCAATACCGGAAGGGTGGATTTTATGTTACGGTTCTGATGTCACAAGCGGGTATGGGGATGAACCGGAAATTCATCCCCATACCCGCTTGATTTCAATTTTCAGTGTGTAAGGATGTGGTGTGATGAGCAGATGGCAGCAAGCTTTACTGATTATGTCGATCATGGTTGCTGCGATGCCGGACACTTCAGCCCGCCGGCATGATGCGGCCAGTGGACATGACAGAGCAGGCAAGCCGGCTGGTGGTATTTCGGAACAGCGTGCGATCGCAATCGCGCAACAGCATTTCTCGGGGCGCGTACTGGCAATCAGTCAGACCGATCGCGTCTACCGCATCAAGATTCTCAGTGATCAGGGTACCGTCCACACGATTCTGATCGACGCACTGAATGGTGCCGTCGTATCAGCCCGTTGATCTCAAAAATAAATTTCATGATTCAATCCGGTACGTTTACGTAATAAATGAGCATTCTGAGCCGACTTTTAACGCAGAAATGGCAATGCAGATAGTTTTGCAGAGGTTCCTCAGTCATTACCGTATGCTGCAGGAAAGTTAAATGCGCATCCTGGTCATCGAAGATGAATTTCGTCTGCAAAATCAGATCCGCCGGCAGTTGGAGGCAGCGGGTTATATGGTCGATACCAGCAGCAGTGGCGATGAAGGGTTGTTTCTCGCCACGGAATACCGGCCCGATGCTGCCATCATCGATATTGGCCTGCCCGGTAAATCCGGCCTGGAAATCATCAAGGCACTGCGGGAACGCGGCAGCCTGCTGCCTATCCTGATTCTGACTGCGCGCAGCAGCTGGCAGGACAAGGTGCAGGGACTGGAAATGGGCGCGGATGATTACCTGACCAAGCCGTTTCAGATGGAAGAGCTGCAGGCCAGAGTCCGGGCATTATTGCGCCGTGCTGTCGGTATACCGCAAACCTTGCTGAAGTGTGGCCCCATCGCGGTGGATGTCACAGCACAATCGGTCAGTGTCGATGGTGCGAACATCGAACTGACATCGTTTGAATATCGCCTGCTGGAAGAACTGGTGTGCCACCGTGGCGAGATACTTTCCAAGGAGTCACTTGCTGATGCCCTGTATCCGCACAATGAGGATCGTGACAGCAACGTGCTCGAAGTCATGATCGGTAGGTTGCGGCGCAAACTCGACCCGGAGGGTACATTGAAGCCGATCGAAACCATGCGCGGGCGCGGCTATCGTTTTACGCTGGAATGTAACAGCAAATCGCCATGATGTCGCTCAACAAGCGCGTCTTGCTCAGTGCTGCTCTGGTATTACTGGTTTTCATCGCCGGAATTACCCTGACATTGGATCGCGCCTTCTATGACAGTGCGCGTATCGGTGTGAAGGATCGGCTGTTTGCAAGGCTGCTGATGCTGCTGGGTGATACCGAAGTGGATGAATCCGGTGAACTGGAGATTCCCACCAACCTGCTGGATGCGGAATTCGGTCATGTCAACTCGGATATCTATGCTTTCGTGACCGGCCCTGCCAATACCATCGTCTGGCGCTCCACTTCGTCGCTGAATAAACCGATTCCCGGTATCACGCTGCTGGAAAAGGGTAAACAGGAATTCGAGCAAATCACGCTCGATGAAGAGCCCTACTTCATCTACCGCTACAGCGTTGCCTGGGAAACATCTTCTGGCAACTATCCACTGATTTTCAACGTGATGACCGATACCGCGCTGCTGGAAGCGCAGATCGAACGTTATCGCGAAGATTTGTGGGGCTGGCTGGGTCTGATGGCCGTTTTCCTGCTGGCTACGCAAATGCTGGTATTGCGCTGGGGGTTGCTGCCATTACGCACGGTTTCAACGGAGCTTGCCGCGATCGAATCCGGCCGGCAGGAAAGTCTGAAAGACCGCTATCCCAAAGAGCTCAAGCTGCTGACCGACAGTATCAATTCCCTGATTACCCACGAACATAAACAGCAGAAACGCTATCGTAACGGTCTGGCTGATCTGGCGCACAGCCTGAAAACGCCGCTTGCCGTATTGCAGGGCGCGATTCATGGCGGAAACGACGAAGCTGCCCGGCTCAAAACGATTCAAGAGCAGATCGACCGTATGGATAACACCATCCAGTATCAATTGCGCCGTGCTGCAACTGCCGGCAGTTCACCGGGTATGAGGTTGATCCCGTTACGTTCGATGGCGGACAGGATCATCAATACCATCACCAGAGTCTACCGTGACAAACGGCCGCATATTACGGTGAAGATCGATGACAGTATGAATTTGCGCATCGATGAAGGTGATTTGATGGAGCTGCTTGGCAACCTGATCGACAATGCATTCAAATGGTGTCACCACAGCATTCATTTATCTGCCGGTTATCAGGAGGATCAAGTGGTGATTCAAGTCAGGGACGATGGCCCAGGTATTTCGCCCCACGAAATCGCCCGTATCCTGGAACGTGGTGTACGGGCCGATCAATCCATCCCTGGCCACGGTATCGGTCTGGCCATCGTACGTGACATCATGCAGGTCTATGGAGGTGAGCTGTTGATCAGCAACAATCCTGACGGTGGTCTGAGTGTGACTTTGCGCTTTGAGAAAAGCAAATGATGTTGGGGGTAAGATTACTGTGATAGTGGAGCGCCATGAAACAAGGAAAAATTCTGCTGGTTTGTTGTCATGATGAAGGTAAAAATGGCTGCTTTACCACCTTCAGTATTTCCGGAATTTACCTTTTCTTCAGATAAAACAGGAATTCACCGGTAGTTTCGGATGAGGACAGTAGTTCATGTCCGGTCTGGTCGGCGAATACCTGAAAATCGATCACTGCACCCGGGTCGGTTGCCATGATTTTGAGCACCTGTCCCCGTGTCATTTCAGACAGGGATTTTTTCGTTCGCAGGATGGGCAGTGGACAAATAAGCCCGCGCACATCCAGTTCCCTGTCAAAAAATTCATTATTCGGATTCATACTGTTATTACCTCGAATTACCTGATCAGCAAATGGGTGGATTCTATCTGTTTGTAATATCTGCTGACAGTCTGTCAAATCAGTTTCACATCGATAACGGACGTACGTAGCCGGTTAGTTCCATATAGCCACGCCCGGCTGGTTGGCCATCGCGTGTGAATGTTACTGCACCTTCCCAGTAAACTGCTCCGGCAGAGGCACGTGAATCCAGTTCCTGATCATCCATCAGAGGTGTAATCTGCCACTCGGTTTCGCCTGTCAGGACGCGGGTGGCAACCGGATATACAGCCTGTGTGCGGGCAGAGCGCCAAGTGCGAATCGGATGAAAACTGACCTGGTCAGGTGTAAACAGCCGGGTATGGCCGGAAGCGTCGCGCAATGCGGCATACGCCCAGATTTTGCTGTCGTCTTTTCCGCGTATCTGAAATGCCATCAACGCTGAGCCATCATCGAGGTTTGCACTGATCCAGTCCCAGCCCGCAGCATTCGGGTCGAGATACTCGCTTGACCATTCACGATCGAGCCAGGCTGTCCCGGTTACAGGTATATCCTCTCCCTGGCGATTAATTATGCCACTTACCTGTAAATGCGGCTCGCTGTAGTAGTAGCTGGCTTGCGGCGCTCCCGGGCCTTTACGTGAAAACCCATTCTCGCCCTGCAGCATCAGCGGTTGTGAAGGTGTCAGGATGAACGTCAGAGTGAAATCTTCTGCCTCGATACGGGTACGGTAGCGGCCATCGGTTTCACGTACAAAAATCCAGTCATCCAGTTTGACATCCGTATTACCGGTGCGGGCATACGCCAGATCGAACCCTGCGCGAGCGATTTTCTGGTCATGTTGCAATTTGCCGATTGCCGGGTCAGATAGTGCTACATGCGCAATGATCAGTTGATCGGGAGCGAAATGACTGGGGTTATCCCTGTCGATTTCAGTCGCTGTACGAAAAAATGTGATCTGGAAACCGAGCGGTTTTCCTGTCGGGGTTTCCAGCCAACCGGTCACGTACCACCATTCGATCCTGAAATCATTGTGAGCACCGAAATCCTGCGGGAATTCGAGTGCTTTGCCGGGAACGACCGGCGCCAGCACCGGCGGAGCGGAAAACAGCATATTCTGGACGGCAAGCCAGCCCAACAGTATCCATAAGTAACGCATTACCAGTCCTCCCTGACAGCGCGGATGACATTACCGGAAGCTGCGTGCCGGCTGGCAGCAAATGCCGTCAGTGCAGCAGCACCCAGTACTGCCAGCGCCATCAGCAGCAGCCATGTCCAGGGCATGTGCAGCTGCATGGTCCAGTGAAAAGATTGCGGGTTGACGACAAAAATCAGAATCAGGCTGATAGCTGTTCCTGCCAGGAACCCGGTAATAATGCCGAATCCGGCCAGCAATCCGCCTTCCAGTGTCAGCATGCGATGGATTTGCCGTCTGCTGAGACCGATATGGCGCAACATGCCGAATTCCCTGATCCGGGTCAGCGTTTGCGCGGAAAAGCTGGCGGCCACGCCCATCAATCCGACGCCAATCGCAACCAGTTCCAGCAGATAGGTGATGACGAAGCTGCGGTCGAATTGCTTCAGGGCAACTGCCCGGACCCGGCCGGTTTCCATGATTTCCAGCGTATCGCCAAACGGCAGTGCCTGCAGTGCGGATATTACCGTATCAATTGCAGCCCCCTCTTTTACCCATAGCGCCGCATCACTGGCATGGTCATCGCCAGTCAGTCTGCGGTAATCGGACAATTGCATCTGGATTGCACCGAATATGCGGCCGTAATCACGCCAGATTCCAGCGACAATAAATGTTTGTTCCGGATCAGCAAAGGGGAGTGTGACCCGTTTGCCGGTTTTGAAACCATACAGATCGACCATGGCTTCCGATACCCAGATTGGTATCGCATCAGGCGGAATATCACCGGGCGGCAGTCTATCTTCCGTCAAAGGCAACGTCAGCCCGGGGTCGTTCCGGTCGATCGGGCGCGCCAGCAGGGTGATGTTCGATCTGGCAGGGTCGAAGGTGAGCGGGATCGAGCGGATGAAGTCGATGCGTTCGATTCCTGGCTGGCTGGCAATGATCTGCTGCTCATCCGGTATGAATCCACGCATATCCTGATGAATGGTGGGGTGCAGGTAGAGATCGGCCGGCAGTACCCGTGCAAGCCAGTCATCCACCGATATGCGGAAACTGGCTACCATGATCGCCATGGCGACCATCAGGCTGAAACTGACCAGTACACCGCCCAGCGCAATGGCTGCCAGACCGGATGCATTCGAAAGCCGGGTGATGGCCAGCGTGTACAAAACACTTGATCTGTTTGGATTGAGCGCGCGTGACAGCGTGGAAAAAAACAGTTCGCACAGGTACGGCAGCGCAGCCATGCTGCCGATCAGCAACAGGACAATGGCGAGGTAACCGAACACGGGCAGATCATCGACCGGCGGCAAGCCGGCAAAGATGACACCTGTCAGCAGACAGGCAGCCGCCAGTCGGGGAGCGCGCAGTGCCGCCAGCACGGTGTATTCACTGCCGGATTTGAGCGCGGGTGCCGGATGGGCGTGGGCAGCTTCCCATGCAGGCAGCAGGCTGCCTGACAGGGTGACACCCGTGCCCAGCAGAAAATAAAACAGTGCTGCCAGAGGATCAGGATGCAGCCGCGGTTCCAGCCCCGGGAAAAAGCCGGCCCCCAGATCTGCACCAAAGAAATACAGCGCCGTGGCGGCCAGCAGATACCCCAGCGCCAGTCCCAGTAACGATCCCAGTACACCCAGCATCCCGCTTTCGAGCAGAAGCTGGCGCAGTATCTGTCGGCGGGTCATGCCCAGAACACGTAACAGGGCAAGCTGTGATCGTCGTCGGATAGTGGATAGAACCTGGCTGGAAAAAATCAGAAACGCGCCGGTAAACAGTGCCACCAGTGCCAGAATGTTCAGATTGACGCGATAGGCGCGCGACATATTGTGTGCGCGCTCATCGTCATCTTCGCTCTCCGTCAGTAGATAGGATGCACCCAGCTCCTTGCTCAATGTTGCACGGAAGGTATCGCGATCGACACCTTGCCGCAGCTTCAGCTCGATGCGGGAGAGTTGCCCGAGCTGATCGAAATGCCACTGTGCCGCGCCGATATCCATGACGGCAATGCGCTGGCCGGCGTGTGCTCGCGTCAGTCCACCGGCCACCCGCAACGTGATGCGTTTGGCACCTGCACTGACTTCGATCGAATCTCCCTGTTTGACTGACAGCCATTCCATTGCGGCAGGGGACAGAAAAACGGCATCGCTGGCCAGTATGTCCATTTGTCTATCCTCTGCGGGAACGCCCAGCAGATCAGGTGTGACGGCGGTTGCGCGAAAAACATCCAGACCCAGTATCTTGAAAACAGGGTTATGCATGCTTTTTGCTTTGGCGGGCACGCCTGCGGTGATTTCCAGTACCGGGCTGGCCTGTGCCACGCCTTCATGTTGCATGAGAGTCGGGTAGAGGGATTCATCGAACGTGGATTGCACTGCGCGTACTGTCAGATCGGATGTACCGGAGAGGCTGCGGGTGGCTGCAGAAAATTCACTGACCGCTGCGGTATTGATCAGATGAATGGTAAATCCCAATGCTACCCCGAGCATGATAGCCAGAACAGCCACAACAGACTGCAAGCGGTGCGAGCACCATTCACCCAGCAACAGCCAGCGAGTGAGCGATACCGGATTCATGTCTGATTTTCCAGTGGGACGGGTGTAAGACCGTGTTTGCTCAGCATCAGGATTTTATCGGCTGTCTCGGCGGCCAGGCGCGAGTGCGTGACGATAATCGCGGAAGCCTGATTGGCTTTGATTTCGGTACGGATCAGTTGCAGTACCTCATGGGCGGTATCCTGATCGAGATTGCCGGTAGGTTCATCAGCCAGAATCAGACGAGGGCGGTGTACCAGCGCACGGGCAATGGCTACCCGCTGCAGTTCTCCTCCGGACAGCTGATGGGGAAAATCCTGTTCCCTTCCCTGTAAACCCACTGCCGTCAGCATGACGGGTGCACGATCGAGGGGCAGACGATTGAGCAACAGCGGCAGCGAGACATTTTGCAGCAGCGTCAGGTGCGGCAGGATGTGAAATGCCTGAAAGATGAATCCCAAGTGCCTGCGTCGCAGGTTCGTTGCTGCTTCGTCTTCCACCGGCAGGATTTTGCCGTCAATTCTGATCTCGCCGCTGTCGGGGCTGTCCAGTCCGGCGATCAGGTTCAGCAGGGTCGATTTGCCTACTCCGGAATCTCCCATGATTGCGACATATTCCCCGGCTGCAAAGCTGTACGACAAACCGGACAGCACCTGCCGGCTCGAATAGGTTTTGCTGACATTGCTCAATTCCAGAACGGGTGTAAGGCTCATACCGGGTATTGTATAGTTGATGACATGATCAGAGCATACGAGGTTTTTACCGATATGGACATCCAAATCAAAAGAGCTTACGAACCGGCCGATCCCGCAGATGGCTGCCGTATCCTGGTGGATCGGCTCTGGCCGCGCGGACTGACCAAACAGCAGGTGGCATGTGATCTGTGGCTGAAAGAGATCGCTCCCACTGCTGATTTGCGTAAGTGGTTTAATCATGACCCTGCAAAGTGGGCAGAATTCCAGCGTCGCTATCGTGACGAGCTGTCAGTCAATCCCTGCGTGAAAGAGTTGCTGGACAGAGCTGCCAAAGGGCGGTTGACACTGCTTTACGGTGCACGTGATGCCGAATGCAACCAGGCCGTGGTGTTACGGGATTATCTGCTGGAACGAAACTGACAAGGATATGCATTTTTTACAGAGAGGCTGGTGGCTGGCCGGCATCAGTTGCGGATTTTCGCAGTCGGACCGGTCGTGCGATAATTGCGTGTTTCGTCCATATGCAGGAGAGAGGGTCGGCAGCATCAGGTAATTTCTGCTGTTTACCCCAGGCCCGGGCAACCTGCCAGTTTCAGAATCTATTATTCAATTACTATGAAAAAAATCAGAATCGGACAAGGGTTTGATATTCACCCGCTGGTGGTTGGGCGTGATCTCATCATCGGGGGAGTGACCATTCCGTATGAGAAAGGGCTGCTGGGTCATTCGGATGCGGATGTGCTGCTGCATGCTTTGTGTGATGCACTGCTGGGGGCAGCTGCCCTGGGAGATATCGGCCGGCATTTCTCCGATACCGATGCGCGCTATCAGGGGATCGACAGCCGCAAACTGGTGCGTGAGGTTCATCGGTTGCTGACTGAAGCAGGCTATCGTGTGGTGAATATCGATGCAACCATCATTGCCCAGGTACCCAAAATGGCACCCCATATTCCAGGGATGGTTACGAACATTGCGCAGGATCTCACTCTTCCGGCAGGAGACATCAATATCAAAGCGAAAACCGCAGAGAAGCTGGGGGTTGTCGGGCGTGGCGAAGGGATCGTGGCGGAAGTGGTCTGCCTGATCGCGGATGGAGATGAGGTGTAACCATCATGTCCAGTGTGGCTCCCTCCGTCAGACTGTTTTTCGCGTTGTGGCCGCAGGAGGCGGTGCGTAAACAACTGGCCCGGCTGGCCAGAAGGATTGCAGATCAGTGTGCTGGCCGGTGTGTGCGGCCGGAGAACCTGCATCTGACACTGGCATTCATTGGTGAAGTGGATAGCAGCGTGGTCCCGATATTGCGCCAGGCAGGCTCAGCCATCCACCGTACATCGTTCGATCTGTTATTGGATAAACTGCACTGTTGGGGAAAAGGCAGCATCATCGCTGCTGGAGTTTCACAGCCTTGCGGCGAACTGACAGTACTGGTACAGGATTTGCGCAATCAGCTTTCTGCTGCTGGCGTTCGCTATGACACAGTGAAATTCGTACCGCATGTCACGCTGGTGCGAAATGCCAAACGGGAACCCGAGCAGAAACATTTTCCGGAAACGATTCCGCCCGTCGCCTGGGCGGCAGATCGATGGTCACTGGTGCAATCCCGGCCAACTCCATACGGATCGGCCTATCAATCGTTTGCAGATTGGGCGCTCGCATCACAGGATTTTGATGAACATCATCGCGCTTGATACTTCGACCGAGTACTGTTCCCTGGCTTTATGGCTGAACGGCAACCTCGTCAGCAGGGAAGTGCTGGCTGGCCAACGCCATTCCGAGCTGTTGTTGCCGATGCTGCAAACCCTGCTGACTGAAGCCGGCATCGCTCTGAATCAGATCGATGGCATCGCTTTTGGAGCGGGTCCGGGTTCCTTTACCGGGTTGCGAATTGCCTGTGGTGTTACTCAGGGGCTGGCGTTTGCCCAGGATATACCCGTGATCGGGATCAGCACGCTGGAAGCGCTGGCGCAGCAGGTCGATGCCCCGCGGGTACTGGCTGCACTGGATGCGCGCATGGGAGAACTGTACTTTGCAGCATATGAAAAAACGGCAACCGGCTGGTTGTGTGTGCATGAGCCGCTGCTATGCCGGCCGGAAACAGCTCCGGGGGTAACCGGGGACGGGTGGACAGGGTGCGGCAGTGGTTTCGATCTGTATCAGCCAGTCTTATCGGAAAAGTACAGCAGTAACCTGCAGCGGATCGTTCCAGGCTGTTATCCGCGCGCGCGTGAAATGGCAGAGATGTCGGCAATAAAGTTCGCCAGCGGTGAGGGCAGGGTGGCGGAAGAAGCACTCCCGGTGTACATCCGCAACAAGGTGGCACTTAAGGAAAGTGAACGATAACGATGGCAACGACCGGAATACCCGCTTTTCAGGCGGAAATTCGTGAAATGCATCCGGATGATCTGGAACAGGTCATCCGCATCGAGCATGAGATTTTTCTTTTTCCATGGTCGATCGTCAATTTCAGTGATTCGATCAAGGCGGGTTACCACTGTCGCGTGCTGGTACAGCCGAACAGCGATCTGGTGATGGGCTACGGCATCCTGATGACCGGGCCGGGCGAAGCACATGTACTGACACTTGGTGTCGGGGCAGCCTGGCAGAGCCAGGGGCTGGGCAGGAAGATGCTGCGCTATCTGATCGAGCTTTCCAGAAAGCATCAGGCGGAATTTGTCCTGCTGGACGTGCGTGAATCGAATACCGGTGCGATAAATTTATACCAGCGGCTTGGATTCCAGCAGATTGCTGTACGCAAGGGCTACTACCCGGCGATGTGCGGGCGCGAGGACGCACTGGTCATGAAGCTGGAGTTATGAGCCTGAAAGTACAAATTTCCGAATTTACCGGTTTATCTGATTAAGAAAGGTACAACCATGGATCCCAATCGGCTTAAGGAACTCGGATTGTTACCGGTGTGGCGCGTCAGGCCGGGTGCCATAGCCGGTCAATCGCCTGACTCAGGGAAGAATATGTCCGATCAGATAGAAACTGCTGCGGAAAGCCGCCCATTTGAAGAATCCGAAGATCGTTCGACTTCCATAGCGCATGCGGATTGGGGGCGGCTGCGGCAGATGGTCAGTGGTTGCACCGCCTGTCCGCTTAGCCAAACACGCAAGCAGACGGTGTTCGGTGTCGGCGATGAGCAGGCTGACTGGTTGTTCATCGGGGAAGGGCCGGGTGCCCGCGAGGATGAGCTGGGTGAACCGTTCGTCGGCCAGGCCGGCAAACTGCTCGATAATATGCTGCAGGCGGTCAGCCTCCGTCGCGGTCAGGATGTCTATATTGCCAATATCGTGAAATGTCGCCCGCCGGGAAATCGTAATCCGCAGGATGCGGAAGCGGAACAGTGCCGCCCCTATCTGTTACGCCAGATTGCACTGATTCAGCCCAGGCTGATCGTGGCGCTGGGTAAGGTAGCTGCCCAGAATCTGCTGGCCACCGATGCCAGCATTGCCAGCCTGCGCGGCAGGTTGCATGAATTTTCCGGTATTCCCCTGATCGTCACCTATCACCCGGCCTATCTGCTGCGTTCGCTGGGTGACAAAGCCAAAGCATGGGAAGACCTGTGTTTTGCCCGCGACACCATGCGCAATTTACAGGCGGCTCATTCATCGTAAGCGATTCCCTGTCCGCGGTTCAGGCTGCCGACAGTTGTCGTGCCCGGAATGCACGTCCTATTTTTTCGAGATCCAGCATAGGAAGCATGCGTATGGCATTACCGTTGCCAATCTGGGCCAGTTTGTTGGAATGGATCGCACGTTTCAGATCATCGTCCGCCGATCCGCCGAACTGCGGTAATTCCGGTTCCCATTCAGCCGTTTCGATCGATTTCAGGGCGGGAATGGCAAACCCCATCACTTCATTGTCGATTTCCACCACCAGAATATAGGCGGAAGAGGAGGCCGGCGTGAATTGTCCGGTCATCAGCCGGTGCAGGCAAACCACCGGAATGCTGCGCCCGCGTATCACGATCATGCCCAGCAGCGGGCCGGTTTGTTCAAAAACAGGAATGCTGTGGTTGAAGGGCAGGATTTCCCGGATTTGTTCAAACGGCGTTGCCGTTTCACTCCGGAGCAGGTAGGTCACCATATCGCGTTTACGGCTGGTATTTTTTTTGCCTGCAACAGATGTTTGTGAGTGATCCTGATGGATGAAGGGCTGTTGCGGGGAGCTGACATCGGCCAGTGCCATGATTTCATGATTGGATTTCAGTCCTGCACCTCTCAATACCAGAAACTGGGAAGCGAGGATGGCTTCCTGTTGCGAGCGGGATGCCGGCAGGGATGATTTGGGAATCGCACCACTGAACAATTCCGGTTGCGGCAGAGCATAGGTGGGCACATCGATGATTTCGCCGGCGCGGATACGCACGACATCGATCACCTTGCTGACCAGAAATGCAGCCATGCCTTTGGGTAGTTGAATGAGAAACGCCTGCAGCGGTGTGTCCGGCTCGATTTTGCCCAGTCCGCATATTTCCAGCAAATCCAGGACCGGGATTCTGCTGCCGGCGTGTTCGATCACGCCACGGCAGCTGCCCATGGCCAGTGGAGAATTTCTGATTTCCGGATCGGATAATGTCGTATAAACCTCCATGGCATCGATGGCAAAGGCGATCCGGTTGCAGCGCAGTAACAGCACGGGCATGACCTTGTCCTGCCCGCTGGCAGCATCTGTCCGGGTTGCAGCCTTCTTTTTCATTTCCCGGTGATCTGCCAGCGGCACATCCCGGAGTGTAGCCAGTACAGAGGGTGACAGCAGATTGACGAGTGTACCGTTATCGCTGCGACGGATGCTGCCATGGAAAACGGGCTGATCCGCTGCCGCGAAACTGATTGGGTTGATCTCTTCGCTTTCTCCGGTGAACACCCCGGTGACAGCTTCCGTGAGCAGGCCCAGCAACCGGTTTTCATGCGCCATGATCATGACATTCTGGAACGGTACTCTGGGGGTGGGCATGTCGAATACGATGCGCAAATCGACTACCGGCACCATGATCCCGCGCAGATCGATCCCGCCGATCACGCAGGGTGATGCACAAGGTAATCTGGCCAGCCCGCCGCAGGGGACGACTTCACGCAAAACCTGCATCGGCAAAGCGAGTTCCATGCCGCCAATGCGGAATCCGCCGAATCCCGGCTTTGCCGCTATTGGCTCCATCAGTCCACCTGGTTTTTTGCGTTGGCGATATGTTCGATCAGTGCGCTGACTTCTTTGGCAACCGTGCTCTGGTTTTCTGCCGATTCGGCAATTTCCGCTACGCTCTTGCTGGTTCTGGCCACACCCGACATGATGCCTTCGAAGCTGCGCGAAGCTTCGCGGGTGACCTCCGCACCTTTATCCACGTGTTTGGCAGATTCCGCAATCAGCTTGGTGATCTCGCGTGCTGCGACCGAACTGCGTTCAGCCAGCTTGCGTACTTCATCGGCCACTACCGAGAAACCGATGCCGTGTTCACCGGCACGTGCCGCTTCGATTGCGGCATTGAACGCCAGCAGATTGGTTTGATTGGCGATTTCATCGATCACCCCGACGATTTCAGATACCTGCGATGCGCTGGTTTGAATGGCAGTAATCGCAGCGATAGATTTTTGCAGCGCATCAAACCCGTTTTGTGCCGCGCTGGAAGAATCACGTGCCAGTTCTGCTGCGACATTGGAGTTGGCAGCGATGGCATCCACACTTTCAGCCAGCTTGCGCACATGCAGGTTCATTTCGGTCGTTCCAGCTGCGATCAGCTGTTCGAGCTGCACTTCACTGGTGACGTCGTGCGCAAACTTGACGATTTTCATTACCTTACCATTGAGGTCGAAAATCGGGTTGTACGTGGCCTGAATCCAGACATCGCGATCATATTTGCCGATACGGTGGAAGCGACCGCTGATGAATTCGCCGTTACCCAGTTTGAGCCAGAAATCGCGGTACTCCTTACTCCGGGCGTAATCGATCGGACAGAACATGCTGTGGTGCTGTCCCTTGATTTCGCGCAGCGTGTAACCTATTGCCGCCAGGAAATTGTAATTGGCATCGATCACATGACCATCCAGATCAAACTCGATCACGGCCTGACCACGGCCCATGGCTGCAACTTTGGCCTCAAATTCGGATTGGTATAATTTGCTGGCGGTAATATCGGTGGCAAATTTCACTACCTTGACCGGTTTGCCTTTGTGGTCGAAGACCGGGTTGTAGGTGGCCTGAATCCAGATTTCATGGTTATTACTGCCGATCCGTTTGAACTCGCCCGTGGTGTATTCTCCGCGCCCCAGTCGTTCCCAGAAGATTTCATAGTCGGCACTTGCGGCTTCTGCGGGATCGACGAACATGCGATGGTGCCGACCGATGATGTCTTCCAGATGATAGCTCGTGAGTTTGAGGAAGTTTTCATTGGCGTGAAGTACTTTGCCGTTCAGATCGAATTCGATGACTGCCTGCGACCGGTTGATCGCCTGCATTTTACCGATACGGTCGATGCGCTCGAATTTGGCAGTGGTGATGTCATCCGCCTGCACGATGACTTTGGCCAGTTTTCCATCACGCCCTTTGAGCGGGCTGAAATTGGCCAGAAACCAGCGTTCTTTTTCGTCTGTTCCTTTGTAGCACCGTTCAAGGTTGACCGGCTGGAACTCATTCAGCGCGATCCATAAGTCGATATATTCCTGTGCCTGCACATCTTCTTCAAACAGGAGATGTCGCTCGCTTTTGCCGATGAGATCGGCAGAGTTACAGCCGAGGGCTTGCAGCATGCGTTCGTTGGCGCTGAGGACGCGACCTTCGGCCGACAGCTCCATCAGGCAACTGCTTCTGGAGACAGCCTCCATGCGGGCGGCCATTTCCATCGTCGCCAGTTTTCACTGGTGATATCACTGGCGATCTGGATGATTTTAACCGGTTTGTTTTCCGTATCGAGCACCGGGATATAACTCGCCTGAATATAGATACAACCGCCTTCTGCGGTCATACGGCGAAATTCTCCATTCACACAATCGCCAGCGTGCAGTTTTTCCCAGAAGGCAGCGTACTCCTCATTTTCTGCAGTCCCTGGTAAGCACAGCAGACTGTGGTGCTTGCCGGCCAGATGCTCCAGGGTGTAGCCGAACAGGGAAAGAAAATTGGCATTGGCATTCAGGATATTGCCGTGCAGATCATATTCCGCACCCGCCAGACTGCGGGTGATTGCCTTGTAAATATCGTTCTGATATTGCAGATCGTGCTCTGCCGGGGTTCGGGTTCTGGTAAACGGTAGTGATGATGACATGCTTTCCTCGGGTTGTGTCGCGTTGTGATCGCAGTGCTGTTTAACAACCTGTTTTTCGGCCGGGATGACGATGGCTTGAGAACGAACAGAAGGGGATTCAGGCGTCTTTTCTGCCGATCATTCAGCCACGCGATAAAACCTGCTGCCTGAAATGGAGGGAACGGTTCCGTATAGATAAAGGCAGGAATATTTGCTTTTTTATCCGGTTTGCCTGCCAGATCAGGGAATTAACATTGGCAGACTATTTTTGTAACGGGAAAATATCATGCAGAAACAAAGAAGCGGGTGGAAACTGATTCCGGCTGTGATCGCCTTGCACGCCATGCCGGTACTGGCAACCAATGGTCATGTTCTTCACGGGGTTGGCGCCATCAACCAGTCCATGGGCGGGGCCGGGATTGCGACATCGATCGATGTGATCGGTGCAAACTATAATAATGTGTCATCCATCTCGTTTCTCACCGGAAACGCGCTCGAATTATCCGTAGAACTCTTTGCGCCCGACCGGAGCCATACCGGAGTCATCAGTGGCGGCCCTGCCGGTACGGTGGACAGCGAGATCCGTGCGGCGCTTCTGCCTGCTTTTGGCGTGGTATACCGGACACAGAGTCCCTGGACATTCGGATTCTCGGCACTGGGTATTGCGGGATTTGGTGTGGATTACCCGGCCAATAATCCGGATCCCGGCGGAAATTTCAATCCTCTGGCCCTGCCGCAGTCATTGGGCGGGTTTGGCGCGGTTTACTCGGATTACCGGGTATTGCAGATGACGCCTTCGGCAGCGTATCAGGTGACGCCGGATTTATCGCTCGGTGTAGGAGTGAATATCGATTGGGCCTCACTGGTAACCGATCCCTGGCCGGCGGCTGTTCCCAATGCATCTGGTTTTCCGACAGGCACACGGGATGCATCTGCGTGGGGATGGGGGTTCACCCTCGGTGCAACCTACAAGCTGTTCGATCACCTGATGTTGGGTCTGGTATTCAAGAGCCCGCAGTGGTTCGGCAATTTTTCCTGGAATTCTTAGCATCCTGATGGGACGCCAACGAATTTCCGTTTTCGACTGGACTATCCCATGATCGTCGGTGGTGGCGTGAGTTATCGGCCCGTTGCGCCATTATTGCTGGCGCTCGATGTCAAGTGGATCAATTACAGCGGTACCAGGGGATTTGAACAGAAGAACTGGGCAATGACCGCTTCGGGGCCGTTTGTTCAGGGGTTCGGATGGCGAGATATCTGGACGGTATCACTCGGTGCACAGTATAAGGTTACGCCTGCTTTTGCCGTGCGTGCGGGGTATAACTATGGTGGAAATCCCATTTCTGCCGGACAGCAGTTTTTCAACGTATTTGCTCCGGCCATCGTCCGCCATCACCTCACTGCGGGTGCCGGCTACGAGCTGACCCGCCGGCTGGGACTGAATTTCTCCTACTATCACGCTTTTGCGGCGGAACAGTCCGGCGCTTTCATCAGTAATGGTACAGGTGCTGTCCCGATCAACCAGCCGATTCCCGGAACGCGGATAACCAACCGGCTGCATGAGAACTCAGTCGCAGTGCAAATCACTTACAAATTCTGATTTTTTCCGGGTATGAGCTTTTACATCGTTTCACCGGCTGTACCTGCTCGCAATGTTTTTTAACATCAGGGAGCGGGATGTTCCAGAGATCGTTATTGGCAGTGCCTGCAACCCGGCCCGGCTAATACACTTCTTCCGCCTGATCGGGGGATGACCTGAATGCGGGTGCTGATGCGTTCCTGCAGGACGGTAACATGGGAAATGATCCCGATCAGTTTGCCTTCCTGCTGCAAGTGGGCGAGTGTCTCCAGCGCAGTATCGAGCGCTTCCTCGTCCAGTGTTCCGAAACCTTCATCCAGAAACAGGGAATCGACCCGGATGTTGCGGCTCACCATGCGGGAAAGGCCAAGCGCCAGCGACAGGCTGATGAGGAAGCTTTCTCCTCCCGAAAGATTCTTGGTGGACCGGATTTCGCCAGCCTGGTAGTTGTCGATGACGTTGAGCTCCAGCGGCCGGACCGGATCGCGGATCAGCAGATAACGGTCGGACAGTTTTTGCAGCTGCCGGTTGGCGTGGCGGATCATGACTTCGAAAGTCAGTCCCTGGGCAAAGTTGCGGTATTTTTTGCCATCTGCTGAGCCGATGAGGCCATGCAGCAGATCCCAGCGGGCACACTCCCGTTTCTGTGCCTCGATTACCTGCAGCTGTTCCTGCTGTTTTTGTTTGCTGTTTTCGTTATCTGCAAGCTTTTGCCGTAGTCCGCCGATTTCCTGTTGTAGTACCTGCTGACGGGTGATCAGTTGTGCCAGTACCTGGTCGTGAAAATCCCGGGGCTGGTCTGTCATGGACTTCAGTTGTTCAGCTTGTAACGCAATCGTTTTATCTTTTTGCCGGGTATCCAGCATGGTTTTCTCATCCGCAAGCTGTTGAGCGCGCTGTGCAAGGCGTCTGCGTTCTTCTTCCGGCAGACAGGCAGCGGTAAAGCCCGCTTCATCAGCAAATCCGGATTGAGTGAGCCGTGCAGCAAAGGTTTCCTGCAGCTTTTCTAACTGTACGGCGCGGGTGGTGATGGTTTTTACCAGATCTTCTGCCCGGTTTTTCAATCGGTTGTACTGTTGTATTTCTGTTTCCAACTGCTGACGAGCGTTATCTGCTGATTTTTGTGCTGCCTCTATTGCGGTGGTTAATGACTGTTCTTCCTGATCGGGCTGTTTGTCAGCAAACAACTGAAGGCGTGTTGTGCGCAGATTGCCAAGTTCCTGCTGGAGCTGATCGAGTTGTTCCTGTCGCAATTGCAGTTCTGCTTCGTGTTGCCGGATCTGTGTGGACTGATGCTGGTGCTGCACCCTCAGTATCCCGATTTTTTGCTCAAGTTCTCTGGTTTTATCCAGAGATTCACGCTGCACACTGATTTCGTTTTCCAGTATCTCTGCTGTTTGCAGAATACGGGTCATTCGGGCCAGTTTGTCATCTGTTTCCTGCAGCAACCGAGGCAGTTCCGGAAACATGGCGGCAGATGGCAGGCCGGGGAACAATGATACGGCGCATTGCTGCAGCAGTGTTTCATCCGCCTGAATCTGTCTGTGGATTTCCTGCTGTCTGCAGGCGGTCTGTTCGATGTCCCTGTTTGTTTCCGCTTGTCTGATTTTTAATGTCGAGATAGTGTCGATCCGGGTTTTCAGCATCGTTCTTGCCTGATTCAGCGCCGTGATATTGTCATCCGGCCGGGGGGTATTTCCTGCTGCATAAGGATGTTGCAGCGCGCCACACAACGGGCAGGGCTCATCATCTTTCAGCTGTTGTCTGGCCTCTTCAAGGTGGCTGATTTTTTTGAGCAGCAGCGCCTGTGTTTCGAGCAGGCTGATTTCCCGCTCAAGTGCGCCCAGCATTTCTTCCTCGGCTCCGAGTTGCTTCGCAAGCTGTGTTTTTCCGGCCAGCAGCGAACAGGTGTGTTTTTCCAGTTCGGCAGAAATCTGCTTCGATGCAGCCAGTGATTGCATGGCTTCAATCGCCCGGGTTGCAAGCGTTTTTTGCCCGGACAGTACCGCGATTTCCTGTCGCCAGTCTGCCAGGCTTCGGTTTTCGAGCAGTTGCCTGTATTCAGCCTGTTTCCGGTTCAACAGGTTTTGGTTATGTGCAAAATCCATTTGTGCTCCATCCGGCTGAATGACGTGGAGCTGTTGTAATAAACCGGCCAGTGTCGTTTGCAGTCCGGCAAGCTGGATTTCATTTTGCTGATACTGGTTTCGCAGAGCAGCGAGTGTTTTTTTCTGTGCTGTAATTCCTTTGCTTGCCGTGCTGATGGGAGATTCTTTTTCCCGGATCTGAATATCCAGTTCCCGTACTTTGCGGAGCAGCGGGATGGTTTCCCGCTGTTTTGCCCGCTGGCGATCACATTGTTCATTGAGGGATTTCAGGGATTGTTCGGCCTGTTTGACGGCCTGTTCAAGCCCGGCCAGGGAGGCAGCGCAGATAGCCAGATTATTCCGGTCAGTTTCCTGTTCATTCCGGATCGAAGTGAGTCTGCTGTATTCACCAAGCAGCTCGAGCGCACGGCTGGCGCTGTCGAGCTTGCTGATGTCAGGAGTCAGCGCTTCTTTCCGGCTTAACCATGCTTGCTGTTGTCCGGCGATCAGATGCAATTCCGATTCGAGGCGGGCGATGTTCTCCAGCCAGACAAGGATTTGTCGCTCGTGCGCAATCTGCTCATTCAATCCGGCATCCTGCTGAATTTTTTGTGCAAGATCAGTGTGAAACTGTTGTTCATCGGCCCTGGTCAGC
Source organism: Nitrosomonas europaea (assembly GCF_900167395.1). GTDB lineage: Bacteria > Pseudomonadota > Gammaproteobacteria > Burkholderiales > Nitrosomonadaceae > Nitrosomonas > Nitrosomonas europaea. The sequence continues at coordinate 133,034 of NZ_FUWK01000003.1, forward strand.
GGTTGTATACCATTGAGACCGGCGGATAGCCGATCCAGCTCCCGGCGTGCGGATACCCGGGTTTCATGCACACGGATGGAAATGCGGCTGTATATTTCAGTGCCGGTGATCTGTTCCAGAATCGGAGCACGTTCATCCGGCGCCGCCTGCAGGAATGCAGCAAATTCTCCCTGCGCCAGCAACATGGAGCGAGTGAAGCGGGCAAAATCCATTCCGGTGATTTTCTCAATCTGTCTGCCGACTTCTGTAAGCCGGGTTTCCAGTATCTTTCCGGAATCAGCTTCAGCCAGCTCATGCCGGGGATTCTGTAATTCTCCATCCGGTTTTTTGTGGGCCCGGTGCTGGCTCCAGTGGCACCGGAAGCAGCCGGACTGAGCAGCAAAAGTTACTTCGGCAAAGCATTCACCTGTCTGCCGCGACATGATTTCATTTTCACTTTTGCTGACTTTTCCGAGGCGAGGGGTACGTCCATATAGCGCCAGACAAATTGCATCGAGCACCGTCGTTTTACCTGCACCGGTCGGGCCGGTAATCGAAAAAATACCATCCGATACAAAAGCGGGATCGGTGAAATCGATTTCCCATTCGCCGACCAGTGAATTCAGATTCTTGAGGCGTACCTGCAATATCTGCATGTGTTATTTTCGTTCCTGATTTCCGTTGATGATGATCAAAACAAGCTGCTGTTTTATAAAAATATAGTTGTCTTATGGTAATCAGATGCTGTCAAGCATACGTCTAAAAAATTCTTGACAGGGCATATCGTATCTGGTATCAAATAGATGTCTTTCTAAAAAGGGGACAGTAAGTCAGAACTGTTGGAAGAACTATATTGTGAATGTACTTTTTCTTATAGGAGACTGAAAATGAAACTCGTACTCGTCATCTCAACACTGTTGTTCGCAGCTACTACATTGACTGCATGTATGGATCCCAAACCAGGTCAATATCCTCCAAGCATGTCAATGGAACGTGATTCCATGCCTGACAATGTAGATAAAGCAGAACAAAATAGTGAGAAATAAAATATGACAATACAAATATAACCGCCCTTCACGGGCGGTTTTTTATTGGGCGCTTAATATTCATACCTGTTTTCCGTGGCTCAGCACTATAAGACCCGCCACGGTAAAAGAGATATTACAGATACTGACGAATCATCTTTGCAAATACCTGTAGTGTGATGCGTGGCCGGTATGAAGTCGAACCAACCATCTAATTTACCATATTCGGATTACGGGCCATTTTAGGTCGTTTGCCGATCAATTCGACAGCGTGTTCCAGTCAGAATTGGAGGAATGCTATGACCGCAGTAAAAATTCCGGCGGGTACAGTCGATGCAATTGAACTTGGCGGCGAACTGGTAGTACCGCCGGCTGCAACAGGTATCGTGCTGTTTGCGCATGGCAGCGGCAGCAGTCGTTTCAGCCCGCGTAACACCTATGTTGCAAAAGTGTTGCAACAGCAAGGCATGGGCACTTTGCTGTTTGATTTGCTGACACATGCGGAAGATCAGAATCATGTCCTGCGCTTTGATATCGGCCTGTTGACACAGCGTTTGCTCGCAGCGACGGCCTGGTTGCAAGAGTATTCCGAAACAAAGGCGTTGAAGATCGGTTATTTCGGTGCCAGTACCGGTGCTGCTGCGGCACTGCAGGCGGCGGCCGAAATGAGAACTGCTGTTGCCGCTGTGGTATCACGTGGTGGACGCCCTGATCTGGCAGGAGAAGCCGCTTTGAGCCGGGTGGTTGCGCCAACCTTATTGATCGTTGGTGGTGCGGATTACGGTGTGATCGAATTGAATGAGCAGGCTTACGCCATGCTGAGATGCAGAAAACGATTGAGCCTGGTGCCGGGCGCCACTCACTTGTTTGAAGAGCCGGGTGCGCTGGAACAGGCTGCCAGCCTGGCAGCCGACTGGTTAGCGGAATATTTGTGTGATCAAGTGGAAGAGGACTGATTCATCATGGCTGCCAAACCCTGAAATTGAATTTCCCGAGTGAGTTGCATTTTGATGGCTACTCAGCCCTGATATCCTCTTCATCGAGAGAAACGAGGGTTTCCTGATAGGTGCGCCACAGTTCTGTTCGCTGTTCCACCGGGATGGCCGCGGCTGACAGACAATGCTCGAATACCTCGTTGACACTGAGCTCTTCCAGTGTTCCGCCATCATCGATCTGATCGAGTATCTGGTTCATGATCCGGTTATTTCTGATGCGCAAAATTTCCAGTCGTGACCCCTCGATGGCTGATTGCAGACGTTCCTGCAGATCGGTGATCATTTCGTCGCCTTCATAATTGATTTCCAGCCAGGCGCAGGAGTTCGCTGCAGAAAGCATGGATATCCTGTCTGAGATTACCTGCCAGTTTCCTCTGATACGTTCAAGTGGCTGGAAAACCGGGATATTGATCAGGCTGACAGCAGGGCGGGTTGCAGAAATCTGCCGGTTGAATTCAATCAAACAAACGCTCTTTTCCTGATCGGCCTCACCGAAGCCTATCGGCAGAGGAGAGCCGCTGTAGCGCATGACGGAGGAGCCATTGACACGTTGTGGAACATGCAGGTGGCCAAGCGCCAGATAATCGATATCAGGTGGAAAAATTCCGGCCGGAACATGCGCCAGTGATCCGACATACAATTCCCGTACGCCATCGCCTTCAACAGTCTGTCCGCCGGCAACAAACAAATGCCCCATCGCGATAATCGGGATGGACGATGAAAGTGCAGTGCGCTGCAGCCTGGCCAGGTTGATTACCTCGGCATAATGGTCACGTATTCCCTCGACCAGTTTGCGCGATTTGTCTTCCATACTTTCTCCCGCCTCTGCCGTGCGGATATCCCGATCCCGCAAATGTGGAACGGCGCAGACGATCAGTTCCGCATCACCCTTCGGATCATGGAGAACCAGTATTTCATCTGCCGGGTTGCCGGACAGACTGCCTGTGACGTGCACATCCAGTGCTCTGAGTAATTCCCGGGGAGCGCTGAGAAAGGAAGGAGAATCATGATTCCCCGCGATGATGACGACATGCCGGCAGGCGGAGGCGGCAACGCGGTGCAGAAAACGGTAATACAGCTGCTGTGACCGGTTGCCCGGGGTACTGGTATCAAAAATATCACCCGCAATCAGCAATACATCGACTTGCTCCTGCTCGATCGTTTCCACCAGCCAGCTGAAAAAGGCTTCAAATTCATCATACCGTTTGTGGCCATATAAGGTCTTGCCGATATGCCAGTCAGAGGTGTGAAGAATTTTCATGGAATGATCAAAATTCGGTAAGGGAGCCCGGAATCTGTTGTAACTGATCCTTATCTCGGGAAATGAAGGGTTGTAACCGGTTACTTCAAAAGTTTACTTCAGCATGTAAAGACTTATCCTTTCCAGGAATCATATATATATGTTTATGGCATAAAGACGAGATCGGCAGGCCCGGCGGAAAGTTTTGCAGACGGACTGCAGCGTTGAGCTCATTGTGAAGGAGCCAGCCATTCACTGCCTCACTCGCCTTGTATCCCATCTGCGAAATACAGTGTGCGGCCATGTGGGACTTGATCAGAGGTTTCCTAAGTAAAAGCTGCATTCAAAGTTACCGGGAATGACACGGTGTCGTTTTAGAAGGATAAAAAATGGGTCGATCCATTAATAAGCATGCTACGGATGATAGCAGAAGCGAATCACTGAATACTGGCACACAAGAAAGTGGTACTGACAAATCATCTTCATCTCCTGTCGCTATCGTTGGCTTTGCTTTTCGTTTTCCGGGAGATGTAAGCGATGAAACCGATTTCTGGAACGCACTGAAACAAAAACGTGATCTCGTAACCCAGATTCCGGCAGATCGCTGGGCTGTCGATGAATTACAGCATGATAAACGTTCGGAGCACGGCCGCAGTATTACGTTCTCGGCAGGTGTTTTATCACATATAGAAGAATTCGATGCGAGCTTCTTCGGGATTTCACCACGGGAAGCAGCGGTACTCGATCCTCAGCAGCGTCTTTTACTGGAGCTGACCTGGGAAACCATGGAAAACGCCGGAATTCCCCCTTCCTCCATGGCAGGTTCGGATTGCGCGGTCTATGTGGGAATTTCCGGGTTTGATTATGGTATGTGCGAAGTGGATGATCTTGCTGTCATCACCTCGCACTCGATGACGGGCAATACACTCAGTATTGCCGCCAACCGTATTTCCTATGCTTTTGATTTGCACGGCCCTTCACTGGCCGTGGACACAGCCTGTTCTTCATCGCTGGTGGCGCTGCATCACGCCTGTAATTGCCTGCGTAACGGGGAAGCCTCTACCGCTCTGGTTGGCGGAGTCAATTTATTGCTTCATCCCTATCCGTTTGTCGGATTCACCAAAGCATCCATGCTTTCTGCCAAGGGTCGATGCAAACCTTTCGATGCTTCAGGAGACGGTTATGTGCGTTCAGAAGGTGCTGCCGTTCTGTTGCTCAAGCCTTTGGAAAAGGCGCTGGCCGATGGCGATGATGTTCATGCAGTCATTCTCTCCAGTGGAGTCAATGCCGATGGTGCCCGGAAAACCGGTATTACCATTCCCAGTAGCGATGGCCAGGCTGAATTGATGCGTGCGGTACTGTCTCGCAGTGGGCTTTCATCAAAAGAAGTTGATTTCATCGAAGCGCATGGAACCGGGACAGTAGTAGGTGATCCGGTTGAAACCAGGGCGATCGGTATGGTTTATGGTCAGGAACGTACCAGACCGTTACCCATTGGATCGGTCAAGGCCAATCTCGGTCATCTTGAACCGGCTTCGGGCATGGCCGGCCTGATCAAAACAATACTGGCGCTCAAACACCGGGCGCTGCCACCCGCGATCCATCTGCACACACCTAACCCGCATATCGATTTCCAGGCGTTGAACCTGGAGCTGATCAGGAAATATAAGCCATTCAGTCGCAAACGGAAGAAACCACTTGTTGCCGGCGTCAATTCTTTCGGATTTGGGGGTGCCAATGCCCACGTGTTGTTAAAGGAGTTTGTTCCTCAAGATAGCAAGGCTGATACGTCATCGACCATGGAATCATTGCCGCCGCTCTTCCTGTCTGCCCGTACTGAGGCCGCTTTACGCGCTACGGCGGAGCATTACGTCGAACTGCTGAAAGGCAAATCTCCGCAGGAATTTTATGACATTGCCCATGCAGCGGCTTATCGGCGAGAGCAAATGGAAAAAAGACTGGCACTGCATACCGGCAAGGTGGATTCAACAGTCGATCTGCTCGATCGTTATGCCAAAGGTGACATGGTTTCCCGGGTTTTTGTCGAGGATGAGTTGCCGCAGAGCGGGGGAGTGGCTTTTGTCTACTCGGGAAATGGTACCCAATGGGCGGGGATGGGGCGTGCGTTGCTTGCTGAATCTCCCCGGTTCAAAGAAATTCTCAGTGAAATTGATGAAATCATGCTGCCACAGGCAGGCTTTTCACTGATTACCGAGCTGGAAGCAGAGGATACAAATTCCAGACTGGATGATACGCGTGTTGCACAACCGCTGCTTTTTGCCATCCAGGTGGGTGTTACCACATTGCTTAGAGAGCAGGGTATTGAGCCTTCAGCCGTTACAGGGCACAGCGTAGGTGAAATTGCGGCTGCATGGGCATCGGGCGCGCTGGATCTGCAACAGGCCATTCATGTCATTTGTGTTCGCAGCCAGGCACAGGGGCTGACTCGTGGAAAAGGCCGGATGGCAGCGGTAGGTCTGTCTGTCGAAGCGATACAGGAAATTATCACCACATTGGGTGTCGATGCTGAAGTGGAAATAGCCGGAATCAACAGTCCCGGCAATGTTACGCTCTCCGGCCCTCTCGAAGATTTGCAGCAAATACAGAGCGTGGCTGAATCCCGGGGCATTTTCTTCCGGCTGCTCGATCTCGATTATGCTTTCCATAGTCGCCAGATGGATGCCATTGAAGAACCATTGATTCGTCAGCTGGGTGAACTTGCTCCTGCTTACACGGAAAGAGCCACGTTTGTTTCAACCGTTACCGGCAATGAGATTGACGGCCGTTTGCTCGATGCGGGTTACTGGTGGCGTAACGTGCGTCAACCGGTTCAGTTTGCTGCTGCGATCAATAGAATTGCCGGGCTGGGTTGCAGAATATTGATTGAAATCGGGCCACATGCGATTTTGCAGCGGTATATGGGTGAATGTCTGGCTGCGGCTGAAGTTCAGGGGCGTGTGATCCCGACATTGCGCCGTGATGACAACGGTTTGCAGAGAATTACCGAAACCGTGCTGCGTACACAGCTTCTTGCTGAGCGGCCATCGCTACAAACTTATTTCTCTGTTCCGGGCCGGCGGGTTCGTCTGCCCAACTATCCGTGGCAACGGGAACGGCACTGGATACCGTGGACGAATGAGGGATTACATTCGCTGGATCGTCGCCGGGTACATCCACTGCTGGGCTGGCGTATTCCGGGTGTCGATACCCTCTGGGAGAATACACTCGATCCGGTCACCTTGCCATGGCTGGCAGATCACAAGGTAGGCGGTGCTATCGTCTATCCCGGTGCTGCGTATGCCGAAATGTCACTGGCTGCTGCGCGTGAATGGCTGGGAGGAAAGCATTTCACAGTAGAGCAACTCGATATCATCTCCCCGATGGTTTTTGATGGTGAACATGCACGTACCACCCATCTGATTCTCAATCCACGTGATGGTGGATTCCAGATCAAAAGTCGCCAGCGGCTCAGCGATGACGAATGGACGCTGCACGCTTCAGGACGCATTCTGGAAGCAGTCAACAGAATTCCTGTGGCGCGTATCGATGCGCCCGCAGTATCTGCTGAACACGTCGGGCATGAAATCCATTATCAGCGTGCATCACAGCTGGGCCTTGATTATGGCCCGGGTTTTCAAGGCGTGAGCAATATAAACATCGCAGCAGAAAGGCTTGAGGCTACTCTATCCTGCCCCGAATTACAGCATTTCGATGATTATCTGCTGCACCCGGCAATACTGGATCTTTGCTTTCAGTCACTGATCGATTTCTTTGGTGAAGCAATCGATGCCGGGCAGGGGATCGCCTTGCTTCCCGTCAAAATGGGTAAGCTGAATTTTTGCGGCAATGGAAAAGTGGCATTCTTGCGTGCCAGACTATGTCGTCATGGTACCCGTTCCGCACTGGCGGATTTCGAACTGCTGGACAATCAGAATAATCTGATCGCCAGTGCTTCGGCCTGCCGGTTCCGTGCTGCCCACCTCAAGCGTCACGTTCAGCAGAACATATCGAACTGGCGTATTGTTCCCTGGCTTAAGCCCCATCCGCTCGATGGTATGACCACGGCCATGCCGCCTGTAGCAGGCCTCATCGAACAAGTACGAGCACAATTCGATCGTGTCAAACATGATCGTCATACCTTATTCAAGGAAATACTTCCACTTACCGAAGCGTTGACATTATCGTTTGCCTGGCAGGCTGTACGGCAGATTCAACAGTATCGTCCATTGGATTGGCAGCAGATTTTTGATGGATCTCATGCAACTGCCCACGCCCGCTGGCTGGCGAATCTGCTGATCACTGAAGGATTGCTGAATAAAGATGATGCCGGCCAGTGGTTTGTCACTATCGATGCGGATCTGCCTTCACCGGAAACAGTCTGGCAAACACTGCTAAATGATTTCCCGGTGTACCTGCCGCAGCTGATGCTCATGGGGAGAGTCGGTCAGCAATTGCCGGCATTGTTGTGTGGAGAAACTGATGCGCTGAAATTGCTGAATGAGTTGAAACATTCACCTGTGGCTGAAATGCGTTACCACGATGATCCGGTTTATCTGGGGATGCGGCTTGCTCTCGAGGAAATATTCAGAAATCTGGCAGGCAGCTGGCCTGTATCACGCCGGCTGCGAATTCTGGAAATCACCGCTGGTTCCAGTGAACTGCCGAAAATACTGACGGGTTCATTACCCGAAGATCGTTTCGACTATGTTCTGGCCTTGCCGGATGAAGCTATGCAGGCACGCCAGCAGATCGAATATCAGGAGGATGCCAGCATTGTCGTGGCACGGTATGAGCCTGCCACACTGAAACTGTCTGCTGATCGTCGGTTACCTGATGCATTCGATGTCATTGTCCTGCATCACGCATTACATCGGACAAACAGCCCACACACAGCGCTGGCTCAAATCCGGCATCTGCTGGCTGCCGGGGGCATTCTTTTGCTGGCTGAACAGCATTCAGACTGGAGTACCAATTTTCTGGAAGGGATCGATCCCGGCTGGTGGCGTCAGCGCAACAAAACGCCAGATCTACCAGTATCTCCATTGTTATCGCCCGCAACGTGGCAACAATTGCTGAAGGATGCGGGATTTACGGATACAGAAACATTCTTTGAGCCCGCTGCAGAAGGTCTGGCCGAGGGAGCTTATCTGTTGCTTGCCAGATGCCCCGCACGAGATAGTGCCATTATTCCCGAGCCCGTCACTGCCTCGTGGTTACTGGTAGCAGACGAATCTTCCGCAACCCTGGCCAGGCACCTGAGTAACCGGCTGCAATCATCGGGACAGCAGGTAACCATCACCAGCCGGATAGATGATGATCTTTTGCAGAATACTGACCACATCGTTCATCTGCCGGGCTGGAACGATACTCCTGACCAGGCTGCGGATACGGTAACCCGGTTGATGGAGGATGTGAAGCTGCTGGCTGCCCGGATCGGGAAAACACCTCAATTCTGGCTCGTGACCCGTGGCGGTACGCTCATTAGCGGATGCCCGGCCGAGTCGGAATCCAGTCCGGCACAGTCTGCGCTCTGGGGATTCGGCCGTGTCGTCATGAACGAATATCCTCAGCTCGCCTGCACACTCATCGATCTGGTTTGTAACCCGGCAACCGTCAATCTGGCAGACCGGCTGGTGAATGAACTGCTTGTCCCGGATGGCAGCAATGAAATTGTGCTTTCCGCAGCAGCGCGCTACTGCCTGGTCATGCAGGAAGCAACGAACCAGCAGATCAGGACGACAGAGCAGTCAGAGAAAAAGGATGAGCGATTTCATCTTGATTTTCACGTCCCCGGACAATTGCGCAACCTCGTCTGGTTGCCTGATGTTAAGCGTCAACTGGGTGATGACGAGGTTGAAGTATGTACCCGGGCCACCGGCCTCAATTTCCGTGATGTCATGTACCTCATGGGCCTGCTTCCGGATGAGGCCGTCGAAAATGGTTTTGCAGGCGCCAGCCTCGGGCTGGAATTTTCAGGGATCATCAGCCGGGTTGGGGCACGTGTAAAAGGCCTGTTACCCGGTGATGCGGTCATGGGATTCGGTTCTTCCTGCTTTGCCAGCCATGTCATCACGCGAGCAGATGCCGTAGCACCTATGCCCGAGAACTGGTCGTTCGAGGCCGCAGCGACTGTACCCACCGTTTTTCTGACCGTCTATTACGCGCTCAAGCAGCTGGCAGCTCTGCAGCCGGGAGAGAGGGTACTGATTCACGGTGCAGCAGGGGGAGTCGGTATCGCTGCCATCCAGCTTGCACGTTATCTTGGCGCGGAAATTTATGCCACTGCAGGCAGTGATGAGAAACGGGATTTCGTCAAATTGCTGGGAGCGGATCATGTGTTCGATTCACGCAGCCTGGCATTTGCTGACGATATTCTTGATGCCACTGCAGGTGAAGGAGTGGATGTGGTTCTCAATTCACTTGCGGGTGAAGCCATGCGTCGCAGTATCGATGTGTTGAAACCCTTTGGCCGTTTTCTTGAACTGGGCAAACGCGATTTTTTTGAAAATACCCCGGTTGGCTTGCGTCCCTTCAAGAACAATATCAGCTATTTCGGCATCGATGCGGATCAGTTACTGACTGCGCGTCCCAGGCTTGCCGTACAACTCTTTCATGAGGTCATGGCACTGTTTCGTGAACAGGCACTGGCACCACTGCCTTATCGGGTATTTTCAGCCAATCGCATTACGGATGCTTTCCGTGTGATGCAGCAAGCACGCCATATCGGCAAAATTGTCGTGTCTCTGGCAGATGCACGGCCAGATATCGAACAGCCTTTACAACCTGTTCCGGCAATACGATTTGAAAGAAACAGTACATGGCTGGTCACCGGCGGGCTTTCCGGTTTTGGCCTGGAATCTGCCCGCTGGCTGGCAGAACGGGGTGTCGATCACTTAGTGCTGGCAGGGCGCCGTGGTATGGATACGCCAGGAGCAAAGGAAATCATCGAAACTTTCGCGGTTCAAGGGGTAAAAGTGATCGCACAGGCGTGCGACATCACTCACGCTGCAGCGGTTGATACGCTGATCGAACGTATCGGTAAAACACTGCCTCCTCTCAAAGGTGTGCTGCATGCAGCAGCGGTTTTCGACGATCAGCTGATTTCCAGTCTCGATCAGAAGCGCATCAGCAATGTCATGGATGCCAAACTGCTGGGCGCCTGGCATTTGCACCAGGCCACGCTCGGCACGCCGCTGGATTATTTCATTCTGTACTCCTCGGTTACTACCGCAATCGGAAATCCGGGGCAGGCCAATTATGTGGCTGCCAATGCAGGGCTCGAAGGGCTGGCGGCTATGCGTCGGCACATGGGTTTGCCAGCCACCTGCATTGCCTGGGGACCTGTCAGCGACACGGGATACCTCGCGCGTAATCAAGCCGTCAGAGACAGTCTCGAACAGCGCCTCGGTAAACCGCCTCTTCCGGCTGCAGAAGCGCTCACTCAACTGGATGTTGCACTCAATGACGAAACCGGATTTGTTATTCCTGCTGACTTCGACTGGAATACGCTGAGCCATCTGCTGCCTTCAGCGAGCGGTAATCGTTTTGCTATTCTCAACCGGAACAGACGCAGCACCTCTCAAACTACCGAATCGATTGATATTCGGACGTTCATTATTGGAAAAACCCGGGCTGAGGTAACAGAAATCGTACGTGGCTTTGTAGTGGAGGAGGTTGCGCAGATCCTGAGCATCAGCCCGGATCGTATCGAGTCAGGGCGCTCCCTGCATGATCATGGTATGGATTCGCTGATGGCGGTCGAGCTTGCTCTGGGGCTGGAGCGGCGCTTTGGTATCCAGTTACCGGTCATGATGCTCAACGATGCGCCCACGATTCATACAGTCACGGCACGTATCGTCGAGAAACTGACAAATAAAGGGGATATGCCGGAGGGAGAACAATCAGTCAGCCAGGTCACCGAGTTTATCCGTCAGCACGGAGAGGAATTGATGCCGGAAGAAATCGACATCCTGAGTGAGGATGTACGCCATTTTGCTCAACAAGGAACAAGTCTAATCGCATGAACAAACTCAGTCTTACCCGGAAAGCCAGAACACATCTCATAGATCATATTCTTGGCAGAAAAATGGAAGTAGCGGGTGGTGCTGCTCCTGCGTCGGCGGAGTGTCCAACCCGTTACTCGTCGATTCCTGATGCCTTTACCCGTTTTGACCGTTTCCCCGGCTATGAAAAAATGCTGGTTCCCAAGGCAGCATCCGAGCGATTGGGTCTGGTAAATCCGTTTTTCCGGTCACACGATGGCGTGGCGGGAGCAACTACGCTCATCGGTGGACGTGAATTCATCAATTTTTCCAATTACAGCTACCTTGGACTGGCCGGCCACCCTGCCGTGAGCCGAGCGGCAAAAGAAGCTATCGATCGCTATGGTACATCGGCATCTGCAAGCAGACTCGTGGCAGGTGAGCGACCGGCTCAGCGCAAACTGGAAGAAGCGCTGGCTAATTTATATGAGGTGGATGACTGCATCGTATTTGTCAGCGGACATGCGACCAACGTCAGCACGATCGGCTGTCTCTTCGGCCCGAAAGATCTGGTGATTCACGACAGTCTCATCCATAACAGTGTATTGCAGGGGATTCAGCTTTCAGGCGCAGCCCGTCGTTCATTTCCACATAATGACATGGCGGCACTTGAACAAATCCTGGCTGAGATCCGCGCGCAGTTCGAACGTGTGCTGATCGTTACCGAAGGGCTTTACAGCATGGATGGTGATATTCCGGATCTGCCGGAACTCATCCGCATCAAACAGCACCATAAAGCCTTTCTGATGGTGGATGAAGCGCATTCCCTGGGAGTACTGGGAGAGACAGGAAAAGGAGTACGGGAACACTTCGGTATCCAAGGCAAAGCAGTGGATATCTGGATGGGCACGCTCAGCAAGACATTGGCTGGATGTGGCGGTTACATTGCCGGAGAACGGGCGCTTGTCGAGCACCTGAAATATGCAGCACCAGGTTTTGTCTACAGTGTCGGTATGGCGCCCTCCCTGGCGGCTGCTTCTCTGGAAGCGTTGCGTATCATGCAGCGAGAACCGGAGCGGGTAGCACGGTTACGTGAACGAGGGCAGCAATTTCTGGAGCTGATGCAATCTCTGGGCGTCAATACCGGCCTTGCTCAGGGCTATGCCGTCATTCCCGCCATCATTGGCAGCTCGCTCAAAGCGGCCCGGCTGTCAAACCAGTTTTTCGATGCCGGTATCAATGTCCAGCCGATCATCCATCCCGCGGTTGAAGAGAAAGCCGCAAGACTCAGATTTTTCCTGTCAGCCATGCATACCGATCAGCACGTACGGTATACCTGTGAAGTCATGAAGAAACTGACGGGTCTCCACTAATCCTTTTGCCTGTTAACAAGAAAAATATGAACACGGAGAATCACTTTATTCGTATCGGATTATTGCTGGCAGGAATCATGCTGATAAGTGCGCTGTCTGGTTGCGCAACTCAGCCTGACTGGGTTTCTTCCAGCGGGGCAAGCCGGGAGCAAATCCTGAAAAAGAGCGAACCCGGCCAGATTGGAGGGATCGGGTTGGTCGGTGTCGACGACACGCTTGCCAGAAAACTTTTTGAAGCGAAAAAACTGGGCCAGTTTGCCGATATTTTCCCGAGTTCATCCACCAATAACTACATCATCGGCCCGGGTGACGTGATCGATGTCACCATCTGGGAAGCTCCCCCCGCCATGCTGTTTGGCGCAATCGTTCTCGACCCTTCAGCCGGCCCGACGACCACGCGAGGGGTTACCTTTCCGGAACAAATGGTGACGTCGGACAGCACAATTGCCATACCGTTTGCCGGCCGGGTTTCCGTCAGGGAGCGTACTGCCCAGGAGATTGAAAGAGAAATCATCGTACGGCTGTACGGTAAAGCCAACCAGCCCCAGGTACTGGTGCGGGTCATCAAAAACAATACATCCAACGTCACGATCGTGGGCGAAGTCAATAACAGCACACTGATGGCACTGACACCCAAAGGCGAAAGACTGCTCGATGCGCTGGCCATAAGCGGTGGAGTCAAACAATCCATCAATCGTATGGCAGTTCAGCTATCACGCGCCAATGTGACAGCAACCATGGCGCTTGACTCGGTCATTCGGGATCCGAAGCAGAATATCCTGCTCAAACCCGGCGATGTGATTACTGCCTTGTATCAGCCGCAGAGTTTTTCGGTATTGGGGGCAACCGGTAAGAATGAAGAAGTACTCTTCGAAGCTCAGGGTATTTCTCTGGCACAGGCACTGGCGCGTTCGGGCGGCCTGGCGGATAACCGTGCCGATGCACGCGGTGTATTCATATTCCGGTTTGAAGATGCAAAACTGGTCGATGCCGGTCATTCGTTGACTGCCGGAGCCGATGGGACTGTGCCAGTGGTGTATCAGGTCGATTTGCGTGATCCCGCATCATTCTTCGTCACCCAGAATTTTCCGGTCCAGAATCGCGATGTGATTTATGTCGCCAATTCTCCGGAAGCTGAATTCAACAAATTCATGAAGCTGCTGATATCCGTTGCGATGCCCGGCCTGACGATCAACCGAATGTTCCTGCTGAATTGATGACTCGACCCAATCCACTGCTGTTTTCTTTCAGGTATGGCTATGGCTGAAGCTCGAAATCCGCTGCTTGTTTCCTTTGCTGTCTGGAAGGCGATTTTTCTGCGTGAAGCACTCGACCGGCTGTTCGATATGCGGGCTGCATGGTTCTGGCTGCTGGTCGAACCCGTTCTGCACATCGGCTTCCTGGTTTTCATCTTTACCGTCATTCGTATGCGTACGGTTGGCAATGCCGATGTCGCGGTATGGATCATCGTCGGTATGCTGGCGTTCTTTCTGTTCCGGCGGACAGCAGTTCAGGTGACCTATGCGGTCGATTCCAACCGGCCCTTGTTCACTTATCGCCAGGTCAAACCGTTTGATCCGGTCCTTGCGCGTGCGGTGCTGGAAGCTTTTCTGATGTCGATTATTTCGATCATCATAATAGGTACCGCGATCCTGCTGGGTCACGAAGCATGGCCATACGATGCTTTACTGGTTTTGCAGGCCAACTTCGGGCTGTGGCTGTTTGGTATTGGCTATGGTCTGGTTGCATCGGTATTGATGGAGCTTGTCCCGGAAATGGAACATGTCCTCAAGATTCTGATGCTGCCGCTGTACCTGATTTCCGGCGTCATCTTGCCTTTGGCTGCCATACCCCAGCCTTATCTCGATCTGTTGCTGCTGAATCCGATTGCACATGGGCTTGAACTGGCGCGTGCAGGCTTTTTTCCCTACTACCACACCGTGCCGGGCCTCAGCATGGAATATCTTTATGCATGGGGTATCTCCGGCATATTTCTCGGTTTGATACTGTACCGCCGCTTTGCTTTACAGCTGGTGATGAGGTGAATACGAAAATGGAAATAAAGTTGAAAATTGTCATGATGTTAAGGCAACAAACAAGCGGTCAACTGGGGTTTTCAGGATGATTGTTATCGAAGATGTATATAAGCGCTATAAAACAGACCATGGCCCTGGTAAATGGATATTACAAGGCGTCAATCTGACGATTCCGCGTAATGTCAATGTCGGTCTGATCGGTTCAAATGGCGCGGGCAAATCTACCTTGCTGCGTATCATCGGCGGTATCGATCACCCTAATAAAGGAAAAGTGGAACGTCGCTGCCGGCTTTCCTGGCCAATGGGGCAGGGTGGACTGGAACCGACGCTGACCGGACGGCAGAATGCCAAATTCGTTTGCCGGTTGCATGGCCACCAGGATGATCTTCCTGAACGGCTGATATTCATACAGGATTTTTCCGGACTGAAAGATGCTTTCGATGAGCCGGTGAACACCTACTCATCCGGGATGCGCTCGCGCCTGCAGTTTGCAATGTCACTTGCGTTCGATTTCGATATTTATATTTCTGATGAAGTGACTGCTGCAGGGGATGCCGCTTTTCGTGACAAGGCAGCCGCCGCTTTCAAAGGGATGACCAATCGCGCCGGACTGATCATGGTCGCTCACAGCGAAAGCACACTCAGGCAATTTTGTGAGGCCGGTATTTTGCTTTATCAGGGTAAAGCGCAGTGGTTCGACAAAATCGAGGAAGCCTTCAAAGCGTATAAGGACACCGTACAAAAATGACGCAACTCCAGCAAAGTGTAATTGAATCTCAGCCAGGCAAACTAAGTGATTATCTCGGACATACCAGGAGAAATCGGTTTTCCATACGGCTGTTTTCGGGCCTGATAGGGTTCATTCTGGTATTGGCTGTCATGGCCACCGGTTACTGGCTGGTTTTTGCCTCCGATCGCTATGTTTCGGAAGCAAGCGTGATCATTCGTAAAACGGACTCAGTGACTGCCCCCAGCTTTGATCTGTCCATGCTGATTGCCGGTGTGGCCGGAGTGAACCGTGCGGATCAGTTATTATTGCGGGAATATCTGCTTTCAGTGGATATGCTCAAAAAACTCGATACAGAGCTCGATTTACATGCGCACTACAGTGATGAGCACTATGATCTTCTTTCACGCATGTGGCTGAAGGATATGGAATGGTTTCATCGCCATTATCTTTCACGGGTTTCAATCGAATACGATGATTATGCCGGCGTGCTCCGGATCAACGCCCAGGCTTATGATCCTGAAATAGCACGTGCTATTTCAAACCTGCTGGTACGCGAGGGTGAGCGTTACATGAACCAGATCAGCCATGAACTGGCAGAAACACAGGTCAGCTTCCTGACTACCCAGGTGAATCTGGCTCAACTGCGCTTCCAGCAGGTCAGACAGAAATTACTGGCCTATCAGAACAAGAAAGGGCTGCTTTCACCCCAGGCAACCGTGGAGAGCCTCAATACCCTCATTGCCAAACTGGAGGAGCAGCGTGCTCAGCTCAAAACGCAGCTGGCATCTTTACCCAGGACGCTGGATCGTAACCACCCCAATTTGGTAATGCTCAGGCAATCCCTGGCGGCCATCGATCGGCAGATTACCGATGAAAAAGCAAAACTTGCCAATCCCACAGGAAAAACCCTGAATATCACGATGGAAGAATTCCAGCGGCTGGAAATGGAAGTTACCTTTGCGCAAGAACTTTATAAAGCGGCGCTCACTGCACTGGAAAAAGGCAGGATCGATGCCACACGCATGCTGGATAAAGTTTCCGTACTGCAGGCACCCACCCTTCCTGAATATCCGATGGAGCCCCGGCGTATCTATAACACCCTGGTTACACTGCTGTTTGCACTGATGCTGGCTGGAATCCTGAAGCTGCTGGAAGGCATCATACTCGACCATGTAGATTGACGGGTTGCGTGACAAGCTCAATCAGGGAGCATCTGAAAAACGTCGGCGAGGCAGTCAGTTCAAGGCAAAAATCGGTGATGCAAGCAAAGCGTAGCGAACAGCCGTAAGGCTGGCCCGTAGGGCGAGGCGCTGGCGCCGAGTAAAAAGCGGAGTTTATATGTAATAAATGAGCATTTTGAGCTGATTTTTAACGCAGAAATGGCAACACAGGTAGTTTTTCAGAGATTCCTCAGGGAATCTCTGATCAGCCCCTCCGTGAGACGCGATATAGTAGACAGGTTTATATGTGAGATTTGTTTGGAGGATATGTAAGTTGTTTTTACAACTGGTTTTCTGGAAAAGGGGGATGCATGAAAATTCGTAAAGCGGTTTTTCCGGTGGCGGGGCTGGGTACTCGTTTTTTACCAGCCACCAAGGCCAGCCCCAAGGAGATGCTGCCGGTGGTGGATAAGCCACTCATACAATATGCTGTGGAAGAAGCCTGGGCTGCTGGTATTACCGAAATGATATTCGTCACGGGTCGCAGCAAGCGCAGCATTGAAGATCATTTTGATAAAGCGTATGAGCTGGAATCCGAGCTGGAGCGCCGGGGAAAAACCGAGATGCTGCAGTACGTGCGCAATCTGTTGCCCGACGATATGAAGTGTGTGTATATCCGCCAGTCTGAAGCACTGGGTCTGGGCCACGCGGTGCTATGCGCCCAGCCGGCGGTGGGTGATGAACCTTTTGCTGTGTTACTGGCTGACGATTTACTTGAAGGTGACCCTGTCGTGATACGCCAGATGGTGGATGTGTACGAGTACTACAAGTGCTCGGTGCTGGGTGTGCAGCAGGTGCCGCGTGAAGATACGCGCAGCTATGGCATAGTGGCCAGCCAGCCGATTCGTGATGATCTGGAAGCAGTACAGTTCATTGTGGAAAAACCTGATCCGGAAGAGGCTCCTTCCACCATGGCAGTGGTTGGACGTTATGTACTCACCCCGCGCATTTTCCATCACCTGATACGGTTGGGCAAAGGCACCGGGAGCGAGATACAGTTGACCGACGGTATTGCTGCGTTGATGCAGGAAGAGCAGGTGCTGGCCTATCGTTACAAAGGCCAGCGTTACGACTGTGGCAGCAAGATAGGCTATTTGGAAGCCACCTTGGCTATGGCGCGTAAGCACCCTGAAGTGGGGGCGCAGTTTGAACAGCTGTTACAGTCGTTTCAGCACCAGGGAAACTCTGAAGAACGTCAGTGAAGTAATCAGCTCAAAGCAAAAGTCTGCGAGAAAGTGGAGTTTATACGACGTGATAAATGAGCATTTTGAGCGTAACTTCCAGCGCAGAAATAGCAATACAGATGGTTTTTCAGGTGCCATGGCAGCGTGCGTTTTATCCTTTTGGTTTTCGCCTTTCCCAGCGATTTTTTTGTCCGACGGGATCTCACAGAGTGGCCTGATAAAAAATGAAAGCTGTAAATAGCGGGAGAATATATTGCTATTTCAACAATAACTGATATGAGAAGTTATGCGAAATTACCCGTTTGTACAAAATCGTTAAAGGATGAATGATGTTTTTGCTGTTCACTAACGAGATCATTGAACGTATCAGCAATGTTTTACTTCTTTATCTGGTAACTTCAACCGTCGTTGATGAAGTAGTGCCTGGATCGGCTGCGACGTGGAGAAAAAAGTTATATCTCATCTTTTCCCTCATTTTTTACTACAGTATCTGGGTGAGCACGCTAAAGAAATTACAGGCCATAGGGAAAAGACGTTATTAGCATGGCTTGTCTTGCATGAGCCGGTCTTTAGAAAAACGTTGATTAAATCAATAAATATCATTAATGATGCATCGCGACAGGTTGCCATAGGCGTAGGCGCTCCCCGGAAAGAAATCAGAATCAACCACTTGAATTAATTCTGGAATACTCATCGACACCAACAGCTGCTATTACGCTCTGGCAGGATCAAACGCGGGCGGCGCGGCACAACTGCTCTCGTCAGAATAAAGTTGCAAGCCTATCAGAAGACTGTGGTCTGCCCTCCATTTACTATTTACCAGAAATAACGGGAAGAAATTATCGAAGTACAGCAGGATAAAATTACTACGCAGATTTAGAGCGATCCAGAGAAGAAATTATAGAGTCCTGCTTAGAACAAGAAGAAAACCTTCTTCTATGTTGGATAGCAACAAAGGCACTTCCAAAGTCATTGTTGCTCCAAAAATTTTTGATATAAACAAAAATGAAAACCGTGGAAATTTAACAATATTTCTTGGGAAGCTGAGAAAATATTTCACACATAATGGATCACATGAAATAACTATCGATTTTACACAAACAGAGAAATTTATTGCTGCGGGAACTCTGTTATTTTATTCAGAATTAGCTTATTTAAAGCAGTTTATAAATAACGAAACAAGGCTCAGGTATATACCTCCAAAGAATCCTAAAGCATTTGAAGTACTTATCCAGATAGAACTTTATAAACTCTGTGGAATAAGAAAGCCAAAGTCAAAAAACGCCAATAAGTACGATGATGTGTTGAACTGGAAAGTAGCTTGTGGCAACGTGGTAAACAATGAACAGTGTGCGCCCACAATTGAGGCATACGAAGGGCAGTTAGCCGAGCCTCTAATTGATGGAATATTCAAAGGGCTTGCAGAAGCGATGACTAATACGGTTCATCACGCCTACGCCGAGATCCGAGAAGATGGGCTAAACCATAAACCTTCCAAGAATAATTGGTGGATGTTTTCTCAAGCAAGAGATGGAGAACTGACCGTTGTTTTCTGTGATTTAGGGATAGGTATACCAAGATCGTTACCAAAAAAACATCCATCAATTTTTCACAAGATGCTCTCACTTGGCAAGATTAGTGATCATCAATGCATTGCTTCATCTGTTGAACTAAACGCTACAAGCACCAAGATGCCTGGCAGGGGGAAAGGCCTTGGGAACATCATAGAAATTGCCAGCAAAAACAAAGCAGGTGGCGTCATTATTTACAGCAATAAAGGGATGTATAGACTCGGTCCGGATGCAACTGAGCCTTTCTCTCGTGATCTAAAAAATAGTATATTGGGAACAATTATTTGCTGGAATGTAACGCTAAGTAAGGTGGGTTTATGAAAATTATTAATATAAGGGAAAATTTTTCCAGATATCCTGCAGGAAGATATCGTGCCGATGGCCCGTATAACGGTGAAAAATTCAGAGAAGAACTCCTTGTTCCTGCTTTGTCTGAAGCCATAGACAAAGGTGAAAAAGTTAAGGTAGAGCTCGACGGAGTGCGGGGCTACAACTCTTCATTTCTGGAAGAAGCGTTTGGTGGGCTGGTGCGATCCGGTAAGTTTGCATCAACCCGGGATTTATCAGAAAGATTCGAATTCGTCTCTACAGACAAGAGCCTAATTGAAGAAATACGCGGATACATGGAAGAAGCTACACCTGCAGTAGCACAATAATGTCTTGTTACCAGAATTGCTGGCTATGGCTCAACTTCTAGTCTCATGGTTATTAATAATAGGCGGATGGCTCTTTGTACACAGAGCCACCCTCAGCAGGGAAAGAAGAAAGGAAAAAAGAGAAGAAATCAACAATACTATTCAAGAAATCAGAGCGATAGAAAACATTGCAATTGATTTTCATAATTCGAAAATCTTCGATGAAAAAGCAGCCAGTAGTCTTACTCTCAGGATAAACAGGCTCAACAGAAAACTGCAGGCACCCCCTACATTCAATGAACTTAAGATCCCGACTCAATTAATGATTGAGTTCAGGAAAACAATTACTCTCGAACATTTTGACAAGTCGAACTTCCCTTCCATGGTTCAACGCATCATGAAAGGTAATCCTTACCCGGCTACTTCTATTGAGATTTTGATCAGAGACATCAATTCCGCCACTGATGATTTAGTAGATTGTATAGAAGCGGAAAAGAATAATAAATTGTAGTAGTTCAGATTTGATCTGACAGCAGGTCTTGCCAAGAGGTGGGATTACCCGGTTTGATAGAGGTGCGAATCTTTATCAACCAAACGCGAAAGCGTAAAGGAGTAATCCCATGAGCAGTGTTCATCATAAAATCATTAAACACAAGATTGGCTTGCTTAATCTGGCAGCTGAGCTTGGCAATGTATCCCGTGCCTGTAAGGTGATGGGTTTTTCTCGCGATACTTTCTATCGCTATCAGGCAGCTGTGGAAACAGGAGGTGTTGAAGCTCTGATA
>NZ_FUWK01000028.1 GCF_900167395.1 Nitrosomonas europaea
ACTGGCTGTTTTCAATATCTCATTGGCTCGGCGCAGTTCCCTGTTCTCACGCTCCAACGCCTTGAGGCGATCACGTTCACTGCTTGTCAGACCTTCGCGTGCGCCATTGTTAATTTCGCTACGTTTAACCCATTCCAGCAACGTGGAGGGCACACAGCCAATCTTGGGTGCAATTGATTCAACCGCCGCCCATAGCGATGGATATTCGCCTCGATGTTCCTGTACCAGACGAACAGATCGTTCACGAACTTCAGGGGAAAACTTTGTTTGATTGCTCATGGCTCCATTCTCTCAAAAGTTGGAGCCTCCTCAAAACCCGGGGCGATTCACTTCTTCGGAACGTACAAATCCGTGATCGTACCTTCAGCCAGCTCTGCAGCAAAAAGAATGGTCTCAGACAAAGTAGGATGAGGATGGATGGTCAGTCCGATGTCCTGCATATCAGCCCCCATTTCCAAAGCCAACACGGTTTCTGCAATCAGCTCTCCCGCATGCGGCCCAACCATGCCAGCTCCTAAAATTCTTTTACTGACCTTATCAAAGAGTAGTTTGGTCATGCCTTCGTCGCGCGTCATGGTAATGGCACGACCACTGGCAGCCCAGGGAAATACTGCTTTCTCATAAGCGATACCCTGCTTTTCGGCTTCGGTTTCTGTCAGCCCCATCCAGGCAACTTCAGGATCGGTATAGGCAACCGAGGGAATGGTACGTGCATCGAATGTAACCTTGTGCCCAGCAATGACTTCCGCCGCAATCTTACCTTCATGGGATGCTTTATGCGCCAGCATGGGATCTCCGGCAATATCACCAATTGCAAAAATATGCGGAACACTGGTCCGCATTTGCTTATCCACTGGAATGAATCCACGTTCATCCACATTGATACCGGCAGCTCCGGCATCGATCAGTTTTCCGTTTGGCCGACGCCCGACTGCAACCAGCACCCGATCATATCGTTGTGGCTCAGGCGCCTGTTCACCCTCGAAAAATACCTGCAAACCTTCCTTATCCGCTTCAACCCGGCTGACACTGGTATTGAGGTAAATTGCTTCGCATTCCGTTTTCAATTTTTTGTAAAGCGGCTTGATCAGATCAGTATCGGCTCCCGGAATGAGTTGCGCCATCCGTTCCACAATGCTGATCCTGGTACCCAGCGCATGATAGACCGTAGCCATCTCCAGCCCGATGATCCCCCCTCCCAGAATAAGCATGCGTTCAGGAATCTCTGCTAATGCCAGCGCTCCGGTTGAATCAATGATGCGTTCATCGGCTGGGAGCCCCGGGATACGCGCTGCACTGGATCCGGCCGCAATGACACAATGGTCGAACGAAATCGTTTTGATTCCATCTGATGTTTCAACTTCAATCAGATGCGGATTGACGAACTTTCCAGTACCATGGATGACAGTTACCTTGCGCTGTCTGGCAAGCATCGACAAACCCTTGGTCAGCTTGCCCACCACCGATTCTTTCCATGAGCGCAGTTTGCCAACATCGATTTCAGGTTGTCCGAAACGAATACCGTACAGACTCGCTTCTTTCGCTTCCGTAAGCGTTTTTGCGGCATGCAACAGCGCCTTGGAAGGAATACAGCCCACATTCAGGCAAACGCCACCCAACGCGGGATAGCGCTCGATCAGCACAACCTGCTTACCCAGGTCAGCGGCGCGAAATGCCGCAGTATAGCCACCCGGACCGGCTCCCAGCACGACGACTTCAGCATGTATATCACCACGATCGGCGACAGAAGCTAACGCTACTTTCCCAGCCGTCGCTTCTGCTGCACTTGTAATGGTCGGCTGAGAATCCGGCACGGCCATGGTATCGCGAGGCGGT
This sequence comes from Nitrosomonas europaea, assembly GCF_900167395.1. Lineage (GTDB taxonomy): Bacteria > Pseudomonadota > Gammaproteobacteria > Burkholderiales > Nitrosomonadaceae > Nitrosomonas > Nitrosomonas europaea. The sequence goes on from NZ_FUWK01000028.1 coordinate 1,837, forward strand.
GTCGGCGATGCCACCTGAGTATCTGTTTCTCTGGTTTCCAGTGTGACAATGAGTGAACCTTGTGAAATTCTGTCACCCGCTTTGACATGTATCTCCCGCACAATGCCTGCCTGGGGTGCAGGCACTTCCATCGATGCTTTATCAGTTTCAAGTACCAGCAAAGGGGTTTCCTGCTCGACTTCATCACCCGGACTCACCAGGATTTCTACTACCGGAACCTCCTGGAAATCCCCAATATCGGGCAAAGTTACTTTTATAAATTGCGTCATCGTTTTATTCTCTGATATGGCCATCGCCCAGCACGATGAATTTCTGGCTGGTCAACCCTTCCAGCCCCACCGGACCGCGTGCATGCAACTTATCTGTAGAAATACCGATTTCCGCTCCCAGACCATATTCAAATCCATCAGCAAAACGGGTCGAAGCATTTATCATAACTGAGCTGGAATCGACTTCACGCAGAAACTGGCGGGCACGTGAATAATCTTCGGTCACGATGGCATCAGTGTGCTGTGATCCATAGGTGGCAATATGGGTAATAGCCTGATCGATATCTTCCACGATACGAACACTCAGTACCGGCGCAAGATATTCAGCGTACCAGTCTTCCTCCACAGCTGGTTTTATCCCGGCAACGAGTGCACGAGCAGCTTCATCCCCCCGCAGCTCCACTCCCTTTTCCAGAAGAATTTTGCAGATACGCGGCAGAAACCGTTCAGCAATTCCGGCATGGACCAGTAATGTTTCCATGGTATTACACGTACCGTAACGCTGAGTTTTAGCGTTATCGGCCACGCGCACGGCTTTTTCCAGATCAGCCGATAAATCGACATAAACATGGCATACACCATCCAGATGCTTGATGACCGGCACACGCGCCTCGTTTGCAATTCGCTCGATCAACCCCTTGCCGCCGCGCGGGACGACCATATCCACATACTCGCTCATGGTGATCAGTTCACCCACCGCGGCGCGATCCGTCGTTTCCACTACCTGCACTGCGTGCTCGGGTAACCCAGCCGATCTAAGCCCTTCTTGCACACAAGCAGCAATGGCCTGGTTACTTTGTATGGCCTCGGATCCTCCGCGCAAAATCGCTGCATTACCGGCCTTCAGGCATAAACCGGCAGCATCCGCCGTTACATTCGGGCGAGCTTCGTAAATGATGGCAATTACTCCCAGCGGCACCCGCATCCTGCCTACCTGGATACCGGAGGGCCGATAATCCAAATCTGTTACTGCTCCTATTGGATCAGATAGTGCGGCAATCTGCTCCAGGCCGGCAGCCATGCTTGCAATCCCCTTTGGAGTCAATGTCAGGCGATCGATCATGGCAGGTTCGAGACCTTTGTTTCTGGCCTGTGCCACATCTGCAGCATTGGCCGCCAGCAACGATGCCTCATGACAACGGATAGCCCGGGCCATCGCAATGAGTGCATGATTTTTGACGGCAGTATCCGCTTTCGCGACTATTCGCGCTGCCGCACGCGCCGCACGCCCGAGAGCTTGCATGTCAGCCTGTATCTTTTCGGTTTTTTCCATGTGGAATGTTGGTTCGTCGGCAATTAAAGGTCATTTGACAGCATAGAGTCCGGTCAACCGGTTATTTACCGGATCGTCCAGATGCCGATCCCCGCCATTTACCGGCCTGGATCAGTTTATTTCTGAGGCCTGGCAGCGGGTAATCGAGTGCATAAGCCTTCTCGGCATAATGACTGGCTTTTTCGTAGTTTTTCTGCTTGAAATACAGCAACCCGAGGTTATAAAGAATCGTGGCATTGTCGGGTTCCAGATTGGCCGCTACTTCCAGCTGCTCGAGCGCTTCCTTGTTTCTGCCGCGATGCGACAAAAACGCACTGTAGATTGATCGAACTTGCACATCTTTCATATTCATACGGATTGCTCGGTCGAAATAACATTCGACCGGGTATTTCAGGCCTTTAATACGCGTAGATTTCTCTTTAATTGAATACTTAAATAGCGAAACCAATGCCCGATGATGATTGGGCCAGGCGTGCAAAGTGTAATTCAGATCTTTAGCAGGCGTTGAACTCGTACTTCCTCTAATCAAATCTTCGACATCGGAGGTAAAGTGAAAGTCTTCAACAATCTTCAGCTGTTCCGAATGATTAAACCGATCCATATAATCAAACGGACCATAATGAGATCCTTTCAACTCACCACAATAAATTCCCTTCTTAGCAGCTACTACTGGCAGCGGCATTAGAAAGAATACGATTATTACAAAAACTGAAGCTTTTAGAATCTTCATAGACATTTCGTTTTCTCTCCAGAATTTGATGTTGCTTTCCAGTTACGGTAATGGTACCCAGCAGCTTAGTAGGAAGCTGATTGTTACATTTCGCTACCTGCAAAATCAGCGGTCCGTCAACAAACACCATTTCTGCAAACGTCTATTGTAGAGGATAAGCGATACGATCGTTCTGATGAGTAAATTATGCCACTGTGCAACAGGATAATCCGGTTGCACCATGGGATCCCTGAAATCAGCCATCCACGGAATACCCGTCAAACGCTGCAAGGTCAGCCCGATCAAATGTGCCGTTGCAATAGGATAAGTCGACCAGATTACATCCGGCTTATACTTTTTGATCAGATACCATCCTGCGGGCACTGCGCCCAGCCACCAGCTCACCCAGCGATCCGGTAAGGCCAGCACTCGCGGATATCGCCCCATCACCTTCAGATGCCTCGCTGTATCCAGCGCAAACGCCCGATGAATACGCACTTGTTGCGGAATATCCGCCAGCTGGCCAGAATCGATCTGCTGGTAGGCGCGCGGTGAAGGCGCCAGAATAATCGGCTCCCAGCCATGATCAGGCAAATATCGGGCAAAACGCAATGTCCGCTGCATTCCGCTGCTACCGTGCAAAGGCGGGAAATGGTAAGCGATCATCAATACACGTTTTACCATGACAACACTCGATTTGCGGTCAGTTCTGTCACCTGATCACGCCATTCACGCGTGGAAAATGTATGGTTGGCGCTTTCCATGTGGCAAAGTTCTGTCTGCTTTGTTCTCAGAGTAGCTTGCCAATCTGCCGATGAATCGACCAGATCCAGAAATTCACGCGCCGTCAGATCATTTCCACTGGTAATGATCAGTATTTTTCCCTGGAAACGCTTCAGGCCATCCAGCATACGCTCCGGCAAAGGAACAGTCAGGTCGCATGCTGAACCAGCACTTTTTTCTGAGACAGCCGGACTTTTCCCGCCCCGCAAGCTGTTCCTGCCAAATTCATATAAAGACCGGATAGAAGCCAGTGGATTGAATTTTCCACCCAGCAGTTTTTTCCAGAATTCCGGATCGAACAGACGTTCCAGGTAATAGTGTTTCAGGTACGCTTTGGCAATCCCTTGTTCTGTTCGCACCCAGGGATTCAGCAACACCAGCCCGCTCACTCGCGAATCCTGGTGGGCATGGAATAACGCTGCCGATGCTGCGTCACATAATCCCCAGATCACGATATCTTCCAGAAAAGGACATTCACTGAAAAAAAAGTCGGCAGCACTGCGCAAATCCTCCCCGACATGTTCAAATGTTCGTATCTCACCGTCACTGTCCCCCATTCCCCGGAAATCGAACCGCATGACAGCAATACCGCGCTCCGCCAGATAGCGCGCCAGCAAAACAAACTGTCGGTGACTGCCAACGCGATACTGCGGCCCGCCAACGACAATCAGCACACCTCGTGTAACCGGTTGCTGCGGTAGATGTAAAACCCCGTAAAGCCAGTCGTGATGGCAACAAAAACGTACCGCTTGTTCCTGAACATTCATGGCTGGATTCCGGCAAATAGCTTAGCAGTGGCTGCCAGCAGTGCCGGGCATTCGCTGATTTCCTGAGTAGCCCAGAACGGCAACCCGGGTATGAGTGTTACTTCCGGATAAACACCAGACTGGTTCCATGCCTCCACGACCGCAGCACCAGCAGGAGGAAGCCCGCGACCCGCTTCGGGCGTGATCTCAAACCAGTATATTTCACTGTTCCCGACGACCAGCTGACCCAGTTTCAACTCATCGATCGCAGCCGCCATTGCGGGAGAAAGCGTATACCCTGCTATTTCAAGCGATTTACCTGCTCTGAGTTCTTCACGAAGATGAACATTCTGAGCTTTATCCGAATCATCCGACAGGAGCTTATTCACCAGCCGCAAACGTAAAAATTGAGTTAAAAATGATTTACCGTTGATGACAGGTTGCCAGAGTATAAACTTTGCCGAACCTGTTTCTGCCTTCCCGGCATAATCCAGTGCCAGCAGGGCTCCCAGCCGTAATCCCCAAAAATGAACCGATGTAAATCCCTGCTGTATCAACCACTGGTAAGCAAATTCAACATCGTTTTTCCAGATCTCCCAGGTAGCCTCCCCGAAATCTCCTGCGCTGTCCCCGCAACCATACAAGTCTATCTGCAGTACACCAAACCCCATCGCTGCGAACGCTTTGGCCTGCAGAGCAGCCATACGTCGGGACTTATTCATTTCTTCCGCAAACGGATGAAGATAGATAAATACCTGGTTTAATGGCGTATCCCCGGCGGGGGAGTGGTAGAGGCAGAAACGTTTTCCCGGCGAAGCATCCAGAAAGAAAGGTTCAGCCGGTGGATTTTCCATGCAGTCTCAGTGCGACAGTTTATGTTCGACAAAAAGCGCCAGGCTTCCGAGTGTTTCAAAAGTCTGTGCACTGATTTCATCGTCATCCACCGAGAAATCGAAGTATTCCTCGAGCGCGGTAATCACATTGACCACCGCCATCGAATCCAGCTCCGGAATATTTCCGAGTAAAACGGAACTGGCTGTCAGCGTGTGTTTTCTCTCTCCGAGATTCAACACATCACCCAAAATGTTTCTGACTGCTTCAAGATGCTGCATAATCACTCCACAAAAGATCACTGCTTGATGTTGACGGCATTTTAAGACAGTTTTTTAAAACGTGCCGCATTGATCACTCCCGCAAACAGGTTGAGGAAACACCCGTATATCATGCACAAACTGCTTATTTCCGATATTAAGCCATTGGTTCTGCTGATGTTGCATCTGCCGATATACCTACTTCACGGGTTGACTGCCCCGGCAGCCTCATGAACTGGTATGAACTGTACTGGCAACGCATCACCCCGCTGCATCTTTTTTTGTGGCCGGTCAGCCAATTGCTCATCCTGTTTCAGTCTGTCCGGCGTTTTCTTTACCGGCGCGCGATACTGACTTCGATTCACCTGCCCGTACCGATCATTATCATCGACAGTATAACCACTGACAGTCCGGTCAAAACATCACTCATCATTCAGATTGCCAATATCCTGAAAGCAGCAGGGCTGCGGCCCGGGATCATCAGCCGCGGCTATCCCGACAACCATCGTCCGCCGACAAGGGTGACGATCAGTAGTCATCCCCATCTCACTGGTGAGAAATCACTGTTGCTCACCTACCATTTACGTGAAACCTGCCCGGTATGGATCGGTTATGACCGGATAGAAACAGCAAAGGCTTTACTAAATGCTCACAAGGAATGCAATGTGCTGATCTGTGATGATGGCTTGCAGGATCTTCGTCTGCAGCGTGATTTCGAAGCTGTCATCGTCGATACCAGTGTCATCAATTCAGGAAATGGCCTGATCATGCCTGCCGGGCCGCTACGAGACAGTTTTGCACGTTTGAAACACACTGACGCCGTCATACTGGCCGGCCATCAAAGGCGGATACCGGATATCACGGATGAAATCAGAACGATTCACACCCGTCCACAGAAAGAACATTTTTTCAATCTGTCATGGCCCGAGCTGACAGCCGATGCAGCGGGACTGGCAGGCAAACGCATTCATGCCATTGTCTGCGATCCGGATACACAAAACTTTCTGGACAACCTCGAATTCCTGAAACTGACCGTCACTCCTCGTGTATTTCCGGAAAATCACCATTTTATTGCAACGGACTTCCAGTCTGATGAAGCCGAAATCATCCTGATACCGGAAGAAGATGCAGTAAAATGTCTGAGTCTGCACGATGATCGCATCTGGGTTTTACAACAGGAATATCGTGTCGATCCCGGGTTACGCGAAATCATACTTAAGAAGTTGAGAGAAAAATTCATGGATCCAAAACTCCTGGACATTCTGGTCTGCCCATTATGCAAAGGCTCACTTATTTACAAAAAAGACCGGCTGGAACTGATCTGCAAGGCGGATCGGCTGGCATATCCCATTCGGGATGGCATCCCCGTCATGCTGGAGGATGAAGCCAGAAAACTGCCTGACGAAGAAGAAATCAAATAGCGCCACGCTCTTTCATACCCTTTTCCATTCAGAATCATTCACACGGCGGGTATCCGCCGTGTCTGTCTCTCAACCTGAATTTCCATCAGCCCGCAAGGTAAGGCCGGTTTCTGTTACCTGCAATCTCAATATTCGAGGCGCAAGGAACCCAGAATGGTCAGCGGAGCACCAGGATAAATACCAGCACGTGGTGGCGCATTCACGAAAGGGTCGGTAGATTCGTAATAACGTTTGTCAAGAAGATTACGGATATTGACCTGCGCGATCAGACGGGTTGGGCCGAGCTTCATCCGGTAGGCGACAAACGCATCCAGACGAACGTACCCCGGCAACGCAAAGGTATTTTCATTATCACCCTGCCGCAGTCCGGCAGCGAATATGCCCATGCCGAACTGCCATCCGTTAAGCGGCTGGTAATGACGAATGTCATACTTGAGCCACAAACTGCCGGAATGCTCAGGCACGTTACTCAGGCGATTGCCTTGCAGGCCGGAATAATCTCTGGTAATGCGGGCATCAGTAAAAGCATAATTACCAATGACGCTGAGTTCATCGGTAATCTGGCCGCTCAAATCAAATTCGATACCCTGACTGCGTGCTTTCCCGATTGCAGCAACCGCAAAAGGATCCGGACTGTTGAAATCGCGGGTCAGAATATTTTCCTTGGTCAGATGGTAATAAGCGAATGTCATTGTCAGCCGCTGATCGAACCATTCGGCTTTCAATCCGGCTTCGAATTGCTCGCCTCTTTCCGGATCGATCGTCGCACCAGTATTGGTAACACCATTGTTGGCTCCGAACGAAGTTGTCCAGTTACCGTAAATACTGGCCCAGGACCACGGCTGATAAAGAATGCCCACACGCGGACTGAAGCCGTTATCCTTGCGTGTCGGTAAGTTGGCTTCGGCCGCTCTGAAGGAATCACCCCGTCCGCGCCCCGTAGTCGCCCACTCATAACGGCCACCTCCCAGAATATGGAGCTTATCCCAAAGCGTGATGTGATCCTGAAAATACACGCCATACCACTCATCCTTAGAAAAACTGTGATTTTCCCCGGCAGGGAAAGGGGTTGCCAGCGCCTGAGCGTAAAATGAAGGATCAATGCCATATACCGGGTTATAAATATCGATTTCCAGACCCGACACCGGTGACAGATAATTACCCCGCGTCAGATAAGTGCCGGTCGAGCGCAAGTAATCGAAGCCCACCAACGTTTGATGCCGAGTGCCCAAAAACTCCAAGTTACCTGTTAAATCGAAATTCGTCGTATAGGTTTGGGATGAGGAAATTTGTGAAAAGATATTGCGCAAATAGGTGCGGTTGCCCTTGCTTGGATCCAAAAACTGCGCGACCGTGAACGCATTCGCGGGTTTAACTGAAGTGTTATCATCATCGACAAAGGACGCCAGGAACCGGTTGCGCAAAGTCCAATCGGTATTGAAGGCATGGGTCAGATTGAAACCAAGATTGACCCGGGAATGGGTATCGACAGGATCATCGGGATCGATGAAGGAACGGGTAACTGGAATCGGCGCGGGGCGGTCCCCGATTGCGAACAGACCTCTGTCGACCTGATAGTCCTCATGCAACGCTTCCACTTCCAGGGAAAGTTCGGTGGCATCATCAGGCCGCCACGTCAAGGCAGGGTTCACCAGCACCCGGTCATTAAAATTGAAATCCCGGAACGACCGGTTGTTCTGATAAGAACCGGAAAAGCGATAGTTGAGCGATTTGTCCTTGGTAACAGGACCCATGCCGTCCCACTCGGTCCGGTAAGAATTGTAAGAACCGAAACGTTGTTCGATGGAATAATAGGATTCGCCACGCGGTTTTTTGGTGGTCAGATTGATCAGCCCGCCGGGCTCGATCCGCCCATACAGAATTGACGCAGGCCCTTTGAGCACTTCGATGGATTCCAGATTGGCGGAATCGAACATTGATTCCTCCCCAATAGACAAGCCCAGAGCGACCAGACCGTTACGATAGACCCGGCCGTTTCTGAAACCCCGGATAATGAAAGCGTTGCTTCGGCCCAAAGACGATTGCGGCCGCACGCTGCTGACGTTTTCGAGCGCGTCCTTGATCGTCGTCGTTTTCTGGTCATTCATCACTACCCGCGGAATCACCTGTATCGACATGGGCGTTTCCATGATCGGCGTATCGGTTTTGGTTGCCGAGAACGCACTGGAGCGACGATAACTTCTGTTATCCGGCGCATCAGGATCGATCACGCTGGTTATTTTCATTTCCGGCAAAGTCACTGCCTCTGTATTACTGTTCGTGTGCCCTGCGGGGGCAGCTTCCAGTGTGTAGCGTCCCGGCGCATTCTCGATCACGATGAGTCCGCTGCCTTTGAGCAGTTGCCCGATCGCCTGCAGGGGAGTAAAGCGTCCATTCAGTGCGGGTGCCTGTTTGCCTGCAACCAGACTGGCATCAACACCGATGAGCAAACCTGCCTGAGTGGCAAGCTGCGTGATCGCCTGTTCGAGGGGCTGTGCGGCAAGATCGATTGCAATCGTCTGCTGAGTGACGGCAGACTGCGCAACGGCACTGGCCGATACGAACAGACCCGTGGCCAGCACCGATCCCAACAAAAAACCGTGACGTAACGAAACCGTTTTTATAATCATGAAAACTCCCTGTGTCCTGTCGATAAAAAATGTGCTTCTGTTATCCATGACACACGAGTCGGAAAATCGGGTAGTTTTGACTGCAGAATTGTCAATGCGCTGCTCCGGTCACAGATTGCACATTGATGAAAACAGGGTGATGATGAGGTTTAAAGTTGCATGATTCGCAAAAATGCTGCATTTGCGAACCTGAAAAGGCGAAATGATCCAGCAAGCTTTGAAAGATTGTTTTTGCTGCCGTCAGAATCTGACGAGAAATTTAAAAAATCTCTGATTAAGCAGATTCCCGGGACGGAATCCACTTCCTCCATTTTCCCAGTAACGGAAAATAAAGCGCCAGGTGCATAGGGCGATCTTCCATACGCTGCAGTACTTGTGCATAGCGATCCAGTTGCGGACGGTAACGCAGCTGTTCCCGATCGAGGAATTCCTCAAGGCTGCCACCGGTATGAGACCCCGTCTTGTAGTCGATGATCCAGCGCACACCTGCTGCATCCACGAAGGTTCGATCGATGATGCTGACAGAAATCGAGTGGCCCGCTGCAATTGCCGTTGGAACAGACAGCGCCCATTCACAACGCGCTTCCTGATGCCGATTGCTCAGAATCCAGCGGCCCGTTTCATCTTCCACACACATGGTCCTGAGGGCTCGTGCAACCTGCTGCACCGCTTTTTCCAAATGCCGGGGGGTGATACCAGATTGTATGAGTAACGACCGCCCCGCCAGTTTGAGAGCTTCCAGATCCTGATGATCCACATTCTCGACCCCGATCAGCCCGATACGATGCAACAGGCAGTGCACGACCACCCCCACCAGTCGAGCGGGCTCACCCGCCCAATCGAAATCAACCGGCTCTTCTGTCGTGCCGGCCTCATTCGCATGCATGGCAACTGCAACGGCTTTGGGCAACGGCGGGGGTTGCCAGCCAGACACCAGGCGCACCATGCCAACAAGCTGCAAACCTGTATGTACATTCGATGCAGGCAAATCTCCGATAGCAGCTTCGCGCGATCGTGCCAGAAAATCTGCTGCCACGGCAGGCCATAACCTGGCCAGCAGGGTATCCTCCGGTGGTTTCAACGCATCATTCTCCTGCATATCCGGATCGATCCTGAGATGCCCCAGTAAATGCAGATTGTGTTTCGCCCGGGTAACTGCCACATACAGCAATCGCGCCTCTTCCAGCGCAGTCCGTTTCTTTTCTTCAGACAGGATGTAGGCGGAAATCGGATTTTTATCGCTCCCCGCTGCACTGATCGGCGCGCACAATAAACCCGGATGCTGTGACTGATCGTGAAACTCCAGCCAGTTGAGCAGCTTCTCCTGATCCCGTCTGGGAGATTTACCCAGCCCCGGCAGAATTACTGTATCGAACTCCAACCCTTTGGCCTTGTGCAAAGTCATGAGCTGCAATGAATCGTCTGCCGCCACATCCGGCAGAGCAAACAACCGTACCAGCCGTTCATCCAGCTCCTGGATATCGGGTCGATAGCCGGTCACATCGAAATTTTCCAGCAACTGAAAATAGACTTCGGCGTCTGCCAGATCTGTTTCATTCTGTACACTGGCGGGCCCTCCCAGACTGACCCATATGCCCTCCACGCATCTTCTCAACGACATCCTGTCGTAGAGCATCAACGCACGCTCCAGAATCGGCAATACCCTGTTCACCCGCTGACCGCCTTCTTCACTCAAAACACCTGAACCGGCACAGGCACGCAATGAATCGATCAGCACATGCTGTGGCAGCGTATTGGCAACGGTATGTAAATCCTGCAGGGAAAGTCCGCAAAACGGGGCGCGCAATAATGCCAGCCAGGCGATACGATCAGCCGGATGCACCAGGGCCCGGGTCAATGCCATCAAATCCCGGATCACCACCCGTTGCGCCAGCTGTTCGATTTCCACTGCCTGGAAACGCAAGCCTTTTCGCCTCAAATGCACAACGATACTCGCCAGATGGCTGCGATTACGCACGAGTACGGCAATTCTGCCATCCGGTTGTGCAGCTCTCGCCTGCGCTACGATCGCCCCCACCTGCTCCGCCTCGGCCCGATCATCTTTTTGCAGATAAGGATAAATCCTGACCGCCTCCCCGCTGGAAGCCGCATGAAACGCTACGGAACTCGCATACGACACGGCACCGGTGCTTACGCTATCCGTATCCGGCAATATCCGTGGAAAATAGCGGTTGACCCACTCGACGATCCCGCTCTGCGAACGGAAATTGACTGAAAGACGCAGAAACCTCATCTGGATCTGGCCAAAATAGCCACTATCGCGAATATCCAGAAACAACCCCACTTCAGCCTGCCGGAAGCGGTAAATCGACTGCATCGGATCTCCTACCAGAAACAGCGTGCGGCCGTCTCCGGTCTGCCAGCCGGCAGTCAGCCGCTGCAGCAATTCGGCCTGGCTGGAAGACGTATCCTGAAATTCATCCACCAGCAGATGGTGAATACGATAATCGAGTGCCAGTGCCAGATCGGTCGGCATTTCCGGTTCACCCAGCGCACGGACAGCCGCCATAGCAATCTCGGTAAAATCCACCTGGCCGTGCTGCCGGAAAACCAGCAGCAAATATCCGGCAGCCACCTTGAGCAGGCTGAACAGGGCCTGCAGCGTTTCCCACTCTTCATCGGTATATCGTTCCGGAGGTAACTGCCTGAGTAACTGCAACTGCTGACGAAATGTCTCCTCGCTCTGCAAAGCCACCAGCAACTCACTCATCCGCTGCTTCATTCCGTTCAGGTATTCTTTTACGTCAGCATCACGCACTGACGATGGTGCCGGGAACCCGTTTGCCTTCGTTACCTGTTTACGCCAGTCTCCCGTTTGGGTGAGCAGGAAATCCGCCATACTCTCCCAGACAAGACGATCTTCAAGTGCGTTACCAGGCCAACGGACTGTATTGCTATCGGCTGATCCTGCTTCTGACAGATTGACCGCGGCAAACTGCATCAACTCGATAATTTCCGACTGGCAGCCGGCAGGAACAGCATCAGCCAATCGCTCTATTGCTTCCGCAATCCGGCCTGACAGCACGGATTCCAGACGATCACGCATATCATCCGAATTAGCGGCATCAACCACACCTCGCAACCATAAATCGCGCCGCGCCAGCATATCGGCAATCAACTGCTGCAATCTATCGAGACGATTATCCAGATGACCGATCAGATGTTCGATTGCCGCAGTCCACTCACCCTCTTCCTCCAGCGCCTCGACTGTCAAACGGGCTGCTTCCAGATACAATCTGTCCGCATCCTCTGCCACTGATGACAAGGCGCCCTGCCGGGAACAGACCGGCATACGGTCGACCAGCCAGGCGCACAAGGAATCGATCGTCTGGATACGCAAACGTGACGGATTTTGCAGCAACTGCCAACCCCGCGCCTGATCATGCGCCAGTACCCGGTTTGCCAGCTCCCGTAACTGGCGCTGGTAAGCATCGTTCAGCAGTGCGGTTTCACTCTCCGCATCGCTATTTATATCACCAGCTGTATCGCGCAAAGCCTGCAGAATCCGATGCTTCATTTCACTGGCCGCCTTGCGCGTAAACGTAATGGCAACGATCTCCTCCGGTTCCTCTACCGTAGCAAGCAGCACCAGAAATCGCTGCGTCAGTAACCCTGTCTTGCCCGATCCAGCCGGCGCTTGAACGATGAAGGAATGCCACGGATCAAGCGCCTGCTGGCGTTCTCTCTGATCTGGAATCTCCTGTTGCAAGACTGTGTTCATCGTTCTAGTCCAGGTACATTATTAGAAACCATCATTGCCAAAAGCTACTGAGCGGCCCGGGGCAGTTCACACAGCCTGAATATAAGATTCGATTTCTATTCAAAGATCGAATTTACTTGGTTATTAATAGACCAGGCTTTATATCCAATTGAGGATATACAAATGACAAACTCTTAATTAAAGCTACCCTGTAGATGCACCTATAGAAAGTGCTAAAACAAAAAACCTGGAAACCGGTGGATACAATTGCGACGAAGACTATGACTTTTTCTCTTTGAGAGATCAGCTAACAGCTTTACACAAAACCTCAACGACCCGGTCTTGCTGCTCTACTGATAAACCAACCCAGAGGGGTAACCGAACCAATCTCTCAGATTGTTGAGTAGTAATTTTCAGGTTGCCATGTATACGTCCGTACCGTAAACCAGCCGGGGAGGAATGAAGGGGCACATAATGGAACACAGACCAAATATCGTTTCTCTTAAATTCGTCAAGTACTTCTTGCCTATCAATTTTTGATGCCAATAATACATAATACATGTGGGCATTATGCTGACACTCTTCCGGAACGATTGGACGACGCAGAATCTCTTTAGCTTCAAGTGGCCCAAGCAACTCATGATATCGTTGCCAGCTTGCCAGCCGCTCGTTAGTTATACGGTCTGCTTCTTCAAGCTGCGCCCACAGGAAGGCAGCGATCAGCTCACCCGGTAAGAATGACGAGCCCACCTCCTGCCAGGTGTACTTGTCCACTTCGCCCCTGAAGAACTGACTGCGATCGGTCCCTTTTTCGCGGATGATCTCTGCACGAAGGCTCAGATCAGGTGTATTAACGAGTAGCGCACCGCCTTCTCCCGAGATCACATTTTTTGTTTCGTGGAAACTGTAGGCTCCAAGATCACCAATGCTGCCGAGGGCCCGCCCTTTGTAGGTTGACATCACCCCCTGCGCTGCATCCTCAACGACCTTCAATTCATGCTTCTGGGCGATGGCCATAATCGTATCCATCTCGCACGCCACTCCCGCGTAATGCACGGGAGCAATGGCACGGGTACGCGGCGTAATGGCGGACTCAATCAGCCGTTCGTCCAAATTCAGAGTGTCTTCTCTGATATCGACAAACACAGGAACCCCACCACGTAGCACAAAGGCATTGGCGGTAGATACAAAGGTGTACGACGGCATGATGACCTCGTCACCGGGCTGAATATCCAGCAATAAAGCAGCCATCTCGAGTGCCGCCGTGCAAGAGTGAGTAAGCAGACCCTTATTACATCCAGTCCGCTCCTCCAGCCATGCATGACAGCGCTTGGTGAAAGGCCCATCGCCTGCCAAGCTACCATTGAAGTGCGCTTCAGCGATGTAGTACAACTCCTTGCCTGTCATGTGAGGCCAGTTGAACGGGATGCGGTGATTTGTATTTTTCACACTCTCTCCAAAACCCTGCGTCGAAACGTTTGCGAAAACTTAAAAATAATCAGAACAAACAAGAAAATCCAGAAAACATGTGCAATCCAGGCGTAGCGGGCAAGAGGCTTGAATTCGAGACGTACTCGGCGAGTTTCTTGAGGCACTAACACGCCCTGAAACACTCCATTGACCTCCACAGTCTGCGCGGCCTGCCAACCCTGATTGGTTTCTGCAAGTGCCTCCCAGTCGCGATGAAACTTCTGACTCAATAAAAAAACAGATGGTGCGGAGGAATTTACCTCAAACTCTAATACATCACCCTGATCCAAAATCTTGACGGGTGTGTTCGTAACCATACCTCGCGGGTCATCGAGCACAAGTTTTGTCGAGCTCATATCAAGCTGCGGGGGGGTTACTTGCATGCTGTCGCCCATCCGTGAAACCACCCGGTAAAGGTGGATACCCGATTCCTCACTCAAAAACTCCAAATTTTCATGCGCCAGCTTGCCCGACGAGAGGATCAGGCTGATATTGCTCATCCAAAACATTGTGCCGGCATAGTCTGGGTCGATGGCTCCATTCCAGCGACCATATGTCTGCACTTCCCCACCAAGCGCCTTGATCAAGGTGTGGTATCGGGTGGAAGAGAGGCTGTTATAGCTATGCACAGAAGACAGATCGAGTGTGGCGTTAAGGTTCGGCGGCAACACTGAAATCCCTGGGGCTGCAACAGCATAACGACTGCCAGCCGGCAGATTTTCCCTAACCTTCTCAACCAGAGGCGAGGTCATCGCTATCTGCGCCGGATCTTGCTTAAGCATCAGCGGATAAGAGGTCATACCCAGAACCAACACAAGAGCCATCATCAAAAATAACGGACGGTATCGATCGTATTGCGCGATTAGTAGCCCAGTCACCAGCAGCATTCCGATGACAATCTCCCAATGAATCGAAATATGCTGCGAAACACCGTATGCAACACCAATCGCAATCACTACCAGCGCAACTGCCGCTCCAGCAAATACGGCGCTCGAAAATTGACGGTGATGCGTGCGCCTGGCAAGAGCATCAATACCGAACGCAGTGATAATGGTAAGAGGAAGTGTGATACTCCCCAGTGGCGTGCTTCGCGAAAGATTGAACCCAAAGTATTTAACACCCAACACATAGAGTGGATGTACGAAGGCAAGCAGGCAAAATATAAGAATCGCCAGCCACCACCCCCAGGTTTCCTTGAATGAAGTGACTAACGCCACGACTCCAAAGAAAATAGCGATCAACGTTACGCTCAAACCGTCGTAAGAAAATGGGAAAGATGGCGCGATCGGATTGCCAAAAATTTCAGGGATTGTACTCAGTACAAAAAAGCGAACCAGCTCAGTAAAGCTGGCGAACTTTGGAAGCACCATCGTGAAAAACGAGGGATCGGGTGCAACTCGTGCAGACTCGGACGAGAGAATGAACAGATCTCGATAAACAGGAAAAGCGAGCGCGGCTCCAACAACCAGAGCAGATAAAGCAAGAGTAAGGAATTTGGCAAGTTCAAGTCGGCTGACGCGTGCCTGATGGTATGCCAACCAGAGACCATAGCCACCCAGCAGGTAGGCATGAAAGACAACCGGCTGCGGGTACGCAGTCATCAGTAGACTGTAACCGCTGAAAGCCAACACGCCCCAGCCCAAAATATCCGGGCGTTTCGCCAAACGAGTAACAGCCCACAATGCCCCCGCTGCCCAGCACCACACGGCCGGGAACATGGGAAAGGTCAGCCAGTACATGAACAACGGAGATGTCGCCAATCCTAGTCCTGCAATCAAGCCAGCTATAGGACTTAAGCCAACTTCCCTGGTAAACAACAAGACAAATAAACCGGCAAGGAAACAGAAACCTAATGACAACGTGGTGATGAAGCGCCAAGGGCCATCAACCAATCTGGTAATCACCCAAGACGGCAGATAGGCTGAACTAAAGCCTGAAATTTGATAGAGCGGCCGCCCAAGCTCTGTATTATTTGACCAGAGAGGTAACCAACCAGATCGGGCCATCGTTAGATGCTCTGTTATTTCTGGGATATACGCATTTGTGAAGTCACTAAACTTTCTGTTCTCAATGAGGGAGCTATCTAAGTTTACAAGCTCAACGTGACCAACCTCTATCTCCTGCCGGTGTGGTGCTACAACGTAAGAAAAAAAACCCGAAAACAGTACAGCAGCTACTGCAATGTAATAGATCAACACATGCTTGTAGGAGGAAAATGGAAGCATGTGAATGCTAAGCCGATTGTTTTTTTGCCACAACCAGCCTGGATCCACCGACGGGATAATTCATCCCAAGCCTAATCCCTGCAAGCTCTAACATCATTAAACCGTAAAAAACCTTATTCAAAGCTGCGTTGATTTTAAGTTCGCCGGCAGGATCGAAATCTTTTGTTTTTCGCTTCTGCAAGACTCGTGAAAGCATCATTACTGGCAAAAGGCTCGTTACAAAAGAACTGCTCCTTAAAAGCTCAAAACCGGCGGTCAAAACCTTCTGCTCGATCTCGACACGCGTGTATCGGCGCACATGGCAGGCATAGTCGTCAGAAGCGCTCCACAACCGGGGATGCTGAGGAACGGTTAGCAGCAAAACACCACTAGGCTTAATGGCGTTATGAAGTTGAGCCAGGACAGTTTCATCTTCTTCGATGTGTTCCAGCACATCAAAGGCGCCAATGGCATCAAACTCTTCCACAAAAGGCACCCGACGAGCATCCATCTGCATGAAATGTGTGGAGGGAACGCGTTTAGCCGCATGAAATAAGCCAGCCAAAAAAATCTCACTGCCATTTAATGCTATTTCAGGGCAGGCACGAGCGATACCCGACAGAACAAAGCCAGTACCACAACCCACCTCCAAAAATGCGCCAGCGTTTGGCTTGTAGGTGCGCAGCGCCCAGAGAATAAGCTCGTTACGCGCCCGAAACCAGAAATTACCCGCCTCTAATCTGGATAGCTCTGAGAAGTATTCAGGCTTAAAACCTCCGCCACCATGTGCAAACTCAGAGGCATGAGCCTCTATTCCGTTCAAGCGTTCTGGCTGATAACCGCATGAAGGACAGGCCCAATCGGCAGAAGAGAAGAAATTTTCGCACTGAAGACAAACTTTCATGAGGGAACTCCTTCGGATTCTGCCGCACTCTGCGCAAATACAAAAAACCGCGACATAACAAACAGAAAGATGGCCACCACGATGATTGCTATCGCCTGTACGATTTGATGCGGAAAACCTAACCAGTCCACAAACAACAGCAGCAAAACTAAATTCAGCAGATAGCCTGCAACTTGCGCCAGCAGGTAACGGACACCGGTAACGCCAATATGTCCGTCATGTCGAAAAGTATAACGTCGATTGGCGAAAAACCCAATTGATGCCCCTACGAAGTACAGAGCCGTCATCGTTATCTTGGGAGCGTCCCATAAATAGGTCAGGAGGAGGTAAAAGGCATAACCTAAAACATTTGTCAGAATGCCAATCAATGCATAGCTAAACAATTGCCGAAATGTTTTTCGAATGGACAAGATTCCAGAATCAGCATTCATTTTTCTTCTCTAAGATTTAAGCTGATATATATTTTTTGTCCTGATTCGTCATCTATAACGTATGCATTTTTTGAGTCTTCAAAAAATGCCAGTCCGCGAAGAAGATTAAAAAATTCTACCCCCTGATAACTCTTGTTAAGATCTATCAGGCAGGTTTTTTCAAACTTTTCCCTGGAATAATAGTCGCCCCTTGCCCCCTTCTTTTTTTGCGTATCCCTAAGACGGCTACCCAAGTCATAGGTCAGAAGTCGCTCTATTAATTCGTCAAAATGATGGCAAACTATATCATCGAGCCTTGACTGCAATGTTCTAGCCGTGTCGCTTAGATGTACAGGAACTTCAACTTGCATGAAAATTTCACCATCATCAATTTCTTCGTTGACGAAGTGGTAGGTGAACCCTGTTCTACGCTCTCCATTGATGATGGCCCAGTTCACGGGATAAACACCACGATATGACGGGAGTAGGCTGTAATGGAGATTTAACACGCCCTGCTTTGGAAGGCTAATTAAATCAATGGGAATGATATGCTTCCAGCTCAAAAGCAAAAACCAATCAGCCTGCCGAATCAAACGATCAACCGAGAAAGGCGCCTCATACACAAGCAGAGGGATATTTGCCTTCATACATATCTCGCGTACACCAGGCCACCATGCTTTTCCATTTTCGCGAGTCGTGACAACAACTGGAATTTCAAAGCGACTGGCATCAGAGTGCGTAACAAGCTTTTGAAGAAGCCTATAGCCTATCTCATGATCGACGAAAGGGACTATGCGTTGCATCGTTCACGCCTTCCTTATCAGAATTGTGAACTCATAAAGCCCATAGTCATGAAGTAACGCGACTTGGCGGGAATAGCGGCGCTTGCATAAATCAAACAATCGACACGGGTCAGCATAATAGAGATAGTCGCGCTTTTTGTCCTCGTCGGAGTAAGAAGTCAGGCAGTTGAAAGCGAATCCAAGACTGCTGGTTCGGTTCAGTACGTCCAATGTACCCAGCAGATAGTCAAACCACTCAGCATCCGTTCGCTCCAGACGCACATTGAAAATGCCGCTGGCGACACCATAGTCCGCCACTTGGTCTGGTTCAGTTGAGGTGATAAAGCGAGCTTGATTGGCGGCAGTGTGTCGCTGCCTGGCAGCTTTGATCATTTCGTGGGAAACATCCACCCCGAGGTATATACAGGCTGCATACTTGTCTCGCAGATAGTCCAGCAATGCGCCATAGCCACAACCCAGGTCGTTCAAGGAAAAACCAGGCATCTTCTTCGGGTCAATCACTTTACAGAGCTGCTCAAATCGAATCGTTTGGCTTTCTTCACCATTCCAGTCGACCCCGCGAGGCGTATCACCATGTTCCGCAAGTTTTTCAGCGTAATACGTTGCAACTTCGTCGAGCAGCTTAGTCTTGTTGTTTTGCATAAATCTGCCTCACGATGGTATAGGGGCGCTGCTTGGTTTCCGAGAATATCTTGGATAAGTAGATGCCCACCACACCAATGAAAGAGATAATCATCCCACCAAGAAGCCAAATAGAAGCCATTACGGATGTCCATCCGGCTAAAGGTTTTGCCAAGAAAAGCCAGTGAGTAACCAGATAAGCGATATAAGCCAAAGCAAACAACGAGATCGATATACCGATATAAAAAATGCTGACCAGTGGGGTGTTACTGAATGATGTCACCGAGTTGACCAGCAAGGACATTTTTCTGCGGAAGGTGTATGTGGTCTCGCTAGTATTGTGCTTTTTGATGACATAAGGGCGCTGGTCAAACCCGGTGATGTACCACAAGCCCGCCATAAAAACTTCCCGCTCTTCATGGCGCAGCAAAGCATTAACGTACCGACGAGTCATCAGGCGCGCGGTGACAACATTTTCCGGCAATGCAAGACCCGTCAGTGCTTTGAAAAAGCGATAGAACCACTGTCCACTCCAGCGCTCAAACCAGCTCCCTTTTCTGCGTTCCTGAATTCCGTACACCACATCACAACTCTCCTGCTCCATCTGCTGCACGAATGTCTCTAGCCATTCAGGCTCCTCCTCCAGGTCGCTATCAATCAAAAAAACTCGCTCCCCCTTTGCGTGCGCCAAGCCAGTCATCATCGCCTTGTGGTGTCCAAAATTACGCGACAAATCAACAACAACAACGTGCGAATCCTGCTCCGTGAGTTTGACGGCCAGATCCAAGCTGTTGTCTGGTGATCCGTCGTTTACAAGAACTATTTCGTAATCGTCCCCAACCAGCCGCCTTGCCGTGGCACTCGCACGCTCGTGAAATTCATTGATGTAGGGCGCAGACTGATAAAGAGTTGCGACGATCGAGAGCTTCATTTGAACAGTTGATCAAGGTTGAATGGGATATGTACTGCCAACAACCACCAAAAGGTGTGCTCAATCAACACAATCCCTTACGATTGGTTAGTTCGCCAGTAACCAGGCTGTGCAAGATCTTGTCATGGGTCAGTTTGCGCGTTGCAAGTGAGCGCACTTGCAGCAATGATGGCATCTGGCAGCTTTACGCGGTGGCTACGACGCAAACCAATAACCATATCTTCAATCTCTTTGGTCAGGGGCAGATACTGGAGGCAGGCCAGTTTTCCACTAATCAGAATTTCTTCTTCCGCAGTCAATCCCGGAAAGCCCAGTAACTCCATACGAGTGATTGCGCTATAGCCGCAACGCCGGGTATCAATCTGCTGATTACTGATCATGGACAATGTTTCAGGATTGGATTTCAATAGCCCAAGAATAAAGTTGGTATCAAGCAGCCAGTCAATCCCATTCACGGCGCAGTGCCTCCTGTACTGCCAACGGTTCCCCGGCAAAGCAGGCTGAATGTTCCAGCCCACCGGCCATATCAATCAGCCGGAAAGGCTCATCTGGTTGCGGAAGCATGTTCTTCTGGTGTAGAAATTCGGCAAAATCCAGCAACTCTGCCAGAGCAGCAGGTGGTAGCGTACTACTGAGTTTGTAAAGCCGTTCGATTGTTGACATTGTCATTCCTCTTTCCAACGTATCGTATCGATTATCCGATCAAATTTCCTGCTCGTCATATCGAAATGATCGTGAGATTATTCCACATACTTCATATAACGCTTCGCGTTCTTCCCGCAATTGAGCAACAAATCAAGAATGGTAACGCCATGTGTGAATTCCCCCCAGAGTTGCTGATATTCCGGATACCCGATGTAATCAAACCAGGTGAGTTTGATGCCATTCTCTTTAAAAACCTGCTCATCCACGTAATCTTTTGCCGCCGGGCCTGAGATGTACTCAGTGCCACCAGCCTGCACACAAAGGTCAGCAAGGCGTTCGGTCTTGCCATCGAGCAGGGTGTAATCCCATGAATTTTTAATTACCGTCTTGATCCCCAGGTAGTTACAGATAGCTTCAATAAATCTCCTGTTCAATTGTGAAATATGGGTGAAGGTCTCTGCGAGATAGAGTGGCTCCAGCCATGCAGCAATCTCAGTAAAATGCGGTGAACGACGATAGTTCTGCACCAAGGCTTTCCAATGCGCAGCTGCCCAATCAGTACCGTCGATTTCGGTCTCGCGAATCTTTTGATGGTATTTACCCTTCACCAGAACCGGAACCGTGAGCCACTGAACACCTTGAGGTGTTTTGATCTGATTACGATTTCGCCAATCGCGGCGCGTATATTGCATATCATCGTAGAGGATGAACTCATCTACGGCAGCAATCATATCGAAGTAACCCTTCCACGGTATGTAGTTGGATTGCACGATGGCGACTTTTTTCATTGTCCTGCGTTTCTCGTTTTATAGATTTGATACGCTGGATTATGTGAATTTGGCACCAATTCAAAATTGTTCAGGATAAATTGGTAAATTAACGGATGTGTATTTTTAAAACGCAGCTCGTCACGACCATCAAGAGGCAGATCAAAAATAAACGCAAAACCAGGGTCAGATGCCTTGATGCGTTCGATCTCTTTTTTCTCGAATGCTCCTGTGCGGGGAAATAATGCATAAATCTCCCACATGGGCGACCTTCGCTCCAGCAAAGCATAAGCACCAGGCCAAAAGGGTGTGGCAATAAAAGACCGTCCATCTGGAGCGAACTGATCAGTCAATTGATGGAGCAATGCAATGTCACTCGCCGTATTTGGATCGACCTGGAGATACTTGCCAGATATATCCACATTGACGCACTGTTTGCTTGCCAGGCATTGCCACCCAGGGTGAAACACATGCATCACCCAGAAGCTTGTCATAAATAGACCAGCAGCAAGAACCCACTTTGTTTTGCTGGACGCACTTGACGCTATGGCCAGAATCCCGATCAAAAGTGGGAATATACCTTGAGCAAGGTGCCCAACGTCAGCGCGAGAAAACGCGTAATGCGCATAAGGAAGCGCGAGAAATGCTGATGCGACCAACACTGGCGGTAAGGGCTTTTCCTTCAATCCTCGATAAACGACCCATATAACTGAAAGCCCCCCAAAGATTAGGGTTCCAATAAAGAAAATACCGATCAATACACCCCGCGCAGCATCACCGATAGAAGAGGCAGCAAAGTTGATTGTCCACGGCCAGGGCACGGGTAGTGGCAAATTAGTGGCTTTTTGTTCAAACAAAAATCGCACACTTTCCCAGAATGCAACTGCAAAACCTGGAATCAGGAGCGCCATGAAAATAATAGGGAGAAAGCCGATCGTAACCCCTACACTCCAAAGTACAAACCCTTTCAAAAATCCGGTATCAGAACGGTTCCTGATATTGAGCCAAGCGATAACACCAAGGCTACCTACAGCACCGTAAACGCCATGATTACGACCAAAAACAGCAATCAATCCGACACAGATGCCAGCAATAAGATAGCGTTTGGGAATGGGGTTTGAAACAAGATAAGTCAGAATTCCGATCAGAAATATAGAGATGGAAATATCGAAAAGCTTGTGGCGTGGAAACATCCATAACACCAGTATCGCTGCAGAGATTATCCAGAAGAGAATATCAGCTTTATCTCTGCTCTTTGTCGACTGCGCAATCAACAACAAACCAACGAATAAGCCGAGGCACTGGAAAACAGCCACTGCTATACGGACACTCATAATACCGTTGTCACCAGCAACACTCAGTAGTGCTGCAACCCAGTAATAACGACCGGGATCATAGGACATAAAATCACGAATCGGGATTTCACCCAGCAAAACTCGCTGGACGCCGTACCACAGATAGCCTTCATCCCACAAGTTAAAGCCCTTGTTACCCTGCCAAATAAACAGTAAAAAGATGACAAGGCATGAAATCGTCAGAATCTGGATTAGTCTATATTTATTGTTTTGTATTTCTGGCTCATCCATATACGCATCCGGCACTAAAATGCCATTGTAATCTACAGCAAAGAGAGCGTCACCTTCTCACGGATTGTTGCGAATGGCATCAGCACGTTGCACTGGCCATCCACCAGGGTCCATAGACAAGAACAAGTAATAGCACTGCAAATATCAACAATCATCCACAGCTTCCAGCGATTCACCGATTCTGCACAGAGGTTTGAGCTCGCAGTAAGTGCAGGTTTGCGGGTATTGTTTAGGGCTCACTCTGGCTTCTCCGGCCATAAAATCCTGCACCAGTTGCTCGATCGTCTGGCGCCAGCCGGCCAATACTTCATCCCAGCTTGCTGCTTCCCGGGTATGTCTCAGGTTTTCGAAAGATTTTATTCCCAGGATCGATACTTCTTCGCTTGCTACACCCTCAAACGCAATATCACCTGCTCTGATGCGGGCAAATGCAATCCCGGCCAGCCCGTCATCAGTAAATGCCAGACTGTATAGCGGCAATTGCGGTTCATCGGGGCGATCGCCAAACCACGCACTTGCTTTGACTTCACCGGTTTTGTAGTCGATGAGCAGTTCACCCCCTTCTTCCAGCGTATCGATGCGGTCTATCCTCAAATTGATGCGCAGGCCGTTCAGTTCAAGCTCCGTTTCCATTTCCCGGCCTGAAACACGGAAAGGGGGGCGCTGCTTTTCCATTTCCAGCCACGCCAGCACGAGAGCATGCAATCGTTTGCTTTCAAGTGCTTGCAGACGCTCACCAAAAGTGTGCGGATAGCGCGGAGCGATTTCGTATATCGCTTCATTCACCTTGCCGGCGACCAGTGCATTCAGCTCACCAGGGGACAAATTTGCCAGTGCTGCTAACGAATCCAGTTCAGCCCAGACCATTTCCATGACCCGGTGCAGCAAAGTGCCGCGTACCAGCGCATTCAGACCGATCTGTATGCGGCCCAGTGGACGGGCGACCAGCCGCAGTTCGGCAAATGCCCGGAACGGGCAGGCTGCCTGTAACTTGAACAGCTTGCTGCCGCCCGGAATACCCGTTCCGACAAATGTCGGGGCAACATCCTCGGACAGCACCTCCTGTTGTCGACTGTGATACACGCTGTCTCGCCAGGCGGATTGCGTACCCATGGCGAGCATTTCTTCACTCAACGCCGGGAAAGCATCGATCAGTGGACTGGAATCGAGGATTTCATCGCCCTTACGCTGCGGATAGCTGATGACAACCTCAGTAGCATTCGTGGTAATTCGCTGCAACAGCGCTGCTGCCACACGTAATTCACGCCTGGCGCTGGAATGCGGCGCATCAACCTCACGCTGCAAGGTCAGAGGAAGAAACGGATTGGGCCGGGATGATGCGGGAAATACGCCGTCATGCAATCCCATGATCCAGAGATAGTCGAACTGCAGCCCGCTGGTTTCAAACAACCCCAATACCTGCACAGGCGCCTCCGCTGATTCCGGCTGAAAAATCGTACCGGCAACCATGTGCCTGAGTTGCTGCAGCGCTTCAGTCAAACTGACCGACCGAATTACCCAGTCCAGCGTGGAAAATTCTCTCAGTACCCCCTGCCATGCCTGGATAACCTGATATTCCTCGCTGGACAATCCTCGCTCACCTGGCCAGCCGATTGCTTTCAGCCACTGTCCGAATCGCTGCGCCCACTCTCCCGGGCTCGTTGGCGCAAGTGATACTTTCACCTGCTTCATCAAATTACTCAGACATTCGGCCAGCAGTGGACACGAATAGGGCTGGCCACTGCGAGCCGCATTCGTCAGCAGCTTTTGCAGGGTCAGATTCCATTCACCCGATTCGCGCAGACGAGCATCCAGCAAGGCGCGCGCATTCATTTCCCGATCCCCGCCCGCAATGAAAGAAGAACGCAGCACACGACTGACATGCGGCAACTCGATGACAGTTTCTGATAAACCGAGAACATCCAGCGCCAGACTGACGGGTGGATAGCGGTCGAGCGGCTTGCCAAGCGACAAATTGTAAGAACGCACCCGATCATGATGCTCCGGCTGCAATGCTTGTGGAATCAGCACTTCATCCAGTGTCTGGCAGATCATTTCCCGCTGTGCGGCCAGTTCCGGCACGACCAGCGCAATCCTCGCCGCCGGATTTTCCTCCAAACGTTGCCGTATCCAGCGCGCCGCCTGCCGGATCTCGTCACGACCGTCTGCGCACGCCAGCTTGCCGATACGATCCGGCTGACCGGATAACTGTAACCACTGCAATGAGCATCCCGTCTGTTCGAATGCACGCAGAAACGATGATTGCTGCGGTGTCCACTCATCGAAACCGGTCAACACAAGCTCGTTCGGCACTGACAGGCTGTCGATCTGCACGTATTTCTGCAATATTCCGGGCAGAACGGCGACTGAAAGCCAGCTATTTTTCCGGCATTTCGCTTCGAACATCGAGGCCAGTTGCCAGAACAACCGGGTATCGGCGTTATGACCGAAATCCGCTTCCCGGCAGGGAATACACCATGCATGCAGTGTCTGCCATGCTTCCATGATACGAGCGACAGTCTCGTTGGTGGCCTGTAACGGAACATCGCCGGACTGTTCTGCCAGAATTTCCTGCCAGACGAAATACTCCTGATGGGAAGTCAGTAACACCCCCGGGGCCGATTCAATCCGGCTGGAAATGACCACCTCCTGCCACAGCTGCTGCAACCATGCATCCCAGGGCAGAATATCCGGTGCGGGCCATGCCCCGTGTCCTTCCGCAGACCTGGCCTGATTGAATGCCTGATGAAGGGCACGCGCCAGCCGCCGGTTTCCGGTCACAATCGTTGCACAGCCATCCAGTCTTTGGATAAGATCGGTGATGTTAGTCTGTCGGGCGTCGAACGGGCGGGTCGTCATGGCCGGATTTTCCATGTTTCGCAAACAGTCTGATAATCAATGCTGTACGCAGGCAGAGTAATACAATTCAATTTTTGAAACAGTTTTTATCAGGAGAACCAATGAACAGAATAGGAAACGGGCTGCTGGTCGCCATGGCGATCACCTGGTCCGGTATGGTTTTTTCAGCAGTGCAAAACTTGCCTCAACCGGTTTTCTCAGGCCAGGATGGTGAACAGGCAGCAGCCGACAATGCAGCATCACCTGCTCCCGCGGAACAAGCCGCACCGGCCTCGACAGAAGCAGAAACTGCAGCGAAGGCAGAAGAACAGGCACTGCCCAGCGGCATCGGCTGGAAACTGGTACGCAGCCTCGAAATGGGAGACTCGGGCAAGTTTGTGCACATGGTACTGATCGAAAAAGGACGCCAGGCGGATAAAACCATCTACAGCTCCGCCATTCACAGATTATGTGCCAAGGAAAAAGAATTTTGCCGGATACGTTTCTGGGTTCAGTCATACCTCATACCGGAAAAAGTCTCACTCACACTGGAACAGCAAAAAACCCAGCAGGCAGATCACCTGTTCAATCGCGCTGCCGGTATCCACCGAACGTTATGGGCCTGCACCGTCGATTCGACGAGTGAATCGTGCATTCAATAAACGTAAACATCATCCTGCTGAACCTGCCGGACGTATCGAGTCCATGTAGGTCAGCAACATTGCCTCCAGAAACAGTCTGGGGTTGAGCGGATGGCGCGCCAGTTGCTGCGAGGCAATCAGGTTGCGCCACAAAAACCCAAAAGCAACCGGATCGATGACAGCCGCCTGCTGCCGGATGACCGCCACCTGCTTCAGATGGTAACGCACCCGCCCGCTGGTACGGCAGCTCATCAGGTCATAACACCATTTCTGCAACCAGCCGGTCACGCTGGATAAATCCAGCTTGTGCAGCTTTTCCGCCAGCTCGATCGGATCGAACCTCTCCGGTGCACACAAGCACTGGATGAAATCAGTGTGAGAAGCAGCCAGCCGTTCATCGTACTGCAATGCCAGCAATGGTGAAAAACCTGACATGGCGAGATGAAAATCAGGATCGGTGATTCCCTGGTGAATAAGCCAATCCTTTGCCATTTCATGATCCGGCCCCGGCATGGCGGTCTGCCGGCAGCGGCTCAGAACCGTAGGTGGAATCAGTGAAACATTATGTGTCACCAGAATGAACAGCACTTCTGGTGGCGGCTCCTCCAGTTTTTTCAGCAGCGCATTGGCAGCCGCCGTATTCATCGCTTCGGCTGGATGAATCAGCACCACCTTGTCACGCGCCTGGTGAGCACTCAGGTAAATGAAATCGTCCAGCGCACGAATCTGCGCAATACTGATCTGCTGACTTGGCTTCCTGCCTGATTTCGTACTCCCGGCTTCTCGCCGGTTTTCTTCATCATCCTTGTCTGTAGCACCTTCCTGCGCTGATAACGCCTCCGGCTCCAGCAGGCGAAAATTCGGATGCAACCCCTGTTCGAACCAGTAACAATCCTGGCACTTCCCGCACGCCACACCCGCTGCATCCCCCTGCCCGCACAATATGGATTTCGCCAGAGCAAGGGCAAAACCCAGCTTGCCAATTCCCCGACGCCCCTTCAGCAACAGCGCATGATGTCGCTGCGCACTACCTGACTGTCTGGCCTGCTGCCAGATCACCCGCTGCCATGGAAAAATTTCGGCTGTGGCCATTCCTGAAATTGTCCCGTTTTGAAAGATAATTTTTACTGAATCGAAAAAAAGCAGATTGGGATGAGAAATCGCAGTTTATCGTGAATTCTCTGATAGCTGCGAAAGGGAGCAAATTTCGAACCCATTCACCCTCTGAACTGCGTATCCGACAGATCTGACCAGAAATCCTCCACAATTTCCGCTACAGCTGTTTTGACTTCTGCCAGCAGCCGGCTGCCGTCCACCACCCGAATTCTTTGCGGAAACTGTTCTGCACGTTGCAGATAGGCTTGTCGTACCCGCTCGAAAAACAGATTGGATTCCATTTCGAAACGATCGGCAACTCTGGTGGATTGCAGCCGTTCGCGACCCACTATGACGGGTACGTCGAAGTACACTGTCAGATCAGGAGAAAGTTCTGCCTGCACCCACTGTTCCAAATTATCCAGTTTACTTTGTGCCACTCCTCTGCCCCCGCCCTGGTAGGCAAAACTGGCATCCGTAAAACGATCGGAAACCACCCAGGCACCGCGGTCCAGCGCAGGCAGTATTACTTTGTCCAAATGCTCCCGTCGCGCAGCAAACATCAGTAAAGCCTCGGTTTCAGGGTGCATCGCCTGGCGATGATCCAGCAGCAACTGTCGTAATGCTTCGCCCAGCGCTGTACCACCCGGCTCACGTGTCACGACTACCTCCAATCCCTTGTCCTGCAGGAAACGCTCCAACCATGCCAGATGCGTACTTTTTCCTGCTCCATCAATCCCTTCAACAGTAATAAATTTTCCGCGCTGCAAGATAATCGCTCTATTAAAATGATTTACAAAATTCCCGATCAAGAAACTGGCATCTCATACTGTCATTACCAACCCTGATGTCCATGCTAATCGATGCTGAAGGCCGCCTTGTCCCAGCTCGCTACATACCTTCGCCCAATTGTGACGAACGGCCGGACCGGAACGACATCAGCCTGCTGGTGATTCACGCCATCAGCCTGCCGCCGGAAGAATTTGGTAGTGATAGTGTCATCGAACTTTTCACCAACCGGCTCGATCCACAAGCACATCCGTATTATCAGGGATTGCAGGATTTGAAAGTCTCCAGTCATTTTTTCATTCGTCGTAATGGAGAAATCATTCAGTTCGTCCCTTGTACTCTGCGCGCCTGGCACGCCGGTATATCCTGCTGGCAGGAGCGCCCCCGCTGTAATGATTTCTCGATCGGCATCGAGCTGGAAGGCAGTGACAACCAGCCGTTCGAGCTCATGCAATATAACCGGTTGATAGAACTCACCCGGGCAATACAGGCAGCTTACCCTGTCAGTGATATCGTCGGCCATGCCGATATTGCGCCACAAAGAAAAACCGATCCCGGTCCTTATTTCGACTGGCAAAGTTATCGCCAGGCACTTGAAACAAATCGATAACCACACGATTGATCACTCCATACTACCCGGTCCGGTTGTCACACAGGTGCCTGCAGCATCTGATTTGCCATAATCATAATTCAGCAACCCTTCAACAACCAGAAGGGAGTGATAGAATCCGGGGTTATTTTCAGCAAACAAACAGATAAATCACGAAATGATCGGCATTCTGATCATCAGTCATGAACAGTTGGGAACCAGTCTGATCGACTGCATCATCCATATCCTGGGCGAGCGTCCCCCGCTGCTGATCAATCATATCGTTTCCTCCACTGAGGGTCCGGATAGCGGATCAGTTAGGCTGCAGGTGACCCTCGAGCAGTTGGATCAGGGCAGTGGTGTCCTGATTTTGACGGATATTTTTGGTGCAACGCCGGCCAATATCGCCCGCAAGCAGATCCGGAGCGGGCGGATCGAATGCCTGGCCGGACTGAATCTGCCCATGTTACTGCGTGCCGTGCAATATCGGCATCAGCCCCTGCCGCAGTTGATCGACAAAATCCTGGCCGGTGGCCGGGAAAGTATCTTCCAGATATCTCCGGAAAACAGCAATGCAAACTGAATCATTGACCATCCTCAATAAGCTGGGCCTGCATGCACGTGCCTCGGCCAAGCTGACACAACTGGCCGGCAAGTTCGAAAGCGAAGTCTGGCTTACGCGTAACGGCCGCCGGGTGAATGCCAAAAGTATCATGGGTGTCATGACCCTTGCTGCAAGTATAGGCACAGTCGTCGAACTGGAAACGTCCGGCCCCGATGAAGTTCAGGCCATGGAAGCATTGAAAGCCCTGATCAACGATTACTTCGGGGAAGGTGAATGAGTTTCATCCTTTACGGCACAGGCGTATCCGATGGCATTGCGATCGGGCATGCTCACTTGGCTTCATCCGCCACATTGAATGTTCCCCATTATCTGCTGCCGAAAAACCAGATCAACGCTGAACTGACCCGGTTGCGCAATGCATTTTCCACCGTGCGGCTGGAGCTGGAAACATTGAAAACTTCCGCTGCACAGGTATCCGGCCTGGCCGAGTTCAACGCTTTCCTGGAACTGCACCAGATGATTCTGGATGATCCGACACTTTCCCATGCAGCTCTGGAAACGGTTGAACAGGCACAATGCAACGCGGAATGGGCCATTACGCAGCAGATGGAAGTATTGGTTGCTCGCTTCGAAGAGATAGAAGATGCTTACCTGCGCGAGCGTAAAACCGATGTTGTCCAGGTAGTCGAGCGAGTATTGAAAGTACTGCTCGGGCATCCTGGATATACCCCCCCGCCATCGAAGCATGACGGCTCCAGTATTCTGGTGGCGCATGACCTGAGCCCGGCCGATGTCATGCAATACAAGCAGCACCAGTTTTCCGCCTTTCTGACGGACATGGGCGGGCCGACTTCGCACACCGCTATCGTTGCACGCAGCCTCAATATTCCTTCGATCGTGGCAATGCAGCACGCCCAGCAGCTCATTTACGAAAACGACAATCTGATCGTAGATGGCAATCAGGGTATCGTCATCGTCAATCCGGACAAATACATTCTCGCTGAATACCGCCTGAAGCAAAGCCAGCTTGAGCTGGAAAAACGCAAACTCTGGCGTATTCGCTCTGTGAAAGCAGTCACACTGGATGGCACGACGGTGGATTTACTCGCCAACATCGAGCTGCCGCAGGAGGTCGAACAGGCAAGGGAATGTGGCGCCATGGGGATCGGCCTGTTCCGCAGCGAATTCCTGTTTCTCAACCGGGATGATCTGCCGGATGAGGAAGAACAGTTCGAAGCCTATTCCACAGTGGTGAAAGGCATGCACGGGCAGCCGGTCGTGATCCGCACTTTTGATCTGGGAGCGGACAAAAACCTGCGCAGCGCCTACCGCACAGCACCCAACCCGGCACTCGGGCTGCGCGCGATCCGCCTGAGTCTGGCCGAACCCGGCATGTTTCTGGTGCAATTGCGTGCGATCCTGCGCGCTTCCGTTCTGGGCAAAACCCGGATTCTGATTCCGATGCTGTGCAGCAGCCGGGAAGTCGACCAGACGCTGCAAATGATCGAATTTGCCAAACAGAGCCTGCGCGATGAAAACAAGCCTTTCGACGAAAACGTCAGGATAGGTTGCATGGTGGAGATTCCGGCAACGGCACTGAGCCTCGAACTGTTCATGCGCAAGCTGGATTTTTTATCCATCGGCACCAATGATCTCATCCAGTACACGCTTGCAATCGACCGAACCGACGAAACCGTGGCACATCTGTTCGACCCGCTGCACCCGGCCATCATCCGTCTGCTGGTTCAAATCATCCAGAATGCCGGGAAAGCCGGTATTCCGGTTTCCATCTGTGGTGAAATGGCAGGGGATTCAGAATATACCCGTCTGCTGCTTGGAATGGGATTGCGACAGTTTTCCATGTATCCGGCACAACTGCTGACCGTGAAACGTGAAATTCTTGGCAGCCACCTGCCTGAAATATCCCGTCTGATGCAGAAAATCCTCAAAGCGGATGAACCGGAAAAAATCAGCGAGTTGCTGCAGAAACTCAACAGCTGATTCACCGGTCCCTGACACATCAGGAATAATGTATTTCCAGTAGTACAATTGGATACAATGAGCGCTCATTCTTCACATCGACAGTTGGCTTTACTATTTTCAGATGTCCACACAAGATTCTGATTCGATCGGCATCGTATCGGCACGACGCGCCCATTTCGACACCCCGCTCAGCCTGAAAAGCGGAGCTGTACTGGACAGCTACGAGCTCGTCTATGAAACCTATGGGGAGCTGAATGCAGACCGATCCAATGCAGTGCTGATCTGCCATGCTTTATCCGGCAACCACCATGTTGCCGGTGTTTATGCAGATAACCCCAAGAATACCGGATGGTGGAACAACATGATCGGTCCGGGCAAACCGGTCGATACCCGAAAATTCTTTGTCATCGGTATCAATAATCTCGGGGGTTGCCATGGCTCCACCGGGCCCATCAGCATCAACGACAAGACCGGTAAACGCTTCGGCCCGGATTTTCCGCTGGTAACGACAGCTGACTGGGCAAAAACCTATGTCCGTTTCGCCGATCAGTTCAGCATCGACTGTTTTGCCGCCGTCATCGGTGGCAGTCTGGGCGGGATGTCGGCCATGCAACTGGCGCTCGATGCACCGGAAAGAGTTCGTCATGCCATAGTGGTTGCAGCATCGGCCAGGCTGACAGCACAGAACATCGCTTTCAATGATGTCGCGCGTCAGGCGATTCTGACCGACCCTGATTTTCACGACGGCGACTATTATTCCCATGGCACCCACCCGCGCAGAGGTTTACGCCTTGCCCGCATGCTTGGCCACATCACCTACCTGTCGGACGACTCCATGGCCAGCAAATTCGGCCGTGAGTTACGTAACGGCTCGCTTGCTTTCAATTATGATGTGGAATTCCAGATCGAATCCTATCTGCACCATCAGGGCGACAAATTTGCCGACCTGTTCGACGCAAACACTTATCTGCTGATGACGAAGGCGCTCGATTATTTCGATCCGGCCCAGGATTACGATGGCAACCTGAGTGCAGCCTTTGCCCGTGCACAAGCGGATTTTCTGGTACTTTCCTTTACTTCCGACTGGCGTTTTTCCCCGGAGCGTTCGCGCGATATCGTCAAGGCACTGCTCGACAACAAACTGAATGTCAGTTATGCGGAAATTCCCTCCTCGTACGGACATGATTCCTTTCTCATGCAGGACGACTACTATCACCAGTTGATACGTGCTTACATGAACAATATCGCTCTCTAGCCGATACCGGCTAACGGAACTGAACATGATGACAACTGAAATCAGCAGATCGGCACTGACATTGCGGCCGGACTTCGCCACCATCGCAGCCTGGATCAGACCGGGTTCCAGCGTGCTCGATCTGGGCTGCGGTGACGGAACGCTGTTGCACTACCTCAGGGATAAACTCGACATACACGGCTATGGCGTGGAAATCGATGCCCACAATATACTGGCCTGCATGAAAAACGGCATCAACGTGATCCAGAACGACCTTGAAGCCGGTTTATCCGAATTTGAGGGTGAATCCTTCGATTACGTCATTCTGTCCCAGACATTGCAGGCCATGAAAAATACGGAATACATCATTCGGGAAATGTTACGCGTGGGCAAAGAAGGGATCGTTTCCTTTCCCAATTTCGGCTACTGGAAAAACCGTATACAGGTTGCCGGCGGGCACATGCCCGTCTCGCCAACTCTGCCTTACCAGTGGTATGACACCCCGAACGTACACCTTTGCACCCTGCACGACTTCGAGCAGTTATGTCAGCAGCACCGGGTCAACATTCTGGAAAGACGGGTGATGAACAATGACAAAAAGGTGACATTCCTCCCCAATCTTTTCGGTATCCTGGCGTTTTATCGCTTTAGCCACGCAGCTTAACCGGCGACTCAAATTGATGCGATGGATCAGACAAGATGAGATGTACGACTTGCCAGCCATTTCTTAAGGGATGTTTGACTTTCGCCCGAAGGCCTGCCTGCTAATAATCCCTCTACGCTAATATCTTCGTCCAGATCTTCCCAGTGTATTCCATATCCTTTCCCAATCAAACGCCAATTGTTTTGTTCTGATTGAGACGCATAAGTCAGTCGGGGATACCACGCCAGCGGGACAGAGATCGTTCACCCATCGCTCAAGTCAACACTCAAGGTATCCTCGGTGATCATAACGTTTTCAGCCATTGGGACTTCAATTTCAATCGTGGAAGTATGCATTCCAGGCCTCTCTTAACTGTATTTGATATTCGTCCACAACTTTCTGAATACGGATAATCTCTTTTCGAGAAAAACCACTACTGACCTGGTCAAGTAAAACCGGACAACCCGGTTAAGCGACCTTTTTCAATTTTTCCATTTATTTCTGCCCCATATTGGTTTAGATTTTTGTAGCCCAAGTATGAATGCAGTCGATGGCTGTTATCAAATATGGAAATATACTGCAGTACATCTTGCTGTGCTGCATAGGGTCAGATAGTGTCGCCAATGGATTTGCTCCTGTTCAATGCTGCTCCCTGAAGCAAATAATATTGTTCAGGAAGCAGCTGGTTTGCCTGCTTATTATGGGCAGCTGTTTTTTGATCTGCCAAGAATGTGAAGTGCGTGCAACCTAACACAATAACATCACTGGCCATTGAGACCGCTGGAGCGAGATACTGATTGAGCATTGCCTGATGCGGAAGCAATGCACGGGCGGCACGGTAGGCAGCCAGTCCGCTAACCCCTGAATCGAAAATTCCTACAAAGCCTGACTGCATGAAGATGTAACAAATTAATCTGACCCGGTATAGCTAGCCTGAATTAAGCTGTACCAGCTTATGGGCGTCGTTTGGATGAATCGTCAGGTGACATGGTTTAGCTGGAAGTATTGATTTTACATATCCAGCGGGCTTCTGACACCCCGCCCGCCTTTATTGAGAACATGGGTATAAATCATCGTTGTATGGACATCCTTATGACCGAGCAGCTCCTGGATAGTGCGGATATCGTAGCCTGAATCGAGTAAATGGGTCGCAAACGAATGGCGTAAGGTATGCGGAGTAGCCAATTTGGTGATGCCACTGGTCTGCACTGCTTTTTTCATCGCCCGCTGCAATAGTTTCTCGTCTATATGATGTCGCCGCTCGACACTGCTGCGCGGATCGATCGAAAAACTTCCGGAAGGGAAAATATATTGCCATATCCAGTCTGTTGCTGCGTTGGGATATTTGCGTTCCAACGCGTCCGGCAAATACACCGATGCCTTGCCTAAACGGATATCGTCATCGAACAAGACCCGGCGCTGAAGTAAATACGTCTGTAAAGGACTCACTAACGACTCCGGCAGTATCGTGACTCGATCCTTGGCCCCTTTGCCGTCGCGGATCAAGATCTCGCCACGTTCAAAATCCACATCCTTCACTCTGAGACGCACACACTCCATCAAACGCATCCCCGTGCCGTATAGAAGATTCGCCATCAAACCATAGGTTCCACTCATCCGGACCAAAATGGCCTGCACTTCGGTGCGCGTCAGAACAACAGGTAACCGTTGCGGCTGCTTGGCGCGTACGACCTTATCCAGCCAGGGCAAGTCAATCGACAGCACCTCTTTATACAAAAACAGCAAAGCCGACAACGCCTGGTTTTGGGTCGAAGCTGATACTTTACCAACCACTGCCAAATGCGTTAAAAATGCCTCTACCTCTGCTGCACCCATTTCTTGTGGATGGCGCTTACCGTGGAATAGAATGAAACGCTTTATCCATTGCACATATTGGGTTTCGGTACGCAGGCTATAGTGTTTGATACGGATACGGTCACGAACCTGATCCAGGAGTTTTGGCGGTGTATTTGTATTTCCCATAAAAAGTTGATACAGATTAATAGGCGTGATAGATTCTCAAGAATCTGATCATTTTATGAGTTATACACCTATGATCAAAGTTTATTATACACCTAGAAAGGTGCCTACTTAACGTTAGGCTTACAGAGTCAGGAGCAGATATGAGCGAGCAAATTTTTTTCGAACACGACGGTGTTCGCGTCTCTAGCGCACGCTTTGTTGTCAAGGGAGCCACATATCCTATAAGTGCAATCACATCCGTTCGAGCAGTCAGATCAAAAACTTTTCCTTTGTTGGCTATCGTCTTGATACTAATTGGATTTGGCATTCTTCTTGGTGGTGAGCCGACGTTGCTGATTTTTGGTCTTGCTACTATTGCGCTTGGGGTTGTGTGGATAATAAAGAAAAAAGAACTCTATTCTGTTGTGCTACAAACATCGTCAGGTGAATCTCAGGTTCTAGAGAGCCAAGATAGGCAATATATTCACTCGGTTGTCGATGCATTAAATAATTCCATCGTCCAGCGCGGCTAAGCCTAATCGGGTAGCTGGGAGCTTTTAACTCCCAGCCCCCACACCACCCACCGTGCGGGTCCGCAGTAGGCGGTTCAACGAGCGTGCTCGTGTGACGACGACGCCTTCAACCCTTGTCCGGCCCGTAGCTCTGTGCTTTGCACCACAGGTCTTTGATGCTGAGCAGTCCCTGTGCCCTGAGCCAGTCGTTGGACATGGCCTGTTGGGTCACCGGAGTTCTGGCCATGCGCCAATAGCTCAGGCTGCTCACGCCGTGTTGGATGGCAGCCTTCAGCGGTATGCCCAAGTCCAGCAGGTGCCGGATCTTAGTGCGCGCCCAGCGCCACTGTTTCCAGTAGCACATACGCACCCGACGTCGGATCCATTCGTCCAGTTCCGGGATCGGCCGGTAGTACTGGCTGATCCCGTAGTACCCGAACCATCCCCGCAGATACTGACCGAGCTTTTCCAGCCGGTACTCCATGCTGACGCCCCAACTTCTGCCGGTGAGTTGCCGCACCCGATGCTTGAAATTCGCCAGGGATTTCTCTGTCCAGCGGATCTTCTTGCCCACAAGAGTGAAGCCTAGAAAGCTGCATTCACTCATCGGTGCGACTTGGCTCTTGGCCAGGTTCACGGTGAGCTTGAGGGTGGATTGCAGGAAGTACGTGAGGCTTTGCATCACCCGCTCGGCCGCGCGTCGGGACTTGACCAGGATGATCACATCGTCGGCGTAGCGGGCGAAGCGGTGTCCGCGGCGTTCCAGTTCGAGATCGAACTGGTGCAGCAGGACGTTGGCCAACAGCGGCGAGAGCGGCCCGCCTTGCGGCGTGCCCACCTCGCTGGGTTGGGGGTGCTCCCCGACCAGCACCCCGGCGCGCAGGTAGCGCCCGATCAGGGCCAGCAGTCGCTTGTCGGCGATGCTTCGACTCAGCAGGCTCATCAACAGGTCATGGTTGACGTTGTCGAAGAACCTGGCCAAGTCCAGATCTACCGCCCAACGGTAGCCGGCCTTCACGTGCGCCTGCACCTGGCGGATCGCCTGGTGTGCATTGCGGCCCGGTCGGAAGCCGAAGCTCGATGCCGAAAAGCCCGGATCGAAGATCGGTATGAGCACCTGGGCGATGGCCTGCTGGATGACCCGGTCCGTGACGGTCGGGATGCCCAGTTGCCGTTGGCCGCCATCGGGCTTGGGGATATCCACCCGTCGCACCGGTTGCGGCCGATATCGCCCGGCCTCGATCTGCTCGCGCGTGGCTGGCCAGTGTGCGCGGGCGTGTTCGGGCCATTCCGCCGTGGTCACGCCGTCGATACCCGGCGCCCCCCTATTGGATTTGACCCTGCGCCACGCCCGCGCCAGGTTGTCTCTGGCCAGCACGGCCTCGAGCAGGTCTTGGCCGTCTTGGTTATGGTCGTCGTCTTGGTTCAAGGCTCGGTGCATGCCGACCGCCGCCGTGCCTGGCCCATGCGGGCTTCATCGGTTTGGTCGAGTTCGGTCACGTCTGCTCCTTAGTATCTCGTTGTTCAGCCCTTCGGCAGCCCGACACCTGGCTGCCTACTATGGCTTCTGCTGACTTCTGCACCGTCACGCCCACCGTTGCCAGTGGACGCGCTGCCCGTCTGATCGTGCGTCGCTGCCGGTTTCTTCGCTCGTGGCGGGCAGCTCGCCACGGCTCCTGGTCCTTGGTTGCCCGGTGGGACCGGCCGGGTCATCGTCACGATCAGGCTGGCCGCCGTCAGCACAGACCTCCCCAGGTAAGAACGCGAACTGTCGGTGCACAAGCGCCGCATTTACCGTGGCCGGCGTACCGTTGGGCTTCGCTGTCATGTGCCAGCTCGCCTCGCCTGCCTCGGCCTTCTATGCGGTTTCTGTCCGTCGCCTCGCACCTCTTGCACTCCGGCTTCCTCCAGACAATCCCTCACGGGCTTGCCCTTGCCTTCGGCTCGTGGTTATACTCGGTTCACAATGAATCCAAGTCGGTACTCCCACAGGGGACTTGCACCCCATAAGTTCGCGCCCATGCTGGGCGCACACAA
>NZ_FUWK01000018.1 GCF_900167395.1 Nitrosomonas europaea
GCCGACAAAGGCTACCTCGCCCAGTGGCTCACTGAAGCACTGGACCAGCAAAACCTTCAACTCATTACTCCCCTCAGGAAAAACATGAGGCCTGTGCCTCGTACCAGGTTCGAGAAAGTCATTCTGCGTCGCCGTTCCCTGATTGAAACCGTCTTTGATGAATTGAAGAATCTTTGCCAGATCGAGCATACCCGACACCGCTCTCTCTTCAATTTTATCGTTAACCTAATGGCTGGTATCGTCGCTTACTGTTTGTCCGATAACAAACCAACTTTGAATCTGACCAGGGTCAACAGCCTGGCTAAAGCTTAAGGGCTTATCCCGAACTCAGGTTATCGGTAGCAATCGCATTCGCCAGTTCCATTGCCAGCGCGGGTGTAATGTATTTCTGGCCGGATGCCACCTGGCGGATCGCAACGACCAGTTGTGCCGGTGCGCTTTGCTTATTCAGATAACCGGCTGCACCTGCCTTGAGCGCCCGGATTGCAAACTCGTTTTCATTGTGCATGCTCAACATCAGCACTGCCAGATCCGGACACTCCTTCCTGGCTTGTTTGAGCACTTCGATCCCGTTTCGGTCCGGTAGTGAGATATCCAGCAGCATCACATCAAACGCCTGCTGACGTATGATCCTGATGGCTTGAATGCCATTTTCCGCCTCTCCGGTCACGCTGATATCACCGGTCTCACTCAAAATCTGCTTGAGCCCCTGGCGCACAATTGCATGATCATCAGTGATCATCACTTTTATCATAACCTCACTCCCATGCGCCTCAGTTCAACCTCGATTCCCGGCCGACTGTCGACTGACCATTGACCGGAATCCGGATCAGCACCTCGGTTCCCGCCAAAGGTCCGCCCTGGATATGAAACTGCCCGCCAAGCTGCTGACAGCGCTCGCGCATACTGCGTATACCGAACGAGTTTACCTTTTCCATGTCCGGATTCGTAATGCCGCAGCCATTGTCTGTTACTTCCAGATAGACCTGACTGCCTGTTTCAGCCAGTTTTACCCGTACTTCCGATGCATTTGCGTGCTTGGCGATATTGGTCAGTGCTTCCTGGAAAATCCGGAAAATCGCCACGGCCAGATCACCATCCAGCGAGATATCTTCATAATCACACGCTACAGTACAGGAAACGCCGGTACGCTGATTGAACTCCCGTGCCTGCCATTGCACTGCAGCCACAATTCCGCAATCGAGCACTCCCGGTCGCAGATCGAGCGCAATCCGGCGTGTGCTGTCGATTACCATATCGACCAGCGATTCTACCGCCTCGGCCTTGTTGCGATAAAACTCGGGCGTACGACTGGAATTATCCAGACAAGGTACCAGCTCACACTTGATTGCTGTCAAGGTTCCGCCGATATCATCGTGAATCTCGCGGGCAATTCGTGTCCGTTCCTGCTCCTTCGCCTTTTGTGAATAAGCCGAGAGCTCCTCCAGTTGCGCGCGCGAACGGGCGATTTCCAGTTCGATCTGCTTATTGCGCGTGATATTCAGCATAATCCCATCCCACAGCACCGCTCCACGTGGTGTCCGGCGTGGCGTAGCTCGCAGGCTGATCCACTTGACATCCATATCCCCTTTTGCCTGGATACGTCCTTCCCAGT
Organism: Nitrosomonas europaea; assembly: GCF_900167395.1. Taxonomy (GTDB): domain Bacteria; phylum Pseudomonadota; class Gammaproteobacteria; order Burkholderiales; family Nitrosomonadaceae; genus Nitrosomonas; species Nitrosomonas europaea. The sequence continues at coordinate 1,616 of NZ_FUWK01000018.1, forward strand.
TCCATGCTGAGAGATGTTCACACGAATCCTGCAACGATTGATCGTAACTTGCGACATCCGTCGCCACGATCAACCTGGCAAATGAGTTCGGTTTTTTCTGCAGATAATCGGGAGAAAGCCCGAGCAATGACCTGGAACCCTCGCTGACATAAGGAAAAAAAACGCTGCCATCCGATTCCAGTACAAACTGAAACACCAGTCCGGGCAGATTGGAAGCAATGGCACGAAAACGAGCCTCACTTCTTTCCAGTGCCAACTGCGCTTCGCGCAAGTCCCGTAAATGCCCGATATACCGCTGACATCCCCGGATTGTCGCCATCAGTTGTACCGGATCAGACTTCAGCAGTACATCCTGTACCCCCGCAGCAATCAAATGTGCCGCGGCCTGCTCATCCTGCCGGGAAACCAGCGCAATTACCGGCACATCCAGCCCCAGCCTCGCCAGTAAACCCAGCACCTGTGCCGCGCTCAGATCCGGCCGGTCATCTGTCAGCACCAGATCCCATTCCTGCTGTTGCAACCTCCCCGGCAGCATATCTGCCATCGCTACACAATCCACTTTGGCTGACAATCCCCCTTGCTCCAATAAATCACGCAGCCCCCCGGCTTCCGCTGCCGAATATCCGACCATCAGAATTGCAAGTGCCCCAACCATATCTCTAGCCCCTTACCCGCCACCTGACCGGTAACCATTCCTCACCTTAACCGTCCCCTTATTAATTTTCTCCGATGTGGGAACAAGTAATTTGTAACAGTGATCATGATCCACCGGGCAAGTGTAACACCGTAGCGTTTTTGTGAGTCACGTAGCAGACCTTCAGCCGTGAGCTGCGAACAAAGTGTAGTGAGTGGTGGGCAGTGTGATTCAGTACTTGCACCAGGACAAAAACCACTGTTTTTACAAGTCACGCGGTGGCATGGCATTCAGTTTTTGTGCCGGTTATTTTTGTTGATCAGTTGATTCGAGGGTGGGGTCGTGTTCTGCTAGGAGAGTTTCGTGTTCCAGGAATCGATCGAGTTGCTGCTGGATAGCGCGGAAAGCCGGATCTTCCGGGTTGCGGGGGCGAGTGAGTTCAATATCCATGATTTCGGCAATGTGCCCCCGGGGAGAAGAGGCCATGAGGGCAATGCGGTCTGCCAGCATGAGTGCTTCGTGCAGGTCATGGGTGATCATCAGTATGGTGGCAGCGGAGTCGTTCCAGACACTTAACAGGTAACGCTGCATCATTCGGCGGGTTTGCATATCCAGCGCGGAGAAGGGTTCGTCCAGCAGCAGCAGCCGCGGCTTTGTAGCGATGGTTCTCGCCAGGGCGATACGCTGGCGCATGCCGCCGGAAAGTTGTGAAGGCTTGTGGCCGGAAAAGGATTCCAGTCCGACCTGTTTGAGATACTGTCGTGCGTGTTCCTGAGCATCGGATTTTGCCATTCCCTGATTACGTAGAGGAAAAGCGACGTTTTCTTCCGCCGTCATCCACGGGAACAGGTTGTGGGTCTGGAAAATCAGAGCAGTTGCGGGAGCGGGGCCCTGCAGTATCTGATTGTCGTAGCTGACACTGCCATGATCCGGAAAATCCAGCCCTGCAGCCAGGTTGAGCAGAGTGGTTTTTCCGCATCCACTACGACCGAGCAGTACAGTCAGACTGCCTGGTTCTATGGTCAGGTTGTCTGCTTCGACCGAAACGGTGTTGCCGAAGGATTTACGGATATTGCTGAATTCCAGCCGGGCGCCGACGGAATGAGTGGCTATATCATTCATGGAGTTTACTGTACCCATTGCAGCAGTCTGGCGTTTGCCAGCAGTAACAGGCGGTCGATGGCAAAGCCGATGAAACCGATGGCGAGAATACCGATCATCACCAGTTTCATGTTATACATCTGTTGTGCCATGATGATCATGTAACCGAGACCGGAGTTGATACCGGCCATTTCTCCCGCCAGAACAGCCATCCATGCGCCGAAGAAGGACATGCGAATGGCAGTCATGGCACCGGGGGTAATGGCAGGTAGTCGCACGTGCCACCACATTCTCATGCGTGAAGTACCGAGGTTGCGGGCAATTTTCAGGTATTCAGCCGGAATACCATCCAGCGCAGCGATCAGCGATAGGGACATCGTTCCGAGTACCGCCATGAATACGATGAATACCGCAGCCTGACCGCCGATACCGATAACGGCGATGGTGAAGGGAATCCAGGCAACCGGAGCGATAGGGGCGAGTGACTGGACAATCGGCAGAACTAGCCGCCGTAGGAGAGGCAGTTCGATGACCATGACGGCCAGACAGGATGAGACCAGAAGCCCGGCCAGCATACCGATGCCGACACGTGCAAGGGTGATGGCAGTGGCTTCGAACAGCCCGGTTCTCTGCTGACCGAAACCGATGCTGATATTGCCGGAGAAGGCATAGGGAATGGTTTCGCTGGGAGGAGGCAGGATTTGCGGATTCAGCCACTCCATATAAGAACCCAGCTCCCAGAGCAGGATGATCAGCAGCCAGGCCAGGCAGAACCAGAGTAAGTTTGACTGGAGAATCAGCCGGACGAATCGGCTGATCAGTGTGATCTGCCGGTCGGGCCTGTCTGTGGAATGGGATTGCATCGTGTCAGGCTGGCTGGTATTTCAGATCCAGAACAGTGTCGATGACATCCGGTTTGAGGTAACCCAGTTCGGCCAGATATTTTGCGCCCTGGCGCAGTCCGCCAATTCCCGCCTGGCTGATGACCGGGTTGGGGAACTGGCGTTTGAGTGCAACCGCTAAAATCGGCCGCGGTACGCCATAGATAGGTTGTAAATCATTCAGTACCGCCTCGTAATCTTCGCTAAAGGCACGGGCAGATTCCTGCAGTACCTTGAGGTAAGTTTTCAGTACGTCACGCTGCCGATCGATGGTGTGGAGTTTGGTACTGACAACACAGTCTGCCGCTTCAGGTCCCCAGACCGAGTTTGAATCCGTCAGATAAACCGCTCCCTGTTCAGCGACGACATGTTCGGCGTAAGGCTGTGCCAGTGTGCAGACATCCAGCGCCTTGTTGGCAATGGCTTCTCCCATTCCAACCATACTTGGGAAGAAGGTCATGCGGTAGTCGTCATAGGATTTGCCATGCTGCGACATCGTGCCGTATCCGACCAATTCCAGCGTATCCAGCCGCAAGGTTCCCACACGCAGTCCTTTGCCGGCGGCATCGATGAATTCTTCTACTGATTTGACCGAGCCATTGCGTGCGACCAGCTCGATCCCGGCCTGGCCTGAGCCACCGATGATGCGCAAATCGGTGGTGCCGGCAGTGTAAGCGGCTGCGGTCATGGTCCACGGGCTATGGATCAGTTCGAGATTGTTGGAGACCAGTGCCTGCATGGAATCGGCAGGACTGTTAAATTGTGTCAGCACGACATTCAGCCCTGCCTTGCCAAACATGCCTCTTACTTTTGCCAGTAACAGATGAGAAACACAGCCTGCCGGTAAATGACCGACACGAATGGCGATACCGCCCGCAGCGGCTTCTGCACGTGTGGCTGCGGCCAGCAGTCCTGCCCCGGCAGCAGTAACGTAGAACATTCCGCATCCGCAGGTGCACAGAAACCGGCGCCTGGTCGGGATGAACAGCGTATTGTCCGTTCGTGCGACTGCCGGAGCAGTAGTATTCCTTTTAGTCAGACGGCCAATGATGTTTTTGATCATGACTGGGGATTCTCCATAAAAGTAGACTGATCATTCTCAGAAACGGATATTGTAATCGGAATTACCTGAAAAGCCAGCAGCATGAAGCAATCCGGCAGCAGCGGTTGGTGACGAAGGTACCGAGCCGCTACCCGTCACACCTTGTTCGTGATTCGCGATTGAAGATCCGCTGCAGCTTCCTCGCAATCGGGGGGGGCTCGGTGTCGTTCGTGAAGATGAAATTTCGGGTGGCGCAGCTTGTGACGAAAAATGGAGCTGCGCGGATTGCAAAAATGTGGTGGATAGGGGTCTGTCATCAGACAGAGGTACTTCTGCCTGTGTGGTTAACGGTATCCGGTACCTTTGCGCCGTAGAAGGTACGATAGGTTTCTATCGCCGGGATATGGTGGACAAGGTCTTGCCGGGTGTGCAAATAAGCGATGATGTCGTCCAGCGTGATCAGGGAGATGACCGGTATATCATATTTATTTTTAATTTCCTGCAGCGTGGAGCATTCGCTTTTACCCTTTTCCATGCGATCGAGCGCGACCATGATGCCGCACGGGGTGGCACCGGCTGCGTGAATGAGTGTGATGGACTCCCCGACAGACAAACCCGCTGATACGACATCGTCAACGATCAGGATACGTCCGGCCAGTGGAGCACCCACGATGTCACCTCCTTCTCCATGATCTTTGATTTCCTTGCGATTGAAGCTGAAGGGATGATTATGTCCGGCCTCGGCAAGTGCGATGGCAATGGTACTGACTAACGGAATGCCTTTATAGGCCGGCCCGAACAGAGCATCGAAACGAATTCCGGAAGCAAGGATGGCCTGCGCGTAGAACTGGCCAAGTTGCTTCAGTGCAAAGCCATCGTTGAACAGGCCGGCATTGAAGAAGTAGGGCGAGGGCCGGCCTGCTTTGGTTCTGAAATTGCCGAAGCGCAGTACGTCATACTGGAGGGCAAAATCAATGAATCGCCACTGGAAATCTGACATGGGTATAGATTATATATTTCAGGAAATGGCGGGCGATGCAATGTTTTCCTTGTCCTCGAATGTGAGACGGGCTTTGCCATCTTCGTCAATATCCACGGTTACTTTACCGCCATTGGCCAGATGGCCGAACAGCAGTTCATCAGCGAGTGCCCGGCGGATGATATCCTGAATAAGTCTTGCCATGGGACGGGCGCCCATCAGCGGATCAAATCCGTGGCGAGCGAGGTATTTACGCAAATTGTCGGTGAATGTGACATCCACTTTCTTTTCTTGTAACTGTGTTTCGAGTTCGATCAGGAACTTGTCGACGACGCGCAATATGATATCTTCAGTCAGTGACGTGAACGAGATGATTGCATCTAGACGGTTGCGGAATTCGGGGGTGAACAGTCGTTTTATTTCGACCATTTCATCTCCGGATTTGGTATGTTCGGTAAACCCGATCGATGTTCTGGTGAGCACATCGGCACCCGCATTCGTGGTCATGACGATGATGACGTTACGGAAATCGGCTTTGCGTCCGCTGTTGTCCGTCAACGTTCCATAATCCATGATCTGGAGCATGACGTTGAAAATATCGGGATGTGCTTTTTCAATTTCATCGAACAGCAGTACGGCGTGCGGTTGCTTGATGATGGTCTCGGTCAGCAGACCACCCTGATCGAATCCGACATATCCTGGTGGCGCGCCGATCAGTCTTGAAACGGCATGGCGTTCCATGTATTCGGACATATCAAAGCGATGCAGCGGGATTCCCAGTGTGTAGGCGAGCTGACGCGCAACTTCAGTTTTTCCCACGCCGGTGGGTCCGGAAAACAGGAAGGAGCCGATAGGTTTGCAGGTATTTCCCAGACCGCTGCGCGCCATTTTGATGGCAGATGTGAGCGCATCAATAGCTGCATCCTGCCCGAAAACGATGGCTTTGAGGTCACGATCCAGTGTCTTGAGTTTATTGCGGTCATCGCTGGATACGTTTTGTGGCGGTATCCGCGCAATTCCGGCGATGACCTGTTCGATTTCCTGGCGGCCGATAATTTTGCGCTGTCTGGATTTGGGCAGTATGCGCTGTGCTGCGCCAGCTTCATCGATGACATCGATTGCTTTGTCCGGCAAATGGCGGTCGTTGATGAAACGCGCTGATAATTCAGCTGCGGCTGTCAGTGCAACCTCGGTGTATTTGACGTTGTGATGTTTTTCGTAACGGGATTTCAAGCCGCGCAGAATTTCCACGGTTTCACCGATATCAGGCTCGGAGACATCGATTTTCTGAAAGCGCCGGGATAAAGCGTGATCTTTCTCAAAAACTCCGCGGTATTCGTTGTAGGTGGTGGCACCGATACATTTCAACCGGCCCGAGCTGAGTGCGGGTTTGAGCAGGTTGGATGCATCCAGCGTTCCACCCGATGCGGCACCGGCACCGATCAGGGTATGAATTTCATCGATGAATAAAATGGCTTTGGGGTTATCGGTAAGCTGTTTCAATACGACTTTCAGCCGCTGTTCAAAATCACCGCGGTATTTTGTTCCGGCCAGCAATGCACCCATATCCAAGGCATAAACCTGGTGATTGGCAAGCACATCTGGCACTCGGTTTTCAGTAATCCTTCTGGCCAGCCCTTCAGCAATGGCGGTTTTCCCTACCCCTGCCTCACCCACCAGCAGGGGGTTGTTTTTGCGACGGCGGCATAGTGTCTGGATGACGCGCTCGACTTCCTTTTCACGTCCAATCAGGGGGTCTATCCGGTTGGCGATTGCCTGGCTGTTCAGGTTGACAGTGTAATTTTCCAGTGTACTGCCTGAATCCTGCTGTTCACCATCAGCATTTTCCTCATTTTTTTCGGATTCACTGCTTTGCGCAGCCTTGCCTATCTTGTGGGAAATATAATTCACCACATCCAGCCGTGTTACCCCTCTTTGCTGCAGAAAATAAACCGCATGTGAATCTTTCTCACCAAAAATCGCAACCAGAACATTGGCACCGGTTACTTCTTTCTTGCCGGAAGACTGGACATGAAGAATGGCTCTCTGAATCACTCGCTGAAAACCCAGGGTGGGCTGGGTGTCAACGTCTTCGGAACCTTCGACAACCGGAGTGTGACGGGCGATATGATCCTGCAAGGATTTGCGCAAATCTTCGATATCGACTGTACAGGCGACCAGCACTTTCGCAGCACTGGGATTATCCAGTAATGCCAGTAACAGATGCTCAACCGTGATGAATTCGTGGCGTTTCTGCCGTGATTCGACGAAAGCCATATGCAAACTTACTTCCAGTTCTTGCGCAATCATATTATTCCTTCTCCATCACACACATGAGCGGATGCTGATTTTGTCTTGAAAAATCATTGACCTGCTGTACTTTTGTCACTGCAATGTCACTGGGGTAGATTCCACAGATTCCCGCACCTTCGATATGAATTTTCAACATGACCTTGGTTGCCATTTCTTCATTCATGAGAAAGAAATGGCGCAATACCTTTACCACGAAATCCATAGGCGTGAAATCATCATTGATCAGTATCACCTTGTATAGAGGGGGCGGATTCAACCTGGCTCTGCCCTTTTCGATGATACTTTCAGGATTCCGGTAATCTGCTGCCATGGCTTACATTTTCCGATGTTTCATATGTCTTATTTTATAAGAAAAAGATTTATTAGTACTTACTTCCATTAATTCTAACCGCTAATCCAGCTCACTCGGTATTTACGGCTGGTTTATCTCCCGAAGCCATAAGGGTCGATTACGACAAGGCCCTGGTTTTTCTTGAGCAGTTGGTTGGACAGTTAGCTGCCGTATTTTCCATCAGCAAGGATTTGACAGATCACATCCATCGCTTGACTTGAGACATATTTTGCGTAAAACTGCAACCGGCGTTTGGCTTCAAGTTTTCTGCAGCACTGGTTAGAGCCGTTTGCGGTCTTGAAATTCAAATAGTATCAGGGTATCCGGCCCAGTTTTTTATAGGAAGTAGAAATGGCAACAGGTACAGTAAAGTGGTTCAATGATTCAAAAGGATTTGGTTTTATTACACCGGACGACGGCAGCGAAGATTTGTTCGCACACTTTTCCGCGATCAATATGACAGGTTTCAAGACCCTGAAAGAAGGCCAGAAAGTAAGTTTTGAAGTTACGCAAGGACCAAAAGGCAAACAGGCTTCAAATATCCAGTCTGCTTGACCTGATGTATAGAGGCTGATCCTGTCGGATCAGCCTCTCCGATCTGATATTAATAAAATATCAGGTCGGGGCTTGTTTTCTGAGGATCGATACAATTTCGGAAACCTCAATCAGATGAGGTTACATCCTCGCTACCATGGCATTCCCAAATTCTGAAGAAGTGGCCTGTTTGGCGTTCGGCGTAAGTCTTGCCAGATCGTAGGTCATGATTCGATCCTGAATCGTTTTTTCCATTGAGCTGATGACAATATTGGCTGCTTCATGCCAGCCGATATGTCTGAGCATCATTTCTGCTGACAGAATAATTGACCCCGGGTTGACCTGATCCTTACCAGCATATTTGGGTGCAGTGCCGTGTGTCGCTTCGAATATTGCGATGCTGTCACTCATATTTGCACCGGGCGCGATTCCAATGCCGCCTACCTGTGCGGCCAGAGCATCGGAAATGTAGTCACCGTTCAAATTAAGGGTGGCGATGACATCATATTCATCCGGGCGCAGCAGGATTTGCTGGAGAAAGGCGTCGGCGATGACATCTTTGATGATGATTTCATTACCGTTGTGCCGCAGTATCATCCATGGCCCGCCATCCAGTAGCTCCGCACCGAATTCCTTCGCTGCCAGTTCATAACCCCATTTCTTGAAGGCACCTTCAGTGAACTTCATGATATTACCTTTGTGCACCAGTGTGACAGAGCGACGTTTATGGTCGATTGCATACTGGATGGCTTTTCTGATCAGACGCTCACTGCCTTCTTTTGAAACCGGTTTGATCCCGATCGCAGAGGAACGAGGGAATCGGATTTTGGTAATTCCCATTTCTGCCGTCAGGAAATTGATCACTTTTTCAACAGCTTCCGTTCCGGCTTCCCATTCGATTCCCGCATAGATATCTTCCGAGTTTTCACGAAATATGACCATGTCCACTTTCTCCGGTTGTTTGACCGGACTGGGTACCCCTTGGAAATAGCGTACCGGGCGCAGGCACACATACAGATCCAGTAACTGGCGCAATGCCACGTTGATCGAGCGGATACCTCCACTTACCGGTGTGGTCAGCGGCCCTTTGATGGATACCACGAATTCTTTGGCTGCCTGCAAAGTCTCATCTGGCAGCCAGATATCCTGACCATAGACCCGGGTAGATTTCTCACCGGCATATATTTCCATCCAGGAAATTTTCCGGGAGTCGCCGTATGCTTTTTTTACTGCACCATCGACAACGCTGATCATGACAGGTGTGATATCCACACCGATACCATCGCCTTCGATAAAAGGAATGATCGGGTTGTCGGGCACAACCAGGGAAGAATCATCCTTTACCCGAATTTTGCTGCCAGTGGTTGGTACTTTGATATGCTGATACATAGCGTCTCCAAATTAAAGAAGTTGTGTCGGTTCGTGTGAGGCGGGTTCGCCGGATTCCTGAATGGTGGTCGTATCCGTATCGACCGATTCAGCCTCGTCAGCAGACAGGTCGAGCGAATTGAAACTGTCCAGAGAGGGTAGCTGTTCCAGCGATTGCAGATTCAGATCATCGAGAAAATGCCGGGTGGTTGCATAAAGATAGGGCTTGCCCGGTATATCGCGCTGCCCGATGGTTTCAATCCAGCCGCGTGATTCCAGGGTTTTGATGATTTGGGTAGAAACTGCTACTCCCCGGATTTCTTCGATGTCTCCCCGGGTGACGGGCTGCCGGTAAGCAATGATGGCCAATGTTTCCATCACGGCGCGTGAATAGCGCGGTGGCCTTTGCGGATTGAGCCGATCCAGAAAAACCTGCATTTCGGGTTTGCTTTGAAAACGCCAGCCTCCCGCGACCGAGACCAGATTTATTCCGCTGTCATGCCATTTTTCACTCAGGATGGTCAGGGATTCATGCAATGTTTTTTTGTCGATATTCCCTTCGAATAATTTCTTGAGATCACTGATGGACAAGGGTTCGGGTGTCGTCAGCAGTACAGTCTCAAGAATCCTGACAACCTGATCTGGCTGAAAGGCCGTTGCTTCAGTCGGCTTGGTCAGTATGGATTGCGTGGACATAGATCATTCCAAAGCGATCTGGCTGAACGATATCGACCAGCGCCTCGCGGGCCAGCTCCAGCAAGGCCAGGAAACTGGCCACGAGTTTATGAACGTTGGTGATATCGCTGAACAGTTCGGTAAACGGGACGTTTCCCCGGGATTGAAGGTTTCTCAGGATTTCACTCATACACACTCGCACAGAAATCGTTTCGTAACGAATGGTATGGTTGCGATTGAGCCTGAGGCGTTCCAGCAGGGCAAGCCAAGTGTCGTATAAATCCTGCGGGTTGATACCGGGAAGCTGTTTTTCGGTAACGAAATCCACCCAGATACAGGCTGGCATGAAGTCCCTGCCGGCAACCGGCAGGCTGTGTATATGGATGGCAGCCTGCTTGATCCGTTCATATTCCAGAAGCCGCCGTACCAGTTCTGCACGGGGGTCGGCGTCATCTTCCCGGGGGGTTACCGGGCGGGGTAACAGCATGCGGGATTTGATGTCGATCAGTAGTGCGGTCATGAGCAGATACTCAGCAGCCAGTTCAAACTGATCGGCGCGCATGGTTTCGACATAAGCGATATATTGCCGGGTGAGTTCGGCCATGGGAATGTCCAGAATATCCAGATTATGCTTACGGATCAGATAAAGCAGCAGATCAAGCGGGCCTTCGAAAGTTTCCAGAAAAATCTGGAGTGCTTCGGGAGGAATGTACAAATCCTGCGGGACTTCCAGCAGCGGAACACCCTGCACTTTTGCAACCGGGTCGATCAGCGTGGGATTGTCCAATGTATTTTGTCTGTATCCATATTCAAGCAGGTTGTCAAATCAGAGATATCCCAACCCCAGTGCCGCTCTGACATCTCGCATGGTTTCCTCGGCCAGCCAGTTGGCTTTTTCACATCCGTCAGCAATGATCTTTCTTACCTGGGCGGGGTCCTTCTCGTACATTCTGGCACGTTCCAGAATGGGTGCCTGCTCGTCTAGTATCGCCTGAATGACAGGTTGTTTACATTCCAGACAGCCGATTCCTGCTGATGTGCAGCCTTGTTGTACCCAGTTGCGGGTTTCTGCTGATGAATAAAGTTGATGAAACTGCCATACCGGGCATTTTTCCGGATTGCCTGGGTCACTGCGTCGGATGCGTGCCGGGTCGGTCGGCATGGTACGCACTTTTCTGGTGATACTGTCGGCATCTTCCCGCAGGCCGATCGTATTGCCATACGATTTGGACATTTTCTGACCGTCCAGACCGGGCATTCTGGATGCCTGGGTCAATAGCGTCTGTGGTTCAGGCAGAATGATCTTGCTTTTTCCTTCCAGATGACCGGACAGCCGCTCGTGGTCATCAGTACTCAGGTTTTGCTGTTCCTCCAGTAGTGATCTGGCTGCGATCAGCGCACTTTCATCACCTTGTTCCTGGTAGCGGTTGCGTAGCTCGCTGTAAAGCTTTCCTTTCCTGGAGCCCATTTTTTTGATGGCTTGCGCTACTTTGTTCTCAAAATCCGGTTCTTTGCCAAAGATATGATTGAACCGTCGGGAAATTTCGCGCGTAAACTCCAGGTGAGGAGCCTGATCCTCACCTACAGGAACAAGATTGGCCCGGTAGATCAGGATGTCTGCACTCTGCAGGAGCGGATACCCAAGAAAGCCGTAGGTGCTGAGATCTTTTCCAGCAAGTTTTTCCTGCTGATCCTTATAAGTGGGAACACGTTCCAGCCAGCCAAGCGGGGTGATCATCGACAGCAGCAGATACAGTTCAGCGTGCGCCGGAACTTTCGATTGAATGAACAGAGTTGCCCGGGCAGGGTCCACTCCCGCAGCCAGCCAGTCGATCACCATATCCCAGCTGTTTTGTCCGATGATCTCGGGGGAATCATAGTGGGTCGTCAGTGCATGCCAGTCGGCAACGAAAAAGAGGCATTCATACTTCTGTTGCAGAGCCAGCCAGTTTTTCAAAACACCGTGATAGTGCCCCAGATGCAGGTTTCCAGTGGGGCGCATGCCTGAGAGAACACGGTCGACGAACATTCTACAAAGCTCCGGATATCATGGAATCAAAAAAATACAAGGTCGGTTGGTGAAATGTAAAGGTAGTTCGATTTATATATAGAGGCCGAAGAGTGTGACGATCATCTGCTTGGTGAATATGATCAGAGGCCATAACACTACGCTCAGTACCCCACTGATGAACAGTACCAGCAAAATGATAAAGCCATAGGGCTCGATTTGGGCAAACTTCCAGGCCAGCCTGCTGGGTAGCAGGCTGACAGCAATACGCCCGCCATCGAGTGGCGGCAGCGGCAGCAGGTTCAGCACCATCAGAACCACATTGATTTCGATGCCGGCAATTCCCATCAGGACCATGGGTTTGAGATAAATGCTGTCAGGCATGTTCATTCCCAGTTTGATGATGGCAGCCCAGAAGAAAGCCATCAGCAGATTGGCACCGGGCCCGGCAGCAGCCACCCACAACATATCTTTTTTGGGCTGACGTAACCGCCCGAAGTTGACCGGTACCGGCTTGGCCCAGCCGAAAAGCAGGCCACTTCCCATCAACAGTTTACTGGTTACAAACATCATCAGGGGAAGCAGAATAGTACCAACAGGATCGATGTGCCTGAGCGGGTTCAGGGTGATACGTCCGGCCATTTCTGCAGTCAGATCACCAAAATATTTGGCAACATATCCATGTGCAGCTTCATGCAGGGTAATGGCAAAAATGACGGGTAGCGCGTAGATGGCGATGCCCTGAATGATATTATCCATTAATGATTCCAAAGGGTGACAGATCGCCTTTTCCAGAACGGGCAACTTTCGGGGTGGTTTCGGTCAGGTCGATGACCGTGGTCATGTCGGTGCCGCAGGAACCGGCATCCATGACCAGTTCGATCTGGTGCTCCAGACGCTGGCGGATTTCTCCAGCATCATTCAATGGCAGTTCATCTCCAGGAAGAATGAGCGTCGAACTCAGCAAAGGTTCGTCCAGTTCGGCCAGTAGAGCCTGTACGACAGGGTGATCAGGAATACGCAACCCGATCGTGTGGCGTTTGGGATGCTGCAGACGGCGTGGGACTTCGCGGGTTGCTGCCAGAATGAAGGTATAGCTGCCGGGAGTGGCTGCCTTGAGCAGACGGTATTGTGCATTATCCACTTTCGCATACGTTGCAATCTCTGCCAGATCCCGGCATACCAGTGTGAAATTGTGATTCTGATCCACTTTGCGGATGGTACGGATACGATCCATCGCCTCTTTGTTACCGATCTGGCAACCCAGTGCGTAGCAGGAATCGGTTGGATAAGCGATGACTCCGCCTTTGCGTACGATATCGACTGCCTGGCGGATCAGTCTTGTATGAGGCGTTTGCGGGTGTATGGAAAAAAATTGGGCCATGGCTGTTTGGTAAGCTGTTATGGGTGGAAAACGTCGGGTGTTTAGAACTGGCTGTTATCAGACTGATTTGCCGGGGGACTGTAACCCGGTTTGTTCTGATTGTTCATTCAGGGTTGTTGCGCCGGTTTCGGCGTAATCAGGAATTTCCCATTCGTTCCATATCGGAGTGCATTCTGGAGGCAGTGCAGGTAGTCTGCCCAGATCAAAGTAGCTTTCTCCCGGGCCATGATAATCAGATCCACACGATGCATACAGATTCATGCGGGTGGCCAGTGCCGCAAATTGCCGCGTTTGCTCGGGAGTATGGCTGGATGAGACCACTTCGATTCCTGCTCCTCCCAGTTCACGGAATTCGCAGAGTAACTGCTCGAGCAGGTCATTGCTCAATTTATAGCGAGCTGGATGAGCAATGACTGCCTGACCTCCGCTGCCACGAATCCAGCCGATGGCTTCATCCAGGCTGACCCATACATGGGAGACATGACCGGGTTTACCTTTTACGAGATACTTCTTGAAAACAGACTTTACGTTTTTAGCATATCCCTGACTTACCAGAAATCGGGCAAAGTGAGTGCGGCCGATCAGCCTGCTGATACCCGCCTGGGCGCTGGCACCTTCAAAACTGCCATGAATGCCGAATTTGTCCAGTTGTGCGGCGATTGCCCGTGCCCGATCCATGCGGCCATCCCGGATCTTCTTCAGTCCTTCGGTCAGTGGTGGATGTTCAGGGTTGATTCCAAGTCCTAAAATATGCAAAGTCCGGCCATGCCAGGTAACAGAGATTTCAACACCACGGATCAATGTGATATTTTCCTGCTGAGCGCTGCGACTGGCCTCACTCAGTCCGGCAATGTCGTCATGGTCGGTCAGCGCCAGTACATTCACACCGCGCACAGCAGCGTGCGCTAGCAAGCGAGAAGGTGACAGCATACCGTCAGAGATAGTCGAATGGCTGTGCAGATCAATGTTGGGCATCGAGAAGTGTGTAATTACGTGGCTTCTCATCATAGCAAATTACGGCCATGATAAAAATAGCCCGACAGGCGCGGACATGCGTGAGCATCAATTTCTTATTGGGTTTTACAGGAAAATCTTATGAATAAATCGGGAACAATCTGGAAGTATCTTTCGGCAGCACCTCATCGCAGCCTGTTTCTTATGGGAGCTTTTCAGGCGGTGTTGACCATCCTGTGGTGGGTGATAGAACTGGCCGGGCGTGCCGGATTGATGGAAAGCGTAAGTTTTTCGAGCATCATGCCGATCTGGGTGCATGGATTTTTGATGGTGTACACATTTTTCCCCTTTTTCATTCTGGGGTTTTTGTTTACTACGTTTCCTAACTGGATGAATGGCGAGAAAATCAAGGCCAATCAGTATATGACGGTCTGCCTGCTGATGGCAGCCGGTGTCGTCCTGTTCTATGCCGGACTGATTGCCGGTAAATTTCTGCTATCTGCTGGATTGCTGCTGATGCTGTCCGGGTGGGCGTATGCCATTATTATCCTGTTTCATGTGCTGTTTACAGCACCGGCCGGGGATAAGCGCCATGCCTGGGTGGCCGGTATGGCATTTATTGCCGGATGGCTGGGATTGTGTGCCTATGCGTTGTGGGTGTTGACGGACGGCAGGGAAATGCTGGATTTCTCGCGCCAGGCCGGTATCTGGTTCTTTATGCTGCCGATTCTGATGACGGTATCGCACCGGATGATCCCGTTTTTTTCGAGCCGCGTGCTGGAGAATTATGTCGTGGTTCGACCATTCGGGCTGTTGTGGCTGATGGTTGGTTGTACAGTGGTACACGGCGCACTTCAACTGGCCGGCCTGCAGGAATATGTCTGGTGGGCAGATATGCTGCTTGCCGGCTGTGCATTTTATCTCAGTTATATCTGGCGGTTTTTCCGCAGTTTTCGTGTGCGACTACTGGCGGTGCTGCATATTTCATTTGCCTGGCTGGGGATTGCAATGCTGTTTTTCGGATTGCAAGGTATGCTGCTTTGGTTGAGTGACGGCGATCGTTACTGGTTTGGACTGGCGCCGCTGCACATGCTGGCTGTGGGTTATTTTGCGAGCATGGTTTTGGGGATGGCGTCACGTGTCACATTGGGCCACGGAGGTTTTCCGCTGGTGTTGGATAATCTCACATGGCTGCTGTTTATTGCTTTTCAGGTAGTTGTTCTGCTTAGAGTGATTCCGGATATTTTTCCAGGTGTTGCACCCTTGGCGCCCCAGTTTTATCTGATTGCAAGCAGTGTGTGGCTGAGCTGTTTTCTGCTGTGGGTGATCAAGTATGCGCCAATTTATTGGCGGGCTCGCGTGGATGGCAAAGCCGGTTGAATTTGTATTTTTACGAAAAAAGAAAGTACTGCCGGTTTGTTTTCACTGCATAGCCTTTTCCATCGGTGTGGCAATTTTTCGAGGAAAAGGCTATGCATGGCCTCATGTCACATCACCTGAATCTATGGGTGGTGATGCTGCTACATGCGCCCTGAATAGAATTTAAAATTAATTCTTTTCTTCTGGTGAAGATGTGTCTTCTGTCGCTTCCTCAGTCTTGTCGAGATCAGGGGCAGAATCACGTTCTATAAAAGCAGAGGGAGGTGGTTTTTCCATTGAGTGTCCATCAAGGCTTTTTTTCTCCCCGCAGGCACTTAATGCAATAGTCGTGCATGCGATCAATAAATATACATATTTCATGGTTTTTTCCTCAAGTTAGTTTGCTGAGAAGCTTTGGATGATAGTATAAGCGCCCGGTTTATACAACAGTATGGCTTACGGAAAACGGTACTGGCAGAGTATTCCCGGTGACGGTTTTAATCTGGTGCAGGCAGTTTTTACGGTATTTTCAGCTTTGATATATTCATTTTCTACTGCTTTCCATATACCAGGAAGACTCATGCTCTCAATTGAGGCGCTGGCCTGTATTCTTACTATAGCGAGATCGTTTGACGATGGCTTGCTATTACCGGTAGCTTAGTCAGTATGGATATTGCCGAGCAATTGATACAAAACGCCGGGAAGCGTTCGACTCCGGTTCGCAGTGCGGTTTTGGGCGTGTTGCTGAATGCCGAGGATGTGCTTTCCCATAGCGAAGTATTAGAACATCTGCAACAACTTGGTGCATTTGACCGGGTTACTGTATACCGTGCATTGGATTGGCTGGTTACCCAGGGTTTGGTGCATAAAGTAGCTGGGGCCGGCAGAGCCTGGCGTTTTCAGGTTACACGCAGTGAATCCATGCATCGTCACGCCCACTTTCAATGTCACCATTGTCATAAAGTTTTTTGCCTTCCGGAGGTTCAGCCGGTTTTGCCAAAAGAGCTGCCCTCTAACTTCTCTATCGATTCCATCGAACTCAATATCAAGGGTATCTGCGCTGATTGCGGTCGCGCCATGATGAGCCAGTGATGTCGTGATATTAATTGCAACATAGTTGCGTTTTGGCTATTGTTGTGTCTATAATTGCAACAATGTTGCGGCTATGGGGTTTCTGCAGGTACGCACCAACCGAATCATACATCTGCCCCGGATAGGGGTATTTATGCAGTATTTCTTCCTCCGTGTCTGTTTTTGTCATCTGTTGCTGGTATCAACAGGCAATTGGGTGTTGACATGTAAAAAACGATAAATAAAAACCGGGAAACATAAATAAGTGAAAAAACTGGAAGCCTTAATCGGTCTGATAACTTTTACAGGATTATCGTTTTGTGTCTGTGCTCAGGAAGTAACAAACAGTCCGGCTCGTGAATCTGAAGTAACGGATCGCACATCGATCAAAACATCACTTAAACCGGTGGTTGTAACGGCTGATCCTTTAAGTGGAGATCAGGCGGATATCGCTCAGCCTGTGTCGGTTTTGCAGCGGGAACGTATGCAAACACGCGATTTGCGCAATATTGGTGAAGCGGTTTCTCAGGAACTGGGGGTTTCTTCCAGTGATTTTGGTCCGGCGGTCGGTCGTCCGGTAATCCGTGGTCTGAGCGGAGCGCGAGTACGGGTGCTGGAGGATGGTATCGGTACGATGGATGTTTCCACGATCAGCGCGGATCATGCCGTGGCGGCAGAAGTGCTGTTTGCCGATCAGGTTGAGATTTTTCGCGGATCTTCGGCTCTGCTTTATGGCTCCGGTGCCAGCGGTGGGGTGGTGAATATCGTTAACCACCGGATACCTGAGCGGCTGCCTGATGAAGCAGGGGGCGATCTGTATACCCATTACAACTCGGTTGCGGATGATTTTACCGGGGCATTCCGGTTGAATGCAGGAGCAGGGCGTTTTGCCTGGCACCTGGACGGGATGAAACGGCATACCGGGGATTATTCGATTCCAGGATATGCAGAACTTAAACCGGGATCCGACGCAAAAAAAGGTGTGCTTGAGAATAGCGATGTCCGGACAACGAATTTTTCCAGTGGCTTGTCTTATGTCGGTGAACGGGGATTTCTAGGAGTTGCAGTCAGCCGTTTTGTTAATAATTATGGTGTTCCCGGACACGACCACGACCACGACCACGACCACGACCACGACCACGACCACGACCACGACCACGACCACGACCACGACCACGATAGCCATAACCACGAGCAAGGAAAGGGAGCGCGGATCAGACAAAAACAGACACGTTTCGATATTAAAGGGGCGGTAAATCATCCTCTGCCTGGAGTACAGAAAATAAAAACACGCTGGGGGTATAACAACCATGTGCACAAGGAATCGGAAGGTGATGAGGTCGGGACGTTGCTGATGAATCGTGAATGGGATGGCCGAGTTGAAATGCTGCATCAGCCGTTGGCCGGCTGGAAGGGTGTGCTGGGATTTCAGTATCAGAACCGGGATCTTGCCACTCTCGGAGAAGAAGCATTTGTTCCCAGTTCTCGAATGAATTCGCTGGGAGTGTTCTTGCTGGAAAGACGGGATGTCGGGCGCTGGCATTTTGAGATGAGCGGGCGTTTCGAACATCAGCGGACAAAACGCAAAGATGATGGCTTCGAGACCAGTCACGATGCATTCAGTATTTCCGGCGGAGTGATCCGAAAATTCGGCGATGGTTATTCTGTAGGTGGTGATATTTCTCGTACAGAACGCGCGCCGGCACTGGAAGAATTATTTTCCAACGGAGCACACCTGGCTACTGGTACGTTTGAAAGAGGTGACACCTCTCTCACTCGAGAGAAATCCAGCAATTTTGATTTATTTCTGCGTAAAAAGGGTGGCAGCCTGGACTGGACTCTGAATCTGTTTGCCAAGCTGGTCGATGATTTCATTTTTCAGCAAGAATTGGATCTGACGGGTGACGGCCTGCCAGATCGGGTCAATATGGAAGGCAGGCCAGATGAAGATGGGTATTTGTTATTGAAGTACCGTCAAAATAATGCAAATTTTCTGGGGATGGAATTTGAGACGATTGCTCATCTGCTGAGTGATCGTCGCGGTAAATTGGATCTGCGCTTGTGGACTGATTATGTCCGCGGGCGGCTGTCATCAGGAGGATATTTACCGCGCATGACACCATTTCGTTTTGGAGGGGCACTTGATTATGCTCACGGTCCATGGCGAGGTCGGATTGACGTAATGCGGGTGCATAAACAGGCGGATATCGCTCTGCTCGAAACAGACACCGCCGGTTACACTATGCTGAATGTTCAACTGGATTACCGGTTTGACTGGGGAAAGATGAATTACAACCTGTTCATACGAGGTGCCAATCTGCTGAATGAAGAGGCGAGACGCCACACTTCTTTTTTGAAAGATCGGGCACCGTTGCCTGGACGTTCCGGGCTGGTGGGAGTGCGCGTGAATTTTTAGGGCTGATTGGTTGCGGATCTTTTATCTGGGATGTTATGCACTTATCATGCCGGGCAATGGTTTAATAACTTATTAAATTTTATAGACTTTATTCGTTTACAGTTTGGTAAAACGGCAAATGTGCTAAACTTAAATGATTGTTTGCATATCTGGCTGTTTTCTTTGGAAGTGCGATCCCTGAGAGATGTCGTAAAAATGAAACTCATTTTATCCATCATGATACTTTCTGGTTGCCTGCTGTTTATATTGGCTGGCTGTGCCAGAAAAAACGACTATATGCCCCCGGCAGGGGCGACAGGTGAAAAAATCTTCAAGGGAGCCTGCGTGCAGTGTCATACACCAGTGAATGGCAAGGTAATGATACTGAGATCCGAGATGGCCAATAAGGAGGCCATTATTGAAAGAGTAACGAACGGAAAGGGATTCGGTATGCCTGCTTTTCCAAATTTGACGGGAGATTCAGTGCAGAATCTGGCGGAGTATGTGCTGGAGAACAGTGTCACCCGATAATCAGGATCGAATCGGATTTTCCTGAGACAATCGTACTAAAATTTCCTGACGAAGGTAGGAGTCAGCTTTGCATAACTGCGCAATACCCGGCCACCCCACGGCACCACAACAAAGATCCAGCTGTACGACATGCAGCCTTCGTGAATTGTGTCTGCCGGTGGGGTTGACTGATGAAGAAATAGAGTATGTTGGCAATCTGACCAACCATAAGCTCAGAGTACGGCGGGGGGAATATCTGTTGCATGCCGGGGCTGATTTCAGATCTCTCTATGCCGTAAAAAATGGCTCTTTCAAGACCTATACCTTGAGAGTGGATGGACGCCAGCAGGTGACCGGTTTCTACATGACCGGCGAGTTGCTGGGCCTGGATGCGATCAGTCCGGAGAAGCATACCTGCGACACAGTTGCGCTCGTCGACAGTGAAGTTTGTGAAGTACCTTTCATAAAACTTGAAGAGATCGGACGAAGTATTCCTTCGCTGATGAGCCAGTTCCACAAGATCATGAGTCGTGAAATTGTGCAGGATAGAGGAGTGATGATGCTTCTGGGCAGTATGCGGGCGGAAGAGAGACTGGCTGCATTTTTGCTCAATCTGTCCACTCGTCTGGCCAGGCGAGGGTACTCGTCGACCGATTTTATTTTGCGAGCGACCAGAGAAGATATCGGCAGTTATCTGGGACTCAAGCTGGAAACGGTCAGCCGGTCGTTTTCCAAACTGCAGGAAGAAGGTCTTATCACGGTTAACAACAAGCATGTCACCTTGCATGATCTCGGCAAACTGAATCGTATGATCGGCAATTCGATGGATTGATCAGAGGTTCTCAGTGGTGTTGCAGGATGACTTTTCTTGAGTGCAGAGTGTGCCATGTTATAATCGCGCGCGCTCCTGGTCTGTTTATATAGGTAGCAATTTCCCGGAGCGGGAAATTTTTTTATTAACCTTTTTAATACACAATCTACAACGCACACTTATCAGGATAGGGTGTCTTCGTAAGGAAGTATGTCGATAAGTTGCGGTTAACCCTAAGGAGAGTTCATGTCAGTTACTATGCGGCAAATGTTGGAAGCGGGCGTTCACTTTGGTCATCAGACCCGTTTCTGGAATCCGAAAATGGCCCCCTATATTTTCGGCCAGCGTAATAAGATCCATATCGTTAATCTTGAGCATACGCTCGTAATGCTCAGAGAGGCGCTGGACTATGCCCGCCGATTGACAGCAAACAAGGGAACGATTCTTTTCGTGGGAACCAAACGCCAGGCCCGTGACATCGTCATGGAAGAAGCAATACGATGTGGTGCTCCTTACGTCAATCAGCGCTGGCTGGGCGGGATGTTGACCAATTTCAAAACGATCAGGCAGTCGATCAAACGCCTGCAGGATATGGAGAAAATGGTACAGGACGGGACGCTGAACAAACTTACGAAGAAAGAAGCTCTTGATTTTCAGCGTGAATTGGAAAAGCTGAATAACAGTCTTGGTGGTATCAAGGAAATGAAAGGTTTACCGGATGCGATGTTTGTGATCGATGTCGGTTATCAGAAAGGTGCAATCGTGGAAGCGGACAAGCTGGGGATTCCGGTTGTGGGCGTGGTGGATACCAATCACAGTCCGGCAGGTGTCCGGTATGTGGTGCCGGGTAACGATGATTCCAGTCAGGCTATACGGCTTTATGCGCGTGCGATGGCGGATGCCATTCTGGAAGGACGTAACCAGTCCGTGCAGGAAATTATCGAAATGAGTAAGTCTGACGATGAAATCATGTCGGGTAGAGATCAATCTGCGGGTGCGTGAGTAAACACGCTGTCAGCGCACTTTCTGAATAAGAGCATTCGAAATTTTTCGTATTAACTTGATTTGGAGTCAGTATGGCGGAAATTACCGCAAGCATGGTTAAAGAACTGCGTGAGCTTACCGGCCTTGGCATGATGGAGTGCAAGAAGGCGCTGGTCGAAGCTGACGGAGACATGAAAGCAGCTGAGGATTTGTTACGAATCAGAAGCGGAGCCAAGGCGAGTAAAGCGGCTGGCCGTATTGCTGCAGAAGGAGTCATCAGCGGGTTTGTTACGGCGGATGGCAAACAGGGAGCCCTGGTGGAAGTCAACTGTGAAACCGACTTTGTTGCCAAGAATGAAGATTTCATCAATTTTGCCGGCAATCTGGCAAGGCTGATGGCAGACAAAAATATATCGGATACAGCGTTGCTGGAGGATATGTCTATAGCTGAGGGAGAAACGGTTGAGTCTGTCCGCAAGGCTCTGGTCATGAAGCTGGGCGAGAATATCAGTATCCGCCGCGGAATCAGCTACCAGACTAAAGATCATCTCGCAATGTATCTGCATGGAAGCAGAATCGGTGTGATGATTGACTATGCAGGGGGCGATGAGGCGCTGGGTAAGGATCTGGCCATGCATATAGCGGCCAGCAAGCCGGTGTGTGTATCCAGCGATCAGGTACCTGCCGACGCACTTGAGCGTGAGCGCCAGATATTTACCGCCCAGGCGGCAGAAAGCGGCAAACCTGCCAATATCATCGAGAAAATGGTAGAAGGACGAATTGCCAAGTATCTGGCAGAGGTGACTTTACTTGGCCAGCCTTTCGTCAAAGATCCGGATCAGACTATCGAGAAATTGTTAAAGACAAAATCTGCCAAAGTCAGTGGGTTTACGCTGTATATCGTTGGTGAAGGGATCGAGAAGAAATCCGATGATTTTGCGGCCGAGGTCATGGCGCAGGTAACCCAGTCCAAATAAGAAGGTTTTCTTCTGGGGATTGGTTTGGTTTTAGTTGAATTCAAGAAAATAATGACTGATCGTCATGAGCAGGTTGGCTTTTTTAGCGTTGAAAGCCACGACATGCTTGATCTCCAGAAGAACTTTACGATAAATCTCCTGTTCATAGGCATGTATGCCAGTCGTCTATAAACGTATTTTATTGAAATTGTCGGGCGAAGCTCTGATGGGCGATGGCCACTATGGCATCGATCGCGCGGTAGTTGAACATATCGTAGTCGAGGTTGCTGGAGTATTGCAGCTCGGTGTTGAAGTTGCGATCGTGGTAGGCGGAGGCAATATTTTTCGTGGTATGAAATCTGCGGGAGATGGAATGGATCGTGTAACGGCTGATTATATGGGGATGCTCGCTACCACCATGAATGCCTTGGCCTTGCACGATGCGATGAGACGAAACGGGGTTGTTTCACGTGTGCAGTCAGCTTTACGGATAGATCAGGTTGTCGAGCCTTATGTTCGTGGTAAGGCTTTGCGTTATCTGGATGAACGTAAAGTGGTCGTGTTCGCTGCGGGGACGGGCAATCCCTTTTTTACTACGGATACGGCGGCTGCTTTGCGTGGCATGGAGATGAATGCCAATATCGTCCTGAAAGCGACCAAGGTGGATGGGATCTATACTAGTGATCCGCTGAAGAACAAGGATGCGCAGCGTTTCCAGAGCCTGACTTTCGATGAGGCGATCAGTAAAAACCTGCAAGTGATGGATGCTACTGCACTGACTTTATGCCGGGATCAGAAACTTCCCATCAACGTATTCAGTATTTTCAAGACCGGGGCACTCAAACGGGTTATCATGGGCGAGGACGAAGGGACATCGGTATTCGTTTGAATTCTGCGATGTCTGCGGGAATGGTTTTATGTTATTAGCACAATAACGGCGGGGTCTGTGCCGGTTGCTGTCGATACACTTCAATATCAATAAACCCACTTAAATATGATTGCTGATGTAAAAAAATCTGCAGAGCAGAAAATGCAGAAAAGCCTGGATGCACTCAAAGTCGATTTCAGTAAGGTAAGAAGCGGACGTCCCCACACGGGCTTGCTGGATCACATCATGGTTGATTATTACGGTACCCCGACTCCGATCAAACAATTGGCCAACGTGACCTTGGCTGATGCACGAACCATTGGTATCATCCCGTGGGATAAAAAAATATTCTCAGCGATTGAGAAAGCGATACGTGATTCCGATCTAGGCCTGAATCCTATGACGGTAAGTGATATGGTACGGGTTCCCATGCCTCCTTTGACAGAAGAAAGGCGCAAGGATCTGACTAAAATAGTCAAAACGGAGGCTGAAGCTGCACGTGTTGCGATGAGGAATATTCGGCGTGATGCCAATGCCCATCTGAAAGAATTACTGAAGGATAAGTTGATTGCCGAAGATGAGGATCGGCGTGCACAAGATGAAATCCAGAAATTGACAGATCGTTATATTGCTGAGGTGGATAAGTTACTTCAGACCAAAGAAGCAGAACTGATGGCTGTCTGATTCATGCCCCTAACCCCAAGTTCGACACGTGGAATTCCGGAAACCGGTGCGATACCCAAGCACATCGCCATTATTATGGATGGTAATGGGCGATGGGCCAGGAAGCGTTTCCTGCCAAGGATAGCGGGGCATACGCAGGGTGTTGAAGCGGTACGAGGTACAATCAAAGCCTGTATCGAGAGAGGTGTTTCACATCTGACAATTTTCGCGTTTAGCAGCGAAAATTGGCGCAGGCCCGCAGAAGAAGTCAAGTTGCTGATGCAGTTGTTTTTGGCTGCACTTGAACGGGAGGTGACTGGACTGCATGAAAATGGAGTCCGGTTCAGGGTAATTGGTGATATTTCAAAATTCGATCCTAAAATAGTCGATTTTGTTCAACAGGGCGAGGCGCTTACAGCCGGGAATAGCCGATTGAATTTTACGGTGGCAGCAAATTATGGAGGGCGCTGGGATATCATGCAGGCTGTACGCAAAATGATTACCGAGAACCCGGATTCAGCTGTGACTTTCGATGAGCCTGATATTGCCAGGCACTTGGCACTGGCCGATGCTCCCGAGCCGGATTTGTTCATCCGGACGGGAGGTGAATGTCGGATCAGTAATTTTCTGCTTTGGCAGCTTGCCTATACCGAGTTGTATTTTACCGATACGTTATGGCCGGATTTTGATGCATCGGCCCTTGATGAGGCAATTGCATCCTACCGGAAGCGTGAGCGCCGGTTCGGGCGGACAAGTGAACAGATTGCCGGCCAGCAGGAAAATAAAAATACGGTCTCGAACGAAGACCGGGTTTAACCGTCCCATTATCCAACCAACGGGATTTACCCGTTTTCATGCTTAGTACCCGACTCCTTACCGCATTCATACTATTGACCGCCTTCCTGGCGGCATTATTTTATCTGCCGGATATTTTCTGGGCTGTATTGCTTCTGGGACTGACTGTTACTGCGGCACGGGAGTGGTGCCGCCTGGGGCAGTTTTCAGTTGGCCAGACTGTTCTGTATATGATCCTGACTACCTTGCTGGGGGGGGAACTGCTCTTTCTGGTCAGTGTGGTGTTATCCAAAAATCCGGCAGATTCATCGATGGTCTGGTTTTATGCCGCATCTGCCGTTTTCTGGCTGCTGGCAGTACCTTTCCAGTTGGCGATGAACCGGCCGATCCGTAATATATGGGTGCTCATGTCCATTGGCTGGCTGGTTTTACTGCCGGCATGCCTGTCGCTCTATCAGCTTCGTGCAATGGATCCGCTGTTGCTGCTTGGGTTTATGGGGGTGGTGTGGGTATCAGACAGTGTTGCTTATTTCATCGGGCGTGCCTATGGCAAACACAAGCTTGCACCCCGGATCAGCCCGGGCAAAACCTGGGAAGGAGTAGCTGCCGCACTGATCGGGGTACTGGTTTATGCTCTGATCTGGTTTTATTCGGTACATAAAGATCAGGCATTGGTTGGCTGGTTGATTCCTCTGTTACTCCTGCTTGCGGTGCTGGGAATAGTGGGTGATTTGTATGAATCACTGTTGAAACGGCAGGCCGGTGTCAAGGATAGTGGCACCATACTTCCCGGTCATGGCGGGGTATTGGACCGTATTGATGCATTACTGCCCGTTCTTCCCGTTGCCGCTCTTGCGGCCATTTTATTTTATTCGACTGAATCATGACCAAAACCCGTCATCTGACCATATTGGGTTCGACCGGCAGCATCGGTGAAAGTACGCTGGATGTAGTGGCCAGGCATCCTGGCCGGTATCAGGTAGTTGCGCTGACTGCTGACAGGAATGTTGAAAAAATGTTTGAGCAGTGCATACAGTTTCATCCGCCATACGCTGTGATGCTCGATGCACAGAGTGCCGAACAGCTGGAGGATAGATTGCATGCAGCGGGTTTGGATACCAGGGTGCTTTCAGGCATCGAATCACTGGAGAAAGTGGCATCCTTGCCGGAGATCGATACGGTTATGGCTGCGATTGTCGGGGCAGCTGGTATTCGGCCTACGCTTGCTGCTGCACGGACGGGAAAACATATTCTTCTGGCCAATAAGGAAACACTGGTGATGGCGGGGCGTGTCTTTATGGATACGCTCAGACAGCACCATGCGACACTGCTGCCGATAGACAGTGAACACAATGCGATTTTTCAATCCTTGCCACAACATTTCAATGGAGATCTGGCGGGATCGGGGGTGCGTCGGATATTGCTGACCGCTTCGGGCGGGCCTTTCCGCACAGTGGATTTGAAAATACTGGAAACTGTGACACCAGAACAGGCCTGCGCACATCCCAACTGGGTAATGGGCAGAAAGATATCGGTTGATTCAGCTACCATGATGAACAAAGGGCTGGAAGTCATCGAAGCTCACTGGCTGTTTAACGCCGTGCCAGAGAAGATTCAGGTGGTTATCCATCCGCAAAGCGTTATTCATTCAATGGTTGAATATATCGACGGCTCGGTACTCGCCCAACTTGGCAATCCGGATATGCGTACACCGATAGCGCACGCGTTGAGTTATCCTGAAAGAATGGAAAGTGGTGTGCAATCCCTGGATATGTTCAAGGTTGCGCGACTGGATTTCGAATCCCCGGATTTCAAGCGGTTTCCCTGTCTCAGGCTGGCGTACGAAGCGCTTGCAGCGGGAGGCAATATGCCGGCAGTGCTGAATGCTGCCAACGAAGTGGCTGTCGAAGTTTTTCTGGCTGGTAGAATACCCTTTACTGCAATTCCCGTGATGATCGAGGACGTGATGAAATCAACGGAAAGACGGGATGTCCCTGATCTGGAAGGTGTGCTCCTGGCTGATTTGCAGGCGCGCGCAACAGCTCGTGAATGGCTGGCCTGTAACATCCGGCAAAGTACAGGGCAACCAGGAAAGCCAGCATCCTCACTCAGTGCCGGGCAGTAAAACGGATAATCCTCATATATTCTGACATGACAGTGCTCGCAACGATTTTTGCATTCGTAATCGCACTTGGCCTGCTGATCACTTTTCACGAACTCGGTCATTATCTGGCCGCCCGCTGGTGTGGTGTCAAGGTTTTGCGCTTCTCGCTCGGTTTTGGTCAGCCCCTTTTCAAAAAACGTTTGGGCAATGACCAGACAGAATGGGTGGTTGCAGCGATTCCGCTGGGGGGATATGTCAAGATGTTGGATGAGCATGAGGGGCAGGTTCCAGCCGGCGAACGCCATCGTGCATTTAATCACCAACCCGTCTCCAGACGTTTTGCTATCGTGGTAGCAGGACCTGTTGCCAATTTTCTGCTGGCCATCCTGCTGTACTGGCTGCTTTTCATACTTGGAGTCAGCGGCGTGAAGCCGATACTGGGGGAAATCGAACCCGCAACGCCTGCCGCTGTGGCCGGTTTCAGGAGTGGAGATACCATTACCGGAATCGGCGATCAGGCAATTACCACTTGGCAGGAAGCACGACTGCTGCTGCTGGACAATGCGGTGGATAAAAATGCTGATGTCAGGATAACGGTGACGGGTGAAAGTGGAATTTCACGCCAGCTCAGATTTGATTTGAGCAGTCTTGGTGCAGAAGATATCGAAAAAGATTTTCTGGGAAAATTGGGTTTGAGTGCCTATCAGCCGATCATCGCTCCGGTGATCGACCAGGTGATGGCTGGCGGTGCGGCAGAGCATGCTGGCCTCGAGACAGGTGACAGGATCGTAGCGATAAATGGAAAGGGGATTACAACCTGGGAAGAGGTCGTTACGGTGATACGCTCAAGTCCCGGTCGCATACTTCTGATTGAAGCGATCCGGGACGGACAGGAGCTCGATTTGTCATTGCAGCCGGAAGCAGTCTCCGAGGGAAGTACCGAAATCGGCAAGGCAGGTATTACGCCCAAAATCGAGCATGCACTTCTGGAAGGGCTGCTGGTGAAAACCAGCTACCCGCCAGCGATGGCTCTGGCTAAAGCAGTGACTAAAACCTGGGAGATGTCTTACTTTACTTTGCGTATGCTCGGAAAAATGGTTACGGGCGATGTTTCGCTGAAAAATATCAGTGGGCCGATTACTATCGCGAACTATGCCGGCCAGTCGGCCCAAATGGGACTGGCTGCTTATCTGGGTTTTCTGGCGTTGATCAGTATCAGCCTGGGGGTGCTGAATCTCCTGCCGATCCCGGTTCTGGATGGCGGACATCTGATGTACTATTTGATCGAAATGGTACGGGGAGCACCGTTACCCGAGAGAATCATGTATATCGGTCATCAGATCGGCGTGGTTCTGCTGGTTACCCTGATGATATTCGCAATACATAATGATCTACTTCGTCTAGTTTCTGAATAGCCATGAAACTCAGGTTCCTGATATTGTTTTTTTCGCTTTATTCGTTGGGTTGTATGGCGAATGATTCGCTCGTAGTCCGGGATATACGGGTGGAGGGAATCCAGCGTACCGAGGCCGGAACGGTATTCAGCTATTTGCCTGTGAAGGTTGGAGATGTACTCGACAGTAAAAAGGCCAGTGCAGCCATCAAGGCATTGTATGCCACGGGTTTTTTCAGTGATGTCAAACTGAAATCTGAAGGTGGGTTGCTGATTGTGCAGGTTCAGGAGCGTCCTGCAATTGCCCAAATCAGCATCAATGGTGCAAAAGAGTTCGATAAAGACAAGCTCAAAGAAGGTTTGAAACAGGCTGGTTTGTCGGAATCTCGCATTTTCAGCCGCTCGTTGCTGGAAAAAGCTGAACAGGAACTGAAACGCCAGTACATCAGTCGCGGTAAGTACGCGGTCAAAATCACCACGACCACCACCCCGCTGGAGCGCAACCGTATCGGCATCAACTTCGATATCAAGGAAGGTAAGACTGCCCGCATCAAACAAATCAATATCGTTGGCAATCATGTTTTCCCCGAGGATGATCTGGTCGATCTGTTCAGTCTCAAAACACCGGGTTTTATGACCTGGTTTACCAAGGATGATCAGTATTCAAAGCAGAAATTATCGGCGGATCTCGAAACGTTGCGCTCCTACTATCTCGATCGGGGATATCTGGAGTTCAATATCGAATCCACGCAGGTTTCGATTACACCGGATATGAAGGACATCTACATTACGGTCAATGTGACCGAAGGCCCTCAATATACGGTATCCGATATCAAACTTGCCGGTGAGTTACTCGTGCCGGAGGAAGAATTACGTAAACTGATCAAACTTGAACCCGGTGGAATATTCGTACGCGAGAAACTGACCGAATCAATCAAGCTGATCAGTGACCGGCTGGGGAATGACGGTTATGCATTTGCCAATGTCAATGCCTCACCTGAACTGGATAAGGAAACCCGGAAGACTGCATTTACTTTTTTCATCGATCCGGGGCGCCGGGTTTATGTCAGACGTATCAATATCAGTGGTAACGAACGTACCCGTGATGAGGTGATCCGTCGTGAATTCCGGCAGATGGAAGGGGGATGGCATTCGACCGAGCAGATCAACCGTTCGAGGCAGCGAGTGGACAGGCTGGATTTCTTTACTGGCGTGAATATTGAAACCCCCCCGGTGGCAGATGTTCCGGATCAGGTGGATATCAACGTCAATGTGGTTGAAAAACCGACCGGAGCAATCATGTTTGGTGCCGGTTATTCTGATCGCGAAGGGATCATTCTGAACGGATCGATTGCCCAGAACAATATTCTGGGAACGGGTAACTTTTTAAGTCTGCAGGTAAATACTGGTAGCGTTAACAAGGTCATCTCTGCTTCATTCAACAATCCCTACTATACAATCAACGGGGTAAGTCTCGGTCTGGAAGCATTCAAACGTGATATCAATACCCGTTCCTTGAGTAGCGTGGGGATGTTCAATACTGATACGACTGGTGCCAATATACGGTTTGGTATTCCCGTTGCAGAGAATGATATCGTTTCATTAGGTTTGGGATATGAACACACTAAAATTGATTTGCGTGATGACAGTCCGCAACGATTCAAAGATTTCGTCGATCAATTCGGCAAGACTTCCAATAATCTTCCGATTACCCTGAGCTGGGCACGTGATCGCCGTAACAGTGCTATCTGGACGACATCCGGGATGACACAGCGGCTGTTCGGCGAATTCGGTTTGCCGTTTGGTGACCTGAATTATTACAAAGTCAGTTATGAGCAGCGATGGTTCTTTCCTGTCACAAAAATGTTCACTTTGATGCTGAATGGTGAAGTGGGCGTTGGGGACGGCTATTCCGACAAGCCACTCCCCTTTTTCAAGAATTTCTTTGCAGGCGGTTTCAACTCTGTCCGGGGATACAACATCAATACATTGGGGCCGCGTGACAGCGATGACCGGGTACTGGGTGGCAGCAAGCGTATCGTAGGGAATATCGAAGTATTGTTTCCGGTGCCATTTATGAAGGAAGACAAATCGGTTCGTCTGAGTGCGTTTGCAGATGGAGGAACGATTGTCAATTCATTCTCCGGTCTGGGTTTTGATGATTTCCGCTATTCCGCCGGACTGGCTGCAACCTGGATCTCACCCATGGGGCCGCTCAAATTCAGTGTTGCACAACCCCTCAATAATCAGTCGGGTGATAAGTTGCAGCGTTTTCAGTTTCAGTTCGGACAAACTTTCTGAATCAGAGAAGAGATTATCTGAAAGCAATGAGATACCCGTTGGATCAATACTGGCAGGGAATGTTTTTCCGGTTCGTGAAGGCATTCGTTGTTACGATGATGTTCGTTCTCCCGGTACATTCGTCTGCCGGAGAAATCAAGATCGGAGTGGTCAATACCGAGAAAGTTTTACGGGAATCGATGCCTGCTATCGAGGCACAGAAAAAGATAGAACGGGAATTTCAGGCACGCGATGCACGCATCAGGGAACTTTCTGCGCAGATTACAGCATTGCAGCAGGAGCTGGAAAAAAATACGGGCACTGTGGATGAAGAAGAACGGCGTCTGAAGGAACGTGAACTCGCCGGTCTCAGTCGACAGTATCAGCGTGCACAGCAGCAGATGCGGGAAGATCTGAGTTTGCGCCAGAATGAGGAATATGGTCTGATTCTGGAGCGTATCAATCAGGTGATCAGGGAGCTTGCAGAGAAGCAGTCCTATGATCTGATCCTGCAGTTGCAGGATTCGGTTTATCGGAGCGCTCGCATCGATATCACTGACCAGGTCATCAAAGTATTGAACGCCAGGGAATCTGCTGCCAGGAAGCCATAAATATACGATTACTGCTATGAAACAGGGAGATAGACAAACCGTGATGGATATTCATGAAATACTGAAATACCTGCCGCATCGTTATCCATTGATTCTGGTTGACCGGGTGGTTTCCCTGGAATCAGGTAAACGGATTCATGCATACAAGAATGTTTCCATCAATGAACCCTATTTTTCCGGACATTTCCCCCATCATCCCGTCATGCCGGGCGTGCTGATCATTGAGGCACTGGCCCAGGCAGCCGCCTTACTGACCATTCGGTCGGAGAACATGGAAAAGGATAATGGGCAGGTGTACTATTTTGTGGGTATCGACGCGGTACGGTTCAAGAAACCGGTCATCGCAGGGGATCAACTGGTATTGAAGGTCGAAATCACCCGCCAGCTCAAAGGTATCTGGAAATATGCTGCCTGTGCTGAAGTGGATGGCCAGGTGGTCACCGAAGCGCAACTGATGTGTACTGCCCGGGCAATCTGATTCGGTTCGCAGCGGATTCACGTGGCGGAAAGACGGATCCCGTTGAAGCATGAATATGCCCAGGACGGGAAGGTCATCTACGGTGTGGATGAAGCAGGCAGAGGGCCACTGGCCGGGCCCGTTTACGCTGCCTGTGTGGTGCTCGATCCTGCTGATGTCATCGAGGGACTGGCTGATTCCAAGCAGTTGAGCGAAAAAAAGCGAATCAGCCTGGCTGATCAGATCAAACAGCGTGCTCGTGCATGGGCAATTGCTTCTGCTTCGGTTGAAGAGATTGACCGGCTGAACATTCTGCAAGCCAGCCTACTTGCAATGCAAAGAGCAGTAGTCAGCCTGCGGCCGATTTCCAATGCGCTGGTTCTGGTGGATGGCAACCATGCGCCACGACTGGATTGTGAAGTGCAGACAGTAATCAGGGGGGATAGTCTGGTGGCCGAGATTTCAGCAGCCTCGATTCTTGCCAAAACTGCACGGGATATTGAAATGTTGCGATTGCACGAAGCTTACCCGGTCTACGGTTTCGATCGGCATAAAGGTTATCCCACCAAGGCTCACCTGGAAGCGATTCGTTTACATGGAATAACCGACATTCATCGCAGGAGTTTCGCGCCATGTGTCGGGCAATCAGTATCGGGAGCTCGAACAACGAGTTTTATCAACCAAAAGGAAGCCTGATTCAGGCGGAAAACATGCGCATAGTAAAAAATACGGTAGTGTCACTCCACTACAAAATGATCGATCAGGAAGGCAATGTAATGGAAGAAACCGAAGAGCCCGTCAGCTATCTGCATGGCGGCTATGACGGGATATTTCCAGCAGTAGAAGAAGCTTTGCATGAAAAAGAGACTGGAGCAGCCTTATCCTTGCAAATGGAACCGGAAGATGCTTTTGGTGAGTACGATGAAGAGCTCATGCGGGTCGAGCCACGCAATGCATTCCCGGAAGAAGTCGCAGTCGGAATGCAATTCGAAGGCGGTGAGGAGGATTCCGATGATTTCTGCATCTATACGGTGAGAGAGATTACGGATGATGTCGTAGTGGTAGACGGTAATCATCCTTACGCCGGTATGACGTTCCAGTTCGAGTGCACGGTGACGGAAGTACGTCCGGCAACGGCGGAAGAGCTATCTCACGGCCATGTGCACGGACCGCACGGCCATGAGCATTGATGATCAATCCGTTTGATTGAGCATCGATTTGATCAGGTAAAGCTGTTCCAGTGCACCCCGGGGGGTCAGTTCATCGGGGTGGATCCGCTCGAGGTAATCAAGCACCGGGTGCACGGAAGCAGGCACGGCTTTCGCATTTTCCTCGACTGTTTCAAATAAAGTCTGCTGAGGGCTTCTGCTGAGCGTTTCCTGCTCCAGTCTCGCCAGAATTTTTGCAGCATTCCTGATGACTCTATCAGGTACACCTGCCAGTGCGGCGACATGCAGTCCGTAACTCCGGCTGGCAGGCCCTTCCTCTATCCGGTGCAGAAAAACGATACGCCTTTTGTGCTCTACCGCTGTGACATGGA
This sequence comes from Nitrosomonas europaea, assembly GCF_900167395.1. Taxonomy (GTDB): domain Bacteria; phylum Pseudomonadota; class Gammaproteobacteria; order Burkholderiales; family Nitrosomonadaceae; genus Nitrosomonas; species Nitrosomonas europaea. The sequence goes on from NZ_FUWK01000018.1 coordinate 34,617, forward strand.
TATTGACAGCTTGCGGGAACTCTTCTGCCAGCCGGGTCAGTTCGAAGTAGTGGGTGGCAAACAGGGTATAACTCTGGTTCTGGGTCAGCAGGTGGCGGGCGATGGCAAAAGCCAGTGCAAGCCCGTCGAAAGTTGAGGTACCCCGGCCGATTTCATCGACCAGTACCAGACTTTGGGCAGTTGCATTGCGTAAAATACCGGCTGCTTCCGTCATTTCCACCATAAAAGTAGAACGCCCGCCCGCGAGATCGTCGGCAGCACCAATCCGGGTGAAAATCTGGTCGATTGGTCCGATGCGGGCAATTTGGGCTGGAACAAAGCTGCCACAATGTGCCAGCAGGACGGTCAGTGCCGTCTGTCTCATGTAAGTGGATTTGCCGCCCATGTTCGGCCCGGTGATGACCAGCATTTGCCGGTTTTCCCGCGTGATCGCTCCAAGTTGTACATCATTGGCGATATAGTGCTCCACCTGATTTTCTACCACAGGATGCCGGCCGGCTTCGATGATCAGAACGGGATCATCGGTGAATACCGGTTTGGTATAGCCGGACAGAGCGGCGCGTTCGGCAAAGGCACACAAGACATCCAGTTCTGCAACCGAGCGGGCGATTTCCTGCAAGGGAATGATGAAATCAGCCAGCTGTTCCAGCAGTCGTTCGTACAACATTTTTTCCCGGGCCAGCGCCTGTTCGCGTGCGGATAATGTCTTGTGCTCGAATGCCTGTAACTCGGGAATGATATAGCGTTCCGCATTTTTCAAGGTTTGTCTGCGGCGGTAGTCCGGGGGGATTTTTTCTCCTTGAGCGCGGGTCACTTCGATATAAAAACCATGCACCCGGTTATATTCCACTTTGAGATTCGGGATTCCGGTACGCTCACGTTCGCGCGCTTCCAGCTGTAGCAGGAATTCATCGCAATTTCCCTGCAAGCCTCGCAGCTCATCCAGCTCGGCATCGAAGCCGTCAGCAATCACGCCGCCTTCGCGGATGACTGCGCCGGGTACCGGTTGCAGTGCGCGAACGAGCAATTGCGTGAGTAAGGGATCTGGTTGCATGGGCGGGATGAAACGATGAACGGCAGCTGCTGCCGAGGTTGCGATCAGTTCGATGATTCCGGGGAGTCGCATCAGGCTGTCACGCAGGCCGGACAGATCGCGGGGTCTGGCCGTTCTCAGTGCAATCCGGCTGGTAATGCGCTCGATATCGGCAATATGTTTGAACTGCTGCCGGATACCCGCATAGAGGGTTTCCGGTTGTGCCCCGATCAGGTCGGATACGGTATCGAGCCGTTGCTGCAGCGTGATCCGGTTGCGTAACGGATGATGCAGCCAGTGTCGCAACAACCGGCTGCCCATCCCGGTCGAACAAGTATCCAGCAGAGACGACAGTGTGGGTGCATCCTCGCCGCGCAGTGTCAGTGTAATTTCCAGATTGCGGCGTGTGGCGGCATCCATGCGCAAGTAGGCATCCTGTCGCTCTACCTGTAATGTATGCAGATGGCCGGGCAACTGCCCGGATGATCCATCTGTTGCGGTTTGTTGTGTCAGTCTGACGTATTCGAACAATGCGCCAGCTGCCATGATGGCTGCGTGCAAATCCTCGCAGCCAAAGGCATTCAGGTCGCGAGTGCCAAATTGCCGGGTAAGTTGCTGCATGGCATGTTCATAGTCGAACTGCCAGTCCGGTAAACGTTTGGGTCCAGCAAAATTATTCAACGTTGCTGGCAGATCGAGCGATTCCGGCAATAGAATTTCTGCCGGATGCAGGCGTTCCAGCTCGCTTGTCAGGTTATCCGAAGAGGTTTCCAGTACACGCATATCGCCCGCCGCCAGGTTGAGCCAGGCCAGCCCGATCGAGCCACGATGCAGTGCCAGTGCCAGTACGATACTGTTGCTGCGTTCTTCCAGCAATCCGGCGTCAGTCAGAGTGCCGGGGGTAAGAATGCGAATAACCTGCCGTTCTACCGGTCCCTTGCTGGTGGCGGGATCTCCGGTTTGTTCACAGATGGCGATGGATTCACCCAGCCTGACCAGTCTGGCCAGGTATTGATCGGCTGCATGAAACGGTACACCTGCCATCTTGATCGGTTCCCCGGCAGAGGATCCACGCTGGGTGAGGGTGATATCCAGCAATTTTGCTGCTTTCTCGGCATCCTCGTAAAACAGTTCATAAAAGTCCCCCATGCGGTAAAACAGCAGCTTATCGGTATGCTGCGCTTTGATCCGCAGATATTGCTGCATCATGGGGGTGTGTGAAGATTGTTCTGCTTTATTCATATAGAACGATAATTTGTTTTTATACCGTTATTTTCTGGAGGCAAATCTGACAAGGTGGAGTGGCTGGATCTTCTCGCGTTGGTACTTTGAATGGGCTCGATTGCGTTTCTGCCTTGTATATGAAGACGGTATGAATCGATTTGCTGCGTATCTCCGTACCGGGAATCCTATCTTGGTTGCTATTATACTCGCCGTGTTGCTAACCCTCGTTTGCTTACATTTTTTCCTCACCCGCGCAGTGAGGCTTGTACTGTTTATGCCAGGCTGAAACTGTCCGATGACTCGTTCTTACTGCTTCCGATATAATAATAATTGGAGATGGCATTCCTCCATTAACCGCCGCAATCTGTGGCTGATGATGCCTACGACTGGCCGGACAGGCCGCGCGTAGGTATTGCTGCCTGTCCTCAAGAAAATTTCAAGAGAGGACGATACCGTGTGGAAACCTATTCTCGCCATTGCCCTGGGTTCAACGCTTGGCGGACTTCTGCGATGGGGCTTGGGACTCAAGCTCAACAACCTGTTTCCTGACGTGCCGCCCGGTACATTGGTGGCCAATCTGATAGCCGGCTATGTCGTCGGCGTTGCAATAGCCTTTTTTGCCCACATGCCGAATTTGTCACCAGAGTGGCGTTTGCTGGTCATCACCGGCTTCTGCGGCGGGCTTTCTACCTTCTCTACCTTCTCGGCTGAAATTGTCAGCCTGCTGCAGCGTGGTCTGTATGCATGGGCCATGAGCGCGATTGCTGTTCATGTCGCGGGATCACTGATTATGACGTTGGCAGGTATCGCCACGGTGACGTGGTTTAAATCCTCATGAGGAGATTGTCATGAATGGTTACCAGATTACGTTTTTCACCCAGCAGGATCGACATCACGCCGGTAAACCTTTGGCTGACTGGCTCATGCATCTGGCTGCAGAGATGGGCTTGCGCGGAGCGACGCTGATTCCGGGCAGTGAAGGCATGGGGCATGACAAGCGTTTTCATTCGGTGCATTTTTTCGAGTTGTCGGACCAGCTGCTGGAGGTGGTGATGGTGGTCAGTGAGGAAGAGGCCGATCAGCTCTTTGCACGACTGCGCGCTGAGGGTGTACGTCTTTTTTATGTCAAGGTAGCTGCTGAATTCGGAATCATGGATTAATTCCAATTCTAAATCAAAACTTACTTTGTCGGCTTCCCCTTGCCGTATTGTTCATACTGTCTGCGGCTCGCCTTCTCGTCATTTTTGATTTGGAAATAGAATAAGACATCTCAGATCGAGTTTTCCATGAGCTGCATTCCATCCGCAACACGTAATGTGCGGTCATGTGGGATTTGATCAAAGATTCCCCAGGCTGTCGGCGGCAGACAGGGTCTGATCGATATGGGCAATCTGTCGGAATTTTTTACACTTCCTGTTATTTGTCTATTCATCATTGAAATTACAGATCATTTCTCCCGTTTTCCGGTTTTTTTGTGAGAAAAAATACGTAATTCCAACCCGGAAAATCTCAAAAAACGCTTGCAGCGTATCAAAAACCGTCGATAATTTTTACATGTCATGTCATGTCATGTCATGTCATGTCATGTCATGTCATGTCATGTCATGTCATTGCTACAATTTCGTCATTTATTGTTGTTATTCAATATTTTATATGTTTGGCATGAAAATTGCTTAAGTGATATTGGATGCCGGCTGGCAGAGGGCAGCAGGTGTTCAGTGTCTCTGCTTTTCATGCCTGCCAGAGTTGGCAGGTTTTTCAATAAATTCCAGTCCGGGGCAGCACAGTCTGGCAAGCAGTTTCAGCCATTTCAATGACCGTCCCCGGCAGTGTTTCCATGAGGACCTGATGTGAAAAATAATAACAATCGATTGATTTATACCGGTGCGTTTCTGGCCGCCACGCTGACCTTCGGACAGGTAGTGCAAGCAGATTCACTGGTTCTTAGTAGAGGTAACCAGACCATTAGTAGGGATACCGTTGTTGATAGCGTTGTTGTCGGCCACACCCTTGATGACTCTATTGCTGGTAGCGGCCACCTCATTGTCAATAATGGTGCGCAGCTGGTAAATAATGGCACTGGCCATTATCTTGGCATGATCGATGGGGTGAATTTCAACGCAGGTAATGGTTATCTTGGCCTCAATACTGACTCCATGGGTGTTGCCACCATTACCGGCGCCAGCTCGCTTTGGCAAAACGAGAAAGATCTCTACGTTGGTCGCTATGGCACGGGCTCACTCAACATTGAAAAAGGTGGGAAAGTTACTAATGCCGAAGGTGTTATCGGAGATCGTGCCGGTTCTATCGGTACTGTTACCGTTACCGATGCAGGTTCACTCTGGCAAGCTTCAAGGGGCATCATCGTTGGCGTTGTAGGTCAAGGCACGCTTGACATACGGAATGGCGGGAGAGTTAGTAATGAAGCGACTGTTATCGGCATTAGTTTAGATGGTCACAACGGTAATGTTACCGTTACCGGTGTGGGTTCACTTTTGGAAAGTACTGTGAGTACCCAGATTGAATACGGTTCACTTAACATTGAAAATGGTGGGAAAGTTATCAATGGCCATGACGGTTTTATCGGAGCCAATGTCAGTAGTATCGGTACTGCTACCGTTACTGGTACCGGTTCTCGCTGGGATAATTTAAATAAGCTTTACGTCGGTGGATGGAAGGATGGTTCTGTTCTTGGGAACGGCAGTCTCATCATCAATGATGGTGGTGCAGTTTCGGCCACCAATGGCGTGACGATCTGGTCTACCGGCAGTCTCTCAGGCAACGGCGGTACGATCGAAGGTGATGTCATCAATTATGGTCTGATCAGCCCGGGAAATTCACCGGGAGTGCTGACCATTACCGGCGATCTCACGCTTGAAAGCGATAGTGTCCTGCTCATGGAAATTTTCGGGCCAACCGCGTACGACCAGCTCATCATCGGCGGTAATTTCGTTGCGGGTGGCATACTTGAACTGGATTTTGGCGGGTACATGCCAGAATTTGATGTTCCTTACGACTTGTTCCAGGTAGCTGGTGGAATGAGTGGTGATTTTTCTGAAATCAAGTTCCTTAATCCTGCAGCTGGCTTTGATGCCGGTTTGCTATCCCTCAGCTTTGCCAGTGGAGAAAACGGCGGCATGTTCCAGTTGATTATGGCGAACAACGGTGATCCGGGAAATAACACCGTTCCTGAACCTGCCAGCATCCTGCTGATCGGGCTGGGTGGTTTGGTGATGCTGATGTTGCGGCGTCGCAGTCCGAGAATCAGTCTGGCTTAATAAGATTTAGCAGAATCTGATCCACGTGCGAAGGCTGTACCTCTGCCTTCGCACTTTCTCTTTTTCCTGCAGGATACCGTGACGATCAATCCGGAATGAATTTCAGCACATTACCGTTGATGCAATAGCGCTTATAGCTGGGGGGAGGGCCATCATCGAAAACATGGCCGAGGTGAATACCGGAGCTGGCGCTGCGAACCTCGATCCGCTGCATATAGCCGGAATGATCCTCATGGTAGGTCACTGATCCTTCAACGGGTTCGAAAAAGCTGGGCCAGCCGGTTCCGCTATTAAACTTGGTTTTGCTGAAAAACAGTGTAGCGCCGGTGATCGGATCGACAAATCTGCCCGGACGTTTCTCATCCAGATTGGAGGCGGTGAAAGGTCGCTCAGTCCCCTGCTGAAAAGCGATTTTCTGCTGTTCCGGTGTCAGCATCTGAAAGCCCAGCCATTGCCAGAAGTTCTCTTTTTCTCCAGTGTAGCCGGTGTAGCGGACCACTTCTTTCCCTTCTCTGAACAGTACGATCGTGGGTGCGGCAAACAAGGGTTTATCCAGTGTCCAATCCGCGGGAGGATTGGTATTTTTCGTCGCTACCATTGGAATATCCGCCTGCCAGTGGGCGAGAATATCCCGGTCGAACTGAGCGCAGAATTCACAATTTTCTGATTCGAAAATCACCAGTTGCTGGTCAAAATTCAGATTTTTGCCATCCAGTGATTGCGGGGAAGGGCTTGCTGGAACAGACGAGGTGTCGCCCCGGATAATATGCTGATCGGGAGCTGGATATTTCACACCTGTTCCTCCCAGACCGCAGTAACCATCGGGATTTTTCTGCAGATAATTCTGATGGTACTCTTCTGCGGTAATGTAATTTTTCAGGGGCAGGATTTCGGTCGTGATCTGGCCATAGCCGGCTGTTGCCAGTGCCTGCTGATAGATTTTTCGGGTAGTCAGTGCAAGTGTTTTCTGGTTTTCGTCATGGTAATAAACAGCACTGCGGTAATTGCTGCCGATATCATTGCCCTGGCGGTCGCCCTGAGTCGGGTTATGACTTTCCCAGAATCTGGCCAGTACGTGTTCCAGTGCCACTTGTGCGGGATCGAATGTTACTTTCACCACTTCGGCATGGTTTCGTCCGGCAGTTTTGCCGGCACGCAAGGCATGTTCAAAATTCAGGATGTCCTGATAACCGGCATCAGCGTGGTCACCCCCTGCGTAGCCACTTTCCACATCAATTACTCCGGAAAGTTCTCCCATGCGCTTCTCGGCCCCCCAGAAGCACCCCATTCCCAGAACGATGTAATCCGTTTTTGAGTCGATGGTCTGTTTTACATTTACAGAATTGGGTGTCACGGTTTTCTCCATTGCAAAGACAGTTACAACCATTATTAAACCAGTCAAAGCAGCAATAATGATTTTCATTTTTTACAGATATAAAAAGTAAATATGATTTTCTGACAATCCAGCGCATTTCCGGTTCTGACCCGATCTGGAATTCCGGCAAATAAATGGATTATCCCGCGGATTTGTGACAATGGCATTGATTTTGACATGCAGTATAATCAGCGGGCTTTTTTAGTCTCTTGGGGTCGACTTTATACAGTTAGTCAGGCCGGTTGATTTTGATAGTTTTATGGATATGGTGCAGCAGACAGGGATTTACGGTTGCATGCCTGATGGATCAGACGGGTAATCGTAATGCGGGTCCTTTATATCGATGACAATTTTAGTGATGCCGATATTGTGCGGCGCACGCTGGCGCGAACAACTCCTGAAATTGATTTGACCACGGTTGCATCGCTTGCTGAGTGCCTGGTGTGCCTGGAGAAATCCGTTCATTATGATGTGCTGCTGACCGATCTCGATCTGCCCGATGGTTCGGGTCTGGAAGTGCTGCGTTATATCAGGGAATGGCGGCTGCCACTGGCGGTGGTGATCATGACCGGACCGGGTGAGCATGACAGGGGGGGTGCAGCCTTCAAGGCGGGTGCTGACGGTTATCTGGTCAGGGAAGGGGATTATCTGGAGCGGTTGCCGCGGACATTGCACAGTGCACTGGTACGTTTCCGCACGAACGGCACAGAGCGCAATTCGCCTTTGTCACGAGTACTGTATGTCGGACATAGCCGTTCCGATATCGATCTGATGCGCCATCATTTGGCTCAACATGCACCTCATTTGCATCTGACGGCGATGACGAGTGCACAGGATGCATTGGCGCTGTTGCCTGTCAATCCGGATCAGACTGCAGATTTCGATATAGTGCTGGTGGATTACTGTCTGTCCGGAGGTATGGATGGTCTGGAGTTTATCAGGCTGTTGCGCGAGGAGCGCAAGCTGGATATTCCTATCGTGCTGATTACCCGGCAGGGAAGTGAAATGATTGCGGCGCGTGCGCTGCATCTGGGCGTGGAAGATTATCTGTCGAGGCATGAAGGCTATCTGTTCGAAGTTCCCGCTACGCTGGAAAAAGCGCGCTGGCTGGCCGAGCTGACGCGAGAACGAATCAATCTGAAACAGACCAATCTGCGTCTTTCCCATTTGCTGGCTGCCAGTCCGATGGTTCTGTACAACCTGCGTTTCACCGGAAATGTACTGCAACCTGTCTGGGTCAGCGAGAATATCGAGCGTTTGATCGGCTATACCCCGGGGGAAGCACTTGCTCCCGGCTGGTGGCTTTCTCACTTATATCCGGATGATCGTGAGCAGGTACTGGAGCGTCAGCCGATACTGCTGAGCGATGGTCAGTTGACGCATGACTACCGTTTTTACCACCGCGATGGTCGAATCATCTGGATTCTCGACGAATTGCGGCTCATCCGGAATGCTGATGGTCAGCCGCATGAGGTGGTCGGTACCTGGCTGGATATCAGTGAACATAAACAGGCCGAATTGATCAGGCAGGCACATCAGTCGGCATTGAATCTGATCGTTGCCAGCCAGCCGCTGCCGGTCATTCTGAGTGATATTGCAAAGCACCTCGAAACGATCAATCCCGATATGCTGGTTTCCATTTTGCTGCTGGATAAGCAGGCAAAATGTCTTAAGCTGGGTGCTGCACCCAGTTTGCCGGATGATTTCAATGCAACAGTCGATCAACTGGCGATTGGTGAGGGTGTCGGTTCCTGTGGTACGGCTGCCTGGCGGGGTGAAGCGGTGATCGTCTCCGATATCGATCATCATCCGTACTGGCAGCCTTATCTGGAATTTACACAGAAAGCTGATCTTCATGCGTGCTGGTCTGTTCCTTTCAAAGATGAGAATGAGAGCGTTCTGGGTACGTTTGCCATCTATCATCGTACAGTGCGTGAACCTACCTCTGCCGATCTGGTACTGGTTGAAGAATTTGCCTCCTTTACGGCGCTGGCCGTGCAAAAAGTCTATGCGGCAGAAGCCTTGAGACTGGCAGCCACGGTATTCGAATCTATTCGCGAAGGTATTGTGGTTACGGATCTGGAACCGCGTATCGTTGCTGTCAACCGCGCGTACACGGAGATTACCGGTTACAGTGCTGCTCAAGTAGTGGGCAAAAATCCCAAGATCATCCGATCCGGGCGCCATGACAAGTCGTTTTACCAGGCGATGTGGTCCAGCCTGCAGGAAGAGGGCTACTGGAGTGGAGAAATCTGGAATCGCCGCAAGAATGGTGAGATTTATCCGCAATGGCTGACTATCAGTGCAGTAAGTATCAGTTCAGCGAGTAACGGCAGGAAGGAACTCTGCAATTATGTCGGCGTATTTACCGATATTTCACAAATAAAGCAATCCGAAGCGCAGCTGGCACATCTGGCGCATTACGATCCGCTGACCGGATTACCTAATCGGCTGCTGGTGCAATCGCGCCTGCATCATGCCGTGGAGCGGGCGCAACGGTACAATCTGCGGGTAGCGACACTTTATATCGATCTGGATCGTTTCAAGAATGTCAATGACAGTCTCGGGCATCCGATCGGGGATGAGCTGTTGATCAAGCTGACCGAGCGGCTGAAGAACCGATTGCGTGAGGAAGATGCACTGGCCCGCCTGGGTGGGGATGAATTTTTACTGGTGATGGAAGATGTCAAAGATCCAAGTGAATCCGCAATTGTCGCGCAAACCCTGATCGATTTACTTGCCACCCCGTTTGTGCTGCCCAGTGGTCACGAGATTTTCATCAATGCCAGTATCGGGATCAGTCTTTTTCCGGATGACGCAAGCAATGCGACCGAATTGATTCAGCACGCTGATATGGCAATGTATCAGGCGAAAAAAGAAGGCCGCAATACCTATCGCTACCATACGGAAGCTTTGAGCATCGCGGCAAATGAACGGCTGATAATGGAAAACCGTTTGCGCCATGCACTGGCTGCCGGAGAATTCATTTTGCATTATCAGCCTTTGATCGATGCGCGTGCCGGCCACGTGATCGGGGTGGAAGCACTGGCACGCTGGCAGCCGCCTGACAATACCATCGTGCCACCGGGAAAATTCATTCCCATAGCAGAAGAAACGGGTCTCATCGTGCCGCTGGGGGAATGGGTGTTGCGCACTGCCTGTGAGCAGGGGCGCGCCTGGATCGATACCGGATTGCCGCCACTCGTGATGGCCGTCAATCTGTCGGTGCGGCAGTTTCAATCGGAGAATCTGGTTGAGCTGGTGCAGCGGATCCTGGAGGAAACGCGGCTCCCGGCGGTTTGTCTGGAGCTTGAACTGACCGAGAGTATGTTCATGGAACATGCGGAGCGATCGATTGAAACGCTGAACAGGCTGAAGGCACTTGGCATTCAGTTGGCGATCGATGATTTTGGTACGGGTTACTCGTCATTGACTTATCTGAAACGATTTCCCATCGACAAACTGAAGATCGATCAAAGTTTTGTACGCGGTCTGGCGCATGATCCCAACGACCGTGAGATTGCCGCAACGATCATTGCCATGGCGCGCGGGCTGAAATTGGGTGTGCTGGCAGAAGGTATCGAATCGGAACAGCAACTGGATTTCCTGCGTCAGCAAGGTTGTGATTATTATCAGGGATTCCTGTTTCACCGGCCGGTACCGGCAATCGAGCTGGAGGCATGGCTGCGTGAACACTCAGCCCCTCGATAAGGCTGCACAGGACAACCCGACAGTAATGAAAATGGCTGCAGAACTATTTCTGCAGCCACGAAGAACAAAATTTACAGTCACTTTGTTCGTTTCCTGATCATTCATCTTTTTAAAAACAGAAATAACCGAAGAATACTGGAGAGGTGATCTGTTTTTCCTCAGAACCTGTTCAACTCAGGGAGGAAAAGGTGCTCCGCAAGTACCGCTACACATCAGATTGATCAGTGGATAGTTTCTGTCATCAGTAACCAGCCGGTTGACCCAGTCTTTCAGGTAGATACCCCCCGCACTTTTTTCGGTGTAAAAAACACCTGGTGCAAATGCATCGACCAGACCAATGTGATATGTCCCGGCACTGATATAGTATTTCGAATTACGGTTGATCAAGGCATTTGCATGCAATGTGGTCAACATCCTCAAGCTCCATTCCACAGCCGTTACCGGTGTCAGATTGAACCACTGGTTGGGATCGTTGACGCCCTGTCCTGTCTTTCTCATGATGTTGAGAAATAACATCTGCACGTCATCCCAGGCGGTCGTCACATAAGCAAACTTGCTGTTGACGAAATGACGTTCGATCCCGGTTGCCAGACTGGTGAAAAAGTTGAGTGCGTTATAACTGCCGATCCGGTTGATTCCCGGTATCCAGGTTGCGAGGGTATGCTCAGTTCCCCATGGGCCATCGGGTTCAAAAACCGTATTCAGAAAATTGCTGGTGAAGACGCCTGTCCCTGCGTCAGACAGTAATGAAATTTTCGTTTTATCCGGGTAAATGCTGTGTAACCGGGGAAAATTCATTAAAGCGCCATAAGCACCTGCACTGGATCCGGCCACCAGTACTTGTTCGGTACCTGGTCGATCAGCTCTGTGTTTCAGCCATTCTCGCACCGCCATAAAGTTGTCAAAACCGCGATGCTGCACGAGAACGGCATCACCATGATTGATGATTCCTGAAGGATCGACATAGACTTCGTTTTTCGAGCCAAGATGTGCATCTCCCGTGCAAGAGGGGATGAAAACCATATTCCAGTCTTTCAGTGGATTATCTGCACGAGTGAAATCCAGTATTCCACCCAGTTCTTCAGGATTATTTTCGTTTTCAATCGAAGGATTATAGGCAGGCCGAGTCGTCTGTGTAACTGGTACGGTCAGCGAAGTCAGGCATGTTGCACCATTCCAGCAGGCGCCTCCTCCGTTGAAATAGATGAGTGTTTTTGCTTTGGTGCCTTTCCGGTAATAAAAATGAAACGGTTTATTGGGTAAACCGGCTTCATCCGGTAAATGACTGAACGCACAACCGGTTTTGATATCTTTATAGCGTCCGTCATCATCCAGAATGGTCGACACGTTATCGGGTATTTCGATCTTTTCCCATCCCACTGCATACGCTTGCGGGAAAAAAGAGATCAGTAACATTGAAATCAACACAGCCAGATTGAATTTCAGCATTTTTTATCCTTTTTGTAAGGCTATGTCTGCATTAAACGTTGAAAAGTCATTTTTGTCCAACGAGCTGGAACATCAATAGAGGGAGGGCACGATTATGAAAGCCTCTGATTTTCGGGAATGGGTTGGAAAAATAACGCAACTTAGCCGCGGTCAGAAAGAGCAGACCAAACATAAGCTTGGTGGAATGGTGCCACGAATCGAGGTGGCGAAGTGGCTTGAAAGTTCTTTTGAGCCGATTTGTCCGGTTTGCCAATCGAATCATTTTTATCGCTGGGGATATCAGGCGGGATTACAGCGTTTCTACTGCCGCATGTGCAAGCACACGTTTACAGCTATATC
>NZ_FUWK01000038.1 GCF_900167395.1 Nitrosomonas europaea
ATCGGTCAACCCAGACAGATGACAGTGGTTCGTTTCCGAAAGATGCTCCCCAGTCTGGCTCCGGTAAATTCTTGAGTTCATCCAGTGAAAGGCTTGTGCCAGATCGGGAAACAGGGCCGTTACCACGCACAAAGTAATCATAAAGAGTAGAAGAATAGCCAAGCGTCAATTTGTGGTCGACAGCAAAGGTTGAGAAGCGAGTATCCAGGTAAATATATCCTCCATAATTTTCATGCTTTTCCCAAGGTGAGTTTGATATTCTGACGGGAATAAAGGTCCTGTCCACCTGCTGATTTAAAGATATTTGATTGACTCTCATCCGGGTATCCTGATAGAAAAAAGCACTTCTGAGGGTGAAATACTTACTCGGATCCCAGCGCAGGCTGGTATAGGCTTTATGGCTTTCTATATCATTGGATGTCCATTTGGGAGAGTAGCGTTTACTGGTATCGATAGAGACTCTTTCTACCATATCAAACCAAGGTTGTGTCGCTTCTTTGCTGTAGTCGTTATAGGTATATTTGATATCAGCATAGAGGGTATCAGTGAGATGTCCATCCAGCACAATGTTGGCAACTTTCTGGTTGACCGGCTCACCGATGGCAGTATCCCCTCCCTGATAGAGCAGATTAGCCCGATAACCGAAACGGCCTCGCTCATCGAATTTCCCGCCGATATCAGCATGGCCATAAAACTGGGTTCCACCGTAATTACCGAATGTTAGTCTCCTGAGTGGGATATTGGTAGAATTTTTGGTGACATAATTTACGGCTCCACCCACTCTGCCACCACCATAGAGAAAGCCTGAGGTCCCGCTGAGAATTTCAACTCGATCGATTTCGATGACAGATACGGCGGAGCCGTTCCCAAGAGCAAGGGGTATGCCATCATAAATAGGATTAAGTGTTTGAAAACCCCGTATGACGACGAAAGGTACACCGGTGAAGTTTTGGATGACCGGTTCCTGGGTCAAGGGGTTCATTTTGAAGATCTGGCCCATGTTCTGGGCATTGACGTTTTCGATCAGATCGGAAGGGACGACACTCATCGAATAGGGTGTGTCTCGCAGGCTACGTTCGCCCCAGAGACCAATCCCACTGATATTACTGACCCGATAGCCTTCTTCCGCTGTACCTTGTTTCAGGGAATCGGCACGCACAAGCATTTCAGGCAATTGCTGCGTACCTGCTGCTGCAGTTGTTTTGATCATGACAGTCGAACCATCCATCGTTGCCACCAGCCCACTTCCCGCCAATAAACGATCCAGTGCCTGACGAGGTGTCATATTGCCTGATAGGGCAGGCGCAGTTTTGCCGGTAACCAGGGCGGGTTGTACGATCAGCTCAAGTCGTGTTTGCTGAGCCCACTCGTTGAGTGCCTGCGCCAGAGACTGGCTGGGGATATTGATAGATACCTGCATAGCCCATACGGGGGAAAGCGCAGATTGGCTCCATGCAATTGGAGTTATTCCTGTCATCAGCAGTACGGCCAATGCCAATGGGATCGAGCGCGAAAACAAATACCACAGTACTTTATGCAACATTTTGATTTTTCTCCCTGAGATATGAATGAGAATATTTCTCATCAGGAGAAGACGCACAACGAGCACGAAACCCTAGCTCTCAGGAAAAAAATATTGCAACGATTTGTTATTGCGAGGAAATGATTTCTGTCATACCCGCGTTCTCGTGTAATCGAACGGGCAAGATCTGCGGTAATACTCGCGCGAAATTATCCAGATACCGTGGGTTGAAAGTTCCTGTCAAGCGCAAAGCTGCCACGGCCGGATCGCGAATCAGGAAACGGGAAGGCCCATAACGCTCGAACTCGGCAAGCACATGAGCAAGTGGTATGTCATGGAAGCTGACGCGGCCTTCCCGCCAGGGCGCGATACCAGCCACTGATACTGCGCCAACCGGTCCCAATACACCTTCTGCACTGGCTGTCACTTGCTGACCTGCAGTGAGCTCGACCGCATAGCTATCCTTCGATACGACATGAGACGATTCAGCTGCTTTGCCCTTGATTGCGACGTTTTCAGGGGTTCGATACGAGGAACTGCATCAGCATGAGACGATTCAGCTGCTTTGCCCTTGATTGCGACATTATGCAAAGCCACTCTGACTCGACCTTCCTCAACCGCCACTCGCACATCTTCTGCACCTGGCACATTCGGTGTATAGCGTACGGAAAAACTTGTCCCCACGACAGTAATGCGCAGAGGCCCGGCCAATACATCGAACGGGCGCTCGGAGTCGCTGCTGACCTGAAAAACGATATTGCCTTCCGGTAAGCGCACTTCACGCCGCTGCCGAAAATAGGTTATGTCAGCAGATGTCGCCGTATCGAGCCGCAACTGGCTGCCATCAGGCAATGTCGCGCTGATCTGCTGACCGCGCAAGGTATTCAGGCTCTGTATGAAAACGGGCTGTTGCTGCCAGTAGTCCCATCCCTGCCAACCTGCCAGGCTGATCATAAACACCGCAGTGACCATGGCTATTTTAGGCATCCAGTTCCAGCGAGTGTCATGTCTGCCTATAGCAGAACCGACCGAACGCTCGACGTGCACTTTCTCCATGGCTCGTTTGTCGTCAGCGAGGTTTTTGCGCAGGATATCAAGCCCATCTGCCGGTAAATCATCCAAAACATCCCATTCTGCCTGCCAGCGGGCGAATGCTGTTCTCCGGGCGGGATCACCTGCGAGCCACGTTTGAAAGCGCTCTTCTTCCTCAGTACTGAGTCCCGAGTGGCGGCATACCAGCCAGCTCAGTGCTTCACGATCGAGATGATCATCCGGTGAATCTGATATATTCGAGGGAATGGATTCGTTGTTCATAGCATGACTTCGGACCTACTGCCATAGATGCTGTAACGGGCTGTCACCCAAGCCAGCAGACAAGCAGATTCTTCCTGTCGATATCAATACTGGTTTTAATCACACCCGTTTTTTCTGCGTTGCAAGACAGGAGCCAGAGGTATCAGTATCTCCTTCCATTTGCATGCGACAACGTCGGATCACCTGCATGGCATGCTGGATATGCTGCTCAACCGCCTTACGCGAAATTCCCATATGTTCTGCTACTTCGGAATGGCTGAGTCCATCGAAACGATGCAGGATGAAAGCTTCACGACAACGCAATGGCAATGCATCGATAGTAGTCAGTACCGCTTGTAAAACCTGGGATGATGCAACCAGTGCATCCGGTTCACAGGCACGTTGTGCAGGAAAATTTTCCAGTGAGTGATTATCTGTGGTCCAGCCTTGTACCTGGCCACGGCGATAACGGTCGATGACCAGATTACGCGCAATACGATAGAGTAAAGCGCGTGATTCGGTTATATGCTGCCCGGCCTGCTGGAGAGCCAGTAAGCGCGTATGCTTCCTGCACGATGTCGGCAGCAGCATCATAATCCTGCATTACCCGTGCAAAGTATTTCAGTAGCTCATGATAGTAATGGGCCGCCATGGGTACCTTTTCCGTATTGTTGTTTTCCTGGAGAAACCGATTCCTTGCCAGAACCTGTTCAATATCCGGTATGGTTGGCTATGCAGGAGCAATGGCTGGCACGCGTCTGATTCAAGACAAATGTATTACAAAACAGTCAATTTTGTGGGGTATGGTCAGGCCGAGAATACCGTTTATTAACGGTACGTACGCTGACATAAATTTGATAGACGATTATCAACCAGGAATCCTGGAGCAGGTCTCATTTATCGTCGGGCTGGGATTGTGAATATAACTGCCGGTGCTTCGTGCAACAGAAGTATCGGCCATGTTCAACGATGCTTTCACTTTTTGGTAAATGCACATCACAATAGGCGCAACGAACCATATCCTCGATTACTTTCCGGGTGGTATCAGGTGGCTTTCTCTGTATTTGCCGGAATTGCTTAAAAAACCAAAAAATCAGGAAAACCAGCGTGATCAGTAGTATCCACTTGATTACCATATCCCTCCGCTTGCTGCATTTACCCGGAAAGAATCTGCGAAATGCGTCATATCATGACACACAGCGCAGTGCTATTTATTTTCATATTCCACTACGCGAAAAAACAGCTCATTCTTGCGTATCATTCCCAGCTCACTCCTCGCAAGCTCCTCGATCGCATCGAACCCTTTTTTCAGGTTATTGACTTCCGCTTCCAGAACAGTATTCCTGTTCTGAAGGCGCTGGTTGGCCTCCTGCAATGCAGCAATCTGTTCATGCATTTCCAGGATTGCCAGCCAGCTTCCCTTGCCGAACCACAACGGGTATTGCGCCAGCCCGATCAGGAGAACCAGCAGTCCGGCTACGATTTTCATGGCTTCAACTGGTAGAATGCCGATCTTCCGGCATATTGCGCCATCTCGCCCAGATCTTCCTCGATACGCAACAATTGATTGTACTTGGCCAGTCGATCCGAACGCGAGAGTGAACCTGTTTTGATCTGCAAGGCATTGGTGGCAACTGCTATGTCAGCAATGGTCGTATCCTCAGTTTCGCCGGAACGATGGGAAACTATGGCGGTATAGCCCGCACACTTTGCCATTTCGATTGCGTTCAGTGTCTCGGTAAGCGTACCAATCTGATTGATCTTGATCAGAATGGAATTGGCAATATTGCGACTGATACCCTCTTTAAGAATTCGGGTATTGGTGACAAACACATCATCACCAACCAGCTGAACTGTTTTACCCAGCCTTTCCGTCAACAGTCCCCAGCCCTCCCAATCTTGTTCACTCATGCCATCTTCGATACTGATGATCGGATATTTCTCCACCCAGGTGGCAAGATAATCTACAAACTGAGCCGAGGTAAGACCGAGTCCGTCTACATCGAGATGATATTTTCCCTCCCGGAAAAATTCGGAACTGGCGCAATCCACTCCGATCGCCACCTCGGAGCCGGGTTGATAACCTGCTTCATCTATGGCCTGCACGATCAGAGCCAGTGCCTCTTCGTTGCGAGCAAAGCTGGGAGCAAACCCGCCTTCATCACCCACTGTCGTGGGCAGATTTCTTTTGTTGAGCAACGTTCTGAGTGTGCTGAATACCTCTGCGCCACAACGCACGGCCTCACGCAGGTTTGGCAAGCCCAGCGGTATAATCATGAATTCCTGCATATCCAGACGGTTGTTTGCGTGCACGCCGCCATTAACCAGATTCATCATCGGTACAGGCAACCACTTGGCATTGATTCCTCCCAGATAGCGATAAAGGGGGAGACCGGATTCTTCTGCTGCTGCTTTGGCCACTGCAAGCGAAACGGCGAGTATGGCATTGGCACCCAGTCTGGATTTGTTTTCACTGCCGTCAAGCTCGATCAGGGTCTTATCAATGAAACACTGCTCCATGGCATCCAGCCCCATGATCGTTTCAGAAATTTCACCATTGACGCTTTCAACTGCCTTCAATACCCCTTTTCCATAGTAGCGCTGTGCATCTCCATCGCGCAGCTCAACGGCTTCGCGTGTGCCGACAGATGCGCCAGATGGCACTGAAGCGCGCCCAAGCACGCCCGATTCCAGCAATACATCGGCTTCTATGGTTGGGTTACCACGAGAGTCGATAATTTCACGGGCGATTACATCTACGATTGCACTCATGCTGCTTTCCTTGTGTTATTGGGGGTGATGGAAAAAAACTGTAAAACCTGCTGACTGACCGTACCGCTGCTCTATGATCACTTCACTTATCAGATACTTTTATTATGTACGCTTCACAGTTATCGAAAATTTCACAAAATAGCGAAATAACTGTGTTTATTTAACTCATCCTGCTTTTACCAGAGATGGGCTGTCTCATTCGATCGAGGAATAAAGCTGATCGGTTGATACTGACCCTCTGCCAGAAACGATATAGTTCACCTAAGAAACCTCTGAAAAACTACCTGCGTTGCCATTTCTGCGTTAAAAATAGGCTTAAAATGCTCATTTATTACGTATAAACTCCGCTTTTTCGCAGATTTTTGCCTTGAACTGACTGCCTCGTCGACATCTTTCAGAGGTTTCCTAAACATCTGCATAAAAACCATTCCTTTCGACAATCAGTTCGAGCTGTCTGTTGTAACACTTTCCTGTACATTGCGACTGTGCAACTTTGTACGATCGGACTGACCGGCAAAGCTGATAGCGGCCTGTATGTAGCTTTTGAAGAGAGGATGACCATTTCGGGGAGTGGAGGTAAACTCCGGATGGAATTGGCAAGCGACGAACCACGGATGTTCAGATTGAGGCAGCTCAATCATCTCACAGAGATCACCTTCAGCAGATAAACCGCTTATATGCATACCGGCCTGTTCCAGTTGAGGAATAAACTCGGCGTTGACTTCATAACGGTGCCGGTGGCGCTCGATGACCTTGTCCGCCCCATAGATTTTGTGTGCCAGGGTATGTGGTTTCAGCAAGCACTCCTGCCCTCCCAGCCGCATGGTTCCTCCCAGATCCGTCTGAGCGGAGCGTTTCTCGACACGACCGCAGCGATCACGCCATTCGGTAATCAGCCCCAATACCGGGTAAGGTGTATCCGGATCGAATTCCGTGCTGTGCGCGTTTTCAAGTTGCAGACGATTACGGGAAAATTCAATGACTGCGAGTTGCATCCCCAGGCATATACCGAGATAAGGAATCCGGTGGTTACGGGCATAACTGATTGCCATGATTTTGCCTTCCACCCCACGTTTGCCAAATCCCCCGGGTACCAGAATGGCATCCATGTTTGTCAGGCAGCCGGTTCCATGCTGCTCGATATTTTCTGAATCGATATAGTGGATATTGATTTTGCAGCGTGTGTGAATACCGGCATGGATCAATGCCTCTGACAGCGATTTGTAAGATTCCGTCAGATCGACATATTTCCCTACCAGTGCGATGGAAACTTCATGTTCGGGGTGTTCGAGCGCGTGAACCAGTTTTTTCCAGACTGTCAGATTAGCCGGCCTGGCCAGGATATCCAGCCTGTGGCACACGATTTCATCCAGCATTTGTTCATGTAACAACGCCGGGATTTTGTAGATATTGTCTACATCGATCGCAGAAATGACAGATTCTTCACGAACGTTGGTAAATAACGCGATTTTTCGCCGCTCTTCCAACGGAAGCGGACGATCGGAACGACAAAGCAGTACATCCGGCTGAATACCGATTTCACGAAGTTCCTTGACCGAATGTTGAGTAGGTTTGGTTTTCAGCTCGCCAGCCGAGCTGATGTAAGGCAACAGTGTCAAATGGATGAAACAGGTATCATGATGAGGAAGCTGGACTGACATTTGCCGGATTGCTTCCAGAAACGGCAAGGATTCGATATCACCCACCGTACCGCCGATTTCCACGATTGCAACTTGTGCATCGGAAACGCCATTACGGATGAACAGCTTGATTTCATCAGTAATATGCGGAATCACCTGTACAGTTCCCCCCAGATAATCCCCGCGACGCTCCTTGCGAATTACACTTTCATAAATCTGCCCGGTGGTGAAATTGTTTTGCCGGGTCATTTTGGTGCTGATGAAACGCTCATAATGACCCAGATCCAGGTCAGTTTCAGCACCATCGTCTGTTACGAACACTTCACCATGCTGAAATGGATTCATGGTCCCCGGATCGACATTGATATAAGGATCCAGTTTGAGTATGGTTACCCTGATGCCACGTGTTTCCAACAATGCTGCCAGAG
Source organism: Nitrosomonas europaea (assembly GCF_900167395.1). Taxonomy (GTDB): domain Bacteria; phylum Pseudomonadota; class Gammaproteobacteria; order Burkholderiales; family Nitrosomonadaceae; genus Nitrosomonas; species Nitrosomonas europaea. Next base: position 7,656 of record NZ_FUWK01000038.1, read on the forward strand.
AGGCCGCAGCAATCCCCTTACCCAGGGAAGATACTACGCCGCCAGTCACAAAGACAAATTTAGTCATGGGGGGCTATATTAACGTAATTGATATATCGAAACAATGTAGACATCGGCGTACTGGCAAAGAATGATCGCTTGGTGGCAGGTCAAGTTGTCTGCCGGCATAGAACGGATTAAACTAGAAAAATGGAGTGACTGTTGGGTTATCCACCCATCGATAAACTTACCCGGTCTGATTGGTTATTTTATGGAAGCGCGGTATCCGGCGAAACGACGCCCTAAATATCTGAATCTGCTGAAAATCAGGCAACCTCTCCCTGCTATCGTTTCCATCCTGCATCGCATCAGCGGTGTACTGCTTTTTCTTCCAGGAATCCCGTTATTCCTCTACGGGCTGCAAATGCTGCTGCAATCCCCTGAAACCTTCGCCAGCCTGCAGTCCAATCTGGCCCATCCGTTATGTAAACTGTTTTTGCTGCTGGCAACGTGGTTTTTTATACATCATCTGCTTGCCGGTATCCGTCATTTAATGCTCGACCTGCATTACGGCATGCAATTGGAGCAGGCTCGTCTGAGCAGCAAACTGGTACTGGTTTTCGGCGCAATTTTAACAGCACTGACAGGAATATGGTTATGGTAAAACCGGTTCATCGTGTCGTAACCGGAGCGCATTACGGTCTGAAAGACTGGTTGGTGCAGCGTATCACTGCTGTTCTGATGGCAGCCTATACCGGGTTGCTGATCATACTCATAACAGTTTATCAACCGGAAAGCCATGAAGAGTTCAAAGCATTATTCTCCATTCAGTGGATGAAAATTGCTTCGTTACTTTTTTTTGCCGGCTTATGTTGGCACGCTTGGGTAGGTGTACGTAATGTCCTGATGGATTATGTCCATCCGATGCCTGTCCGCCTGACACTGCAAATAACATGTATCGTTGCATTACTGGGTTACCTGATATGGTTCCTGGATATTCTGTGGGGCTGACGTGAAAGTTAAGCAAAGGAAATTTGATGTAGTCATCGTCGGTGCAGGCGGGGCAGGTATGCGTGCTGCACTGCAGTTGTCCGAAGCCGGGTTCAAGGTTGCCGTTCTATCCAAAGTATTTCCCACCCGCTCACATACCGTAGCGGCACAGGGAGGGATTGCAGCCTCGCTGGGTAATGTAACCGAAGATGACTGGCGCTGGCATATGTATGATACCGTCAAGGGTTCGGACTACCTTGGCGATCAGGATGCAATCGAATTCATGTGCCGCCATGCTGCTGAAGTCGTGTATGAACTGGAGCATTTCGGCATGCCATTCGACCGGCTGGAAAACGGCAAGATTTATCAACGTCCGTTTGGCGGGCAATCCCTGAATTTTGGCGGAGAGCAGGCCAGTCGTTCCTGCGCTGTCGCCGATCGTACCGGCCATGCGATGCTGCATACCCTGTATCAGCGTAATGTCAGTGCCAATACCCAGTTTTTTGTGGAATGGCTGGGACTCGACCTGATTCGTGATCATGAAGGTGAAGTACTGGGGATCACCGCCCTGGAAATGGAAACCGGTGAAATCATGATTCTGCAGGCGCGTGCAACACTATTGGCAACAGGCGGTGCCGGTCGTATTTTTGAAGCGAGTACCAACGCTTTCATCAATACGGGCGATGGCCTGGGTATGGTTGCGCGTGCAGGTATTCCGCTGGAAGACATGGAATTCTGGCAGTTTCATCCGACAGGCGTGTATGGTGCTGGCATACTCATCAGCGAAGCAGTGCGGGGAGAAGGAGGTTATCTGGTAAATGCTGAAGGCGAACGTTTCATGGAACGTTATGCACCCCATGCCAGAGATCTCGCCAGCCGTGATGTCGTCTCCCGTGCCTTGATCACGGAGATCAGGCAAGGGCGGGGATGCGGACCGAAAGAAGATCACCTGCTGCTGAAGCTGGATCATCTGAGTGCAGAAACGATTACGTCGAAACTGCCCGGCATCCGGGAAATCGCGCTCAAGTTTGCGCATGTCGATCCCCTCGTAGATCCCATTCCGGTTGTCCCGACTGCCCATTACATGATGGGTGGCATTCCTGCCAATTATCACGGGCAGGTGGTCGCGCCTTATAAGACCAGTCCTGATGAAGTCGTACCGGGGCTTTACGCCGTTGGAGAATGCGCCTGTGTCTCTGTGCATGGCGCCAATCGCCTTGGCACAAATTCACTGCTGGATATCGTCGTATTCGGACGTGCTGCCGGTAACCAGATCATCAAGGATCTGACCAGAAACAATCACCACAAACCACTGCCACCGGATGCAGCCGAACAGACGCTGACACGGCTTGACCGCCTGGAAACCCAGAAGGATGGAGAAAATGTTGCTGCAACCAGCGAAGCTTTACGTAAAACCATGCAGACACATTGCGGCGTCTTCCGCTTTCCGGATGTGCTGAAAGAAGGGGTGGAAAAAATTGGCGAAGTTGCTGAACGGGTCAGGCATACTGAAATTTGCGACAAAAGCAGAGTATTCAACACCGCTAGAGTCGAAGCGCTGGAACTGGACAATCTGATTGAAGTGGCAATCGCCACCATGATTGCAGCAGAAGCACGCCATGAAAGCCGGGGGGCACATACTCGCGACGATTTTCCCGAACGGGACGATCAGAAATGGCTCAGGCATTCCCTGTTTTTCAGCAAAGACCAGCGCCTGGATTACAAGCCCGTACGTCTGAAACCACTGACCGTGGAATCATTCCCTCCCAAAGCGAGAACCTATTGAGCAATCCGGTATCTGGCGCAGCTCTTGGATTTATCCATCGATGAAACGAAACTCTGATTTCTTATAAAACTTTATTTTTAAATGAAACTAACGGAAAACATGTCATTCCCTGTCCGATTGAAACAATCCTGCCTGGCAGGTGTTACCGCTTTATTTTTTCTGCTGCAAATCCCGTTCGCTCATGCTGATGCCGACAAGGATGCAGATTTTCTCAAGGCTGCTTTGACGGGGGATACCTCGGGAGTAGAGAACATGCTGAATGAAGGGATCCAAACGGATCTGCAGTCCCCTGAAGGTTTTACTGCTTTATCGGTAGCAGCACAAACCGGCCACAAGGAAGTCGTCAAGCTGCTGCTGAATCGAAAAGCTACCGTCGATCTGGCGAATGTCCAGGGGGGGACGCCTTTGCTGCTGGCCAGTAAAAACGGCCATCAGGAAATTGTCGATTTGCTGCTGGCAAAGGGAGCAAATCCGAACCTGCAGGATAAAAATGGACTGGCACCCCTCATGCTAGCTGCGGCTAAAGGTAATACCGGTATAGTCAGGTCATTGCTTGAACATCAGGCCCAGCCGGATCTGCAGAACAATGCCAAGGCCACAGCCTTACACATGGCAGCAACGAACGACTATGCTGATATCATCGATATGCTGCTGGCAAAAGGTGCCAGCGTCGATCTGCAGGATGCCAATGGTGCTTCTGCACTGATTCTGGCATCCCTGTCCGGCCATTTGTCGATCGTCCGGAAATTACTGGCACATGGCGCTCAGCCGGATCTGAAAGCCACCAACGATTTTACCGCACTGATTCTGTCAGCACAGAATGGCCAGAATCCGGTTATCGAAGTACTGCTGGAAAAAGGGGTTCACATCGATTTTCAAAACAAGGATGGGATGACTGCGCTCATGTCAGCAGTATTGAATGAAAATATCGATACAGTCAAATTGCTGCTGGAAAAAGGGGCTGACACCAAGCTCAAAAATACTAGTGGTAAAACCGCGCTGGATATTGCCAAGCTTCCTGCCATCATTGAATTACTCAAAGCCGCAAAAAGTTGAATTTGCAACTTTCCCGGAATCGAAAAGAAACCTGCTCCGGTTTCCGGGATCAGGTGAAATACCGGGAAATGACAAAATAAAAGCATCACCTACACTGGCGCCGCTGTCGAAACATTCAGCAAATCGTTTTCACAGTGGCGTGATTCTTTTTTCCGCGCGTAAAATGAAAAATATGGCGACATTCTATGCACCAGCCATTATTTTGAAGCTGAAGATGTACACATGAGTTTTGCCGATAAACCCATGGCGAAAAAAGTCGCCAGTAATCCCCTTCCTCCCAGAACCAGCCGATTATTGCGTGAAGCGGTTTCCCTGGTTCTGAGCGGAATAGCGCTGTATCTTGCACTGATTCTGATCAGCTTCGATCGTACCGATCCAGGCTGGTCGCATAGTGGAACGTTACGGCAGGTCAGCAATGCGGGAGGTAGTGCAGGAGCGTGGCTGGCAGATCTGATGCTGTATTTTTTCGGCATCTCAGCATGGTGGTGGGTCGTATTTTTCTTTGCAACCGTTTGGTGGGGCTATCGCCGCATCGATATTGCCAGCGTATTCGACCCGCGTGTACTCATGCTGTCTTTTACCGGGTTTATCACTTTGCTGGTGGCCAGCAGCGGAATCGAAGCACTGCGTTTTCATACACTGCGCATCTCACTTCCGCTTGCACCCGGTGGCCTGCTGGGTGAGATACTCAGCAAACAACTCTCCTCTCTGCTCGGTTTTACCGGCGCAACCTTGGCCATGGTCATTATTTTCGCCATCGGATTCAGCTTGTTCTCCGGATTATCCTGGGTACGTCTGTCTGAAAAAATCGGGGGGGGCATCGAGGAAATCTGTTTCGCTGTCAGGGATATATGCATGGGGTGGCTGAATCGTCGTAATAGCACATTACCATCCTCTGAACGGGAAGTTCGTATTGAAGAAATCGGAAAGCAACCTTTTCCACTGGTTCCGCTGCATATCGAAATGCCCGAAACCACCCCTCCCAGATCCACGCGCAGCAACAGAGAAAAACAGACACCACAGTTTTCCAATTCGCCTGACGGGATTATTCCCCCTCTTCATTTGCTGGATGAACCGCAGAATAATGTCGAAATGTTGTCCAGCGATACACTGGAATTTACTTCCCGGCTGATCGAACGCAAACTGCAGGAATTTGGAGTGGAAGTGAAGGTCGTGGCAGCCTATCCCGGACCCGTCATCACCCGTTATGAAATCGAGCCCGCGGTTGGCGTCAAAGGTAATCAGATCGTCAACCTGGTCAGGGATCTGGCCCGTGCTTTGACAGTCGCCAGTATCCGTGTAGTAGAAACGATACCGGGTAAAACGGTAATGGGGCTGGAAATTCCCAATCCGAATCGCCAGACTGTTCGCCTGCATGAAATTCTTGCATCCGGAGTGTATGCGAATCATCCCTCTCCCCTGACAATCGCGCTCGGCAAGGATATCAGCGGCCGCCCCGTAGTATCCGATCTTGCCAAAATGCCGCATGCCCTGGTTGCTGGCACGACCGGTTCCGGTAAGTCCGTGGCAATCAACGCCATCATCCTGAGCCTGGTCTATAAAGCATCTCCAGATAATGTTCGTCTGATTCTGATCGATCCGAAAATGCTGGAATTATCGGTCTATGATGGCATTCCCCATTTACTGACCCCCGTCGTCACCGACATGCGCGATGCCGCCAGTGCCCTCAACTGGTGCGTAGCGGAAATGGAGCGACGCTACAAGCTGATGTCGGCACTGGGTGTACGCAATCTGGCTGGCTATAATCAGAAAGTACGCGAAGCGGTAAAAAATGAAGAGCCCTTGACCAACCCGCTCAATCCAGTACCCGGCTCTCCCGAATTACTGGAGGAAATGCCGCTGATCGTAGTGGTGATCGATGAACTGGCCGATCTGATGATGATCGTGGGCAAGAAAGTCGAGAAACTGATTGCACGGCTTGCCCAGAAAGCGCGAGCTGCCGGTATTCATCTGCTGCTTGCCACACAACGTCCGTCGGTGGACGTGATTACCGGACTGATCAAAGCCAATATTCCGACACGGATCGCCTTCCAGGTTTCCAGCAAGATCGATTCACGTACAATTCTCGATCAGATGGGTGCGGAAGCCCTGCTTGGTCAGGGTGACATGCTGTATCTCCCGCCTGGCAGCGGCTATCCCCAGCGTGTACATGGTGCATTCGTGGCGGATCACGAAGTTCATAAAGTGGTGGAATATCTCAAACAGCATGGTGAAGCACATTACATCGAGGAAATACTTCAGGCGGGTGAAGAAGGCGCCCTGTCTGATGAAAATGGTGGCGAATCCGGCAAACCTGCTGGCGGAGAATCAGATCCACTCTATGACGAAGCAGTCAGCATTGTGATCAAATCCCGCCGTGCTTCGATTTCGCTGGTACAGCGCCAGTTGCGCATCGGCTATAACCGTGCTGCCCGGCTGATCGAAGAAATGGAACGCGCCGGCCTCGTTTCCAGCATGCAAAGCAATGGCAACCGGGAAGTATTGACTCCCGACCGGAACGAATGAACCGTATCCGGCTTTATGCCGCTCGTACCCGATCAATCAACTCAATCAGATAATTCATCATGACCCGTTTACTGTTCGTTCTCGTGTTGTCAGTCTGCCTGTTACCTGTACCGGTCAAGGCAAGTGCCGTTAAAAGTCTTAAAACCTTTGTCAATAAGGCACTGACTTTCCAGGCCAATTTTTCCCAAACGTTGCTGGATAAGAACTTCCAGGTTATCAGAAAAGCCAGTGGCAGCATGATGTTCGAACGCCCTGGCAAATTCCGCTGGACATACGATCAGCCTTATCAACAGCTGATCGTCGGCGATGGTAAACAGGTATGGTTTTATGATCAGGATCTTGCTCAGGTCACGGTACATCGGCTCGATCAGGCTTTGGGCAGCACTCCGGCAGCGCTGCTCGCAGGGGGCAATACCATTGAACGCGACTTTAACCTGCAGGAAATCGACGTACAGGGAGAAACAGAATGGCTGGAAGCGATTCCCAAGAATCAGGAAAACTCGTTTGAGCTGATCCGGCTGGGATTTTCAAAAACAGGCATTTTACGTGAGATGGTTTTGCGCGACAGCTTCGATCAGGTAACGTGGCTGATTTTTTCCGAAATCGAACAAAACCCGACACTCACACCCGATCTGTTCCAGTTTACGCCACCGGAAGGAGTGGATGTGATTCGTGACTGATTCTCCTCATACGATCCGGAATCCGGCTGCTCCGCTGGCAGAACGTTTACGCCCGCGGACGCTGGATGATGTCGTCGGCCAATCTCACCTGCTGGGCCCGGGCAAACCTTTACGGCTGGCCTTCGAGTCCGGCAAACCCCATTCCATGATTCTCTGGGGGCCGCCGGGCAGTGGCAAGACCACACTGGCACGGCTCATGGCACATGCATTCGATGCCGAATTCATCGCTATTTCCGCCGTATTGTCGGGCGTGAAGGATATCCGGGAAGCAATCGAGCGTGCCCAGATTACACTGCAGCGCACGGGCAGGGCGACACTGCTGTTCGTAGATGAAGTCCACCGTTTCAACAAGGCACAACAGGATGCCTTTCTGCCTCATGTGGAACAGGGATTGATCACCTTTATTGGCGCCACTACCGAAAATCCTTCATTTGAAGTCAACGGTGCGCTGCTGTCCCGCGCTCAGGTATATGCACTGAAAGCCCTGACTGATCAGGAGCTGCATCAGTTGTTCGAGCGTGCTCGCAGCATTGCGATGCTGGATTTGGAATTTGAAAATACTGCCATTGAATTACTGATCGGATTTGCAGACGGAGATGCACGTCGCCTGCTGAATCTGCTGGAACAGGTGCAAAATGCTGCCGAAACCGAAGAAATCATAAAGATCGATGCCGATTATTTGAGCAGAGTGCTGGCACGTAACGTGCGCCGGTTTGACAAAGGTGGCGATGCCTTTTATGACCAGATTTCAGCTCTGCACAAATCCATTCGCGGCTCTTCTCCCGATGCAGCTCTTTACTGGCTGTGCCGCATGCTCGATGGCGGCGCCGACCCACGTTACATTGGCAGAAGACTGGTTCGCACCGCTACTGAGGATATCGGGCTGGCCGATCCACGTGCACTGACACTCGCGCTGAATGCCTGTGAGGTATTTGAACGGCTGGGCAGCCCTGAAGGCGAACTGGCACTGGCCCAAGCTACGCTTTATCTGGCCTGCGCACCGAAAAGCAATGCTGCCTATGTTGCCTACAAACAGGCACGAGCCTTCATAAAGGAAGATATCTCCCGTCCGGTCCCTATCCATCTGCGCAATGCACCCACCAGACTGATGCGCGAAATGGGGCATGGTGCCGCTTATCGTTACGCGCATGACGAATCGGAATCCTACGCTGCCGGGGAAAATTATTTTCCGGATAACATCCTTGCCGTTCAGTTCTACCGACCTACCACCCACGGCCTGGAAGCCAAAATAGGGGAGAAACTTGCCTATTTACGCTCACTTGACGAGAAAACAGGAAAAAAACGGAACTGACACAACAGTATTTCCAGAAGATCTGTAGTAAACCTATTTGTTCAATCCCTGATGATGGTGAGAGTGAAAATATGACGTGCCTCTTTTCATAAATTATAAAATAGCTCCATTTTTTGATCAGCTTGACCACAAATGATTTTTAGCTCATGGCAATTTATTCTTGTTTTTTTGCCGTTTTCTTTTTTCGTCTATTTCTGGCTTAATTACAAGCGCTTGGTTATTGCCGGAAAAGTCTGGTTAGTTGTTGCGAGCCTGTTTTTCTATGCTTATTGGAATATTAAGTATTTACCTTTAATTCTGGTATCGATTTTTCTAAATTTTGCGATCGGGACAGGTCTTGCTCAAGCGCATGAGCAATCTCTACATCGGGAGCAAAAAATACGCCATAGGATCAATAGGAAAGTTGTGCTTGCTACGGGAATAACTGCCAACCTCCTATTACTTGGGTATTACAAATATACTGATTTCTTGCTTGGTAACGTTAATTTAATTTTTGGAACAGATTTAGAGCTGCCACAAATCACTCTTCCTTTAGCGATTAGCTTCTTTACATTTACGCAAATTGTTTATTTGGTAGATAGTTATAAAGGTGAGACAGCCGAGTATGATTTGCTGAATTACTCACTATTTGTAACCTTTTTCCCACATCTTATCGCCGGGCCAATTGTCCATCACCGGCAAATCATGCCGCAATTTTCTTCACAGTGGACTTTAATACGTAGATATTCGAATATTTTGAAAGGTTTATTCATTTTTTCAATTGGACTTTTCAAAAAGGTTGTTATTGCAGATAGCTTTGCTATCTGGGCGACTGCAGGGTTTGATGGTGGTCAGCCACTCGATTTTTTTACTGCATGGGCAACGAGCTTATCCTACACTTTCCAGCTTTATTTTGATTTTAGCGGGTATTGTGACATGGCGATTGGCGCCTCGTTACTATTCAATATATGGCTGCCGATAAACTTTAATTCTCCTTATAAAGCCTTAGATATACAGGATTTCTGGCGACGTTGGCATATTACACTCAGTAATTTTCTTCGAGATTATCTATATATTCCTTTGGGTGGAAATCGATGCGGGAAATATCGCACTTATCTTAATATTTTCATTACATTCGTTCTGGGAGGTTTATGGCACGGTGCGACCTGGATGTTTGTAATATGGGGTGCTATGCATGGTTGTGCTCTTGTTATTCATCGATTCTGGAAACTACTTAAATATCCATTACATTCCGCTCTGGCGTGGATTTTGACTTTTACATTTGTAAATGTTGCTTGGGTATTTTTTCGTGCCAAGACTTTAGATGATGCATTTCGTGTACTGCGTGGAATGGTTGATTTTTCTTCCGTGTTAGGCCATACCGCAGTTGTAATTCCAGTAGCAGACTTGGCTTGGGGAGGTTGGTTATCTGACATTTTATTGAAGTTTATGCCCGCAAGCTTTATCGGACAATTTCCCATTTATCTGGCAATCTTCGCCACATTCATGCTGATTCCTCAAAAGAATTCGGTGGAAATGGTGAGCGAAACCATTGGAATGAGGGAGCTTGCTTTTAGTATTGTTCTTTCTGTAACAGCGATGTACTTCATGCTGGCCGCGACTAGCTCGGTATTTCTTTACTTCAATTTTTGATTGTACGGATCGTGAAACGTAATACATTTATTTTTTTGTCTGTAGTTTTATTAAGTCTTCTGGCTGTTCCCGCAACCAACATTTTTACTGCCCCAAGTCGCGAAACCATCAAATGGGGAGAGAAATCCTTCCTGTATAACATGGATTTCATATCAAGATGGGCAGCACTACTTCTTTATCCGGTTGGTATAAGTACAGATTCAAATCAAGTAATAATTGGTCGCGATGATTGGCTTTTCTTGGGAGATCTATATGAAGAAACTCGAACAATAGATCGCCGTCCTCCATCTGCAGCAGACTATGTTTCCGGTCAGGAAATCGGAAGCGCTATAGAATCTTGGAACAGATATCTTTCGAGTAAAGGGGTAAAACTTTTTAGAATTATGATCGGCCCCAATAAAGGGACTATTTATCCTGAGAATTTGCCAATTTGGGCCAAGCCATCCATACCTAATGCTACTGATGCCTTACTTGTCGGAGCAAATACAATTCATTATGTTGACTTTAGAAGTATTTTATTGAAGAGCAAAGCAAGCCACTCCGTGGCTTTATATTATAAGACGGATACACACTGGAATGCTTTGGGGGCAGGAATTGCTTTTCAGGCCTTTGCGCAGCAGGTGGGTAAGGTTGTTCCAGAGATTCAATGGCCGCCACAAAAAATCTATAAACTCAATCGAGTTGATTCTCGTGTTGGAGGCGATTTGGCAAATTTTCTCAGGCTTACAACTTATCTTCCTGATTTAGAGCCTGTAACTTACATATCAAGTTTAGCAGTGGAAACTACGCAATTGGACTATGACACTGGGTTTATACTTCGACAAGGAGGAAACCCCCAAGTTAATGCCCCAAATAAGCCGCTTCTGGTTCAATCTTGTGGTGCTCTTAATCAGAAAAAGGTACTTTGGCTAAGAGATTCTTTTGGTACTGTAATGTCGCCTTTTATGGCTGCAACATTTAGTGAAGTACTTCAATTGCATTGGGCTGAAGCGATGAAGCCGGGTGGAAAGTTTGTCCAGTTAGTCGAGGAATGGGAGCCAGACTATGTTTTTTTTACAGTGGTTGAACGTGCCTCAAGAAGTCCGTGGTTTGCCTCGTACCCTCCTCCAGTTCTTGTTCCGTTAGGAAGTAAATTTAAACCAATTCAGACTACGACAGCTGTTGGATTAAATCATTTATTACAGGGTACAACGACTAATGAGTTCCAGATTATTGGAAATGACCCTTTCTTTGATTTTACGGTATCAGAAATAATTAAGCCTAAAGAGGTAGATTATCTCAGTATTAGTTTGAGCTGTGCTGATGGGTCACAATCAGTGCCCTTACAGCTTTTCTGGCTGGTTGATAAGCAACCTTATTTTGATGAGGAACATAGTGCAAGGTTTTTATTTCGGACTGGAGAAAATTTAATTGATCTTCACACACTGCCAAAATGGGATTCTGCCAAGTCCATCACCAGAGTTCGAGTTGATATTGATACTCAGGACTCTTGTGTTCATTTTAAACTGGGCAACCCGATTTTTGGGGTGGAATGAGTTAATGATCAAAGGGGATGTGACACCTACTGAAGCATACCATCCACCAAATGTAATACCCGATCTGCACGGCTGGCCAGTTGAGTATCGTGGGTAACGATTACCAGCCCCGCATTGGCCTCGTGATTGAGTTCCAGCATGAGATCGAATACCGCTTCGGCAGTATGCCGGTCGAGATTACCGGTCGGCTCGTCGGCTAGTACACAGGCTGGCCGGGTCACCAGTGCGCGCGCAACCGCAGCCCGCTGACGTTCACCTCCGGATAATTCACCGGGAGTATGCGTAAGCCGGTGCCCCAGGCCCACCCGTTGCAGCATGGCAGCTGCCTGTTCCATTGCGGCTTTTTTATTCATACGGCGAATGAACAGCGGCATAGCAACATTTTCCTGGGCACTGAATTCAGGCAACAAATGATGAAACTGGTAGACGAAACCCAATGCATGATTGCGCAATGAGCCACGCTCCGCTTCACTAATGGTGGACAACTCCCTGTCCAGCAGCGTAACTTCCCCGCGCGTCGGCTTATCCAGTCCCCCCAGCACATGCAGCAATGTACTCTTGCCCGAACCGGAAGCACCGACAATCGCGACCATTTCACCTTCATTCACTTGCAGATCGATACCGTGCAGCACCGGAACTTCGAGATTACCCTGGAAATAACTCTTATACAGATCCCGACAGGCAATGATGATTTTACTCATAGCGTAATGCCTCGGCCGGATTGACTTTCGACGCACGGTAGCTGGGATAGAGTGTGGCCAGCAATGTCAGAATCAGAGACACGACCGCAACCGTCACAATATCGGCCAATTGCGGATCGGAAGGAATCTTGCTGATGTAGTAAACCTCCTGCGACAAAAACTGGGTACTGAGCAGATGCTCGATGAATGCAATGACATCACCGACGTTATAGGCCAGCAGCACACCGCCCAGCAACCCCAGCAGCGTCCCCAGTATGCCGATCAATGCCCCCTGTATGATAAAAATTTTCATGATGCTGCCGGAACTTGCCCCCAGCGTGCGCAAAATCGCGATATCCGACTGTTTATCGGTCACTGCCATCACCAGTGTGGAAACGATGTTGAATGCTGCAACCGCGATGATCAATGCAAGAATCAGCGAAAGCATGCGTTTCTCGATCTGGATAGCCCGAAAATAGTTAGCGTGCTGCTGTGTCCAGTCGGTGAAATACAGGTCAGCAGGCAATACCCTGGCCAGATCCTGGATCACCTGCGGTGCTTTGAACATATCGTGCAATTTGAGCCGGATGCCGGAAACCTGATTGGGCGCCATGCGGTAAAGTTTTTGTGCATCTGCCAGATGGATCAACGCCAGCCCGGAGTCGTATTCAAAGTGCCCGACATCGAAAATACCCGTGACCGTAAATTGCTTCAGACGAGGCAGTATTCCGGCCGGTGTAATCTGTCCCTGCGGGGAAATCAGCACGATTTTGTTACCTGGAAATGCATTCAGATTGCGTGCCAGTTCCTGGCCGATGATGATGCCGAATTCTCCCGGTGCGAGTCGATCCAGACTGCCTTCCACCATTTTTCCGGCAAAATCAGCTACTCTGTTTTCATCTGCCGGCAAAATACCCCGCACCATTACCCCGCGCACCATATTGTCGTGTGAAAGCATCCCCTGGGCATCGATGTAAGGAGCAGCTGCCGCAATCTGCGGATTCTGGATGGCCGCTTCCCTGATCTGCTCCCAATCGTACAGACTCCCCTGATAACTGCTGATCTGTGCATGTGAAGCCACGCCGAGAATGCGTGCACGCACTTCCTTGTGGAAACCATTCATGACCGACATGACCGTAATCAGCGCCGTCATGCCCAACGTCATCCCCAGCAGCGAAATCAGCGAAATAAAGGAAATAAAATGATTGCGACGCTTGGCGCGCGTGTAACGCAACCCGATCAGGAACTCATAACTGGCCACGAAAAAACATCTCCCCGGAATAGAGCAAAGGATGGAGTATGCCACATCTTCCGGACTGGTTTATGCCATTGACCGGAGCAGATATGCCTGATACATATCTGCCGTTATCTGGGTTCTGGTACGTTGCTGATAATCAGCTGCGACTGCCCCGACGTCGTGACCATAGCAGCATCACACTGCCTAACCCGATCAGCAGACTGCTGACGGGCTCGGGAATAGCTCTGGCTCCAGGATCTCCAGATGCTCCTGCCCCTTCTCCTGCTTCTTCATAATCCCGGCCACCGACTTCTTCAGCGGGAATCGGCGGCTGGAAGGGATCATTCAGTTCTTTACCGGGAGGAGCATCAAAATATTCCGGCGGAATTCCCTTATCGGGTGGATTGCCTGCAGGACCGGCCGCCTTATCATTATCAGGATCATCTCCATCGGGCTTACCGCCGCGATCTGGATCACTTTTATCTTCGTCAGCACGGGTCTCTTCCCGATCCGGGTTTGCACCAGTATTCATGCCAGGAGCATTGTTAGCAGGGTCTTTATCAGTATTGTCATCTTTACCTCTCGCGCCATTACCGCCCCCACCACCTCCTCCACCAAGACCGCCTATACTATTACCCCTTGCACCGTTTCCATTTCCATCCGCATACGAACGACCGGTATTTCCTGGAGTTGAACCTGCCGGACGGTTAACAGTACCGCTGCCCGAGCCGGTATGAATAGGATTATTGCCGTTGCGACCATGACTACCTGTAATCTTTTCACTGTCTCCAGCGCTATGGGTAGCATTACCGTAACCACCCTCGCCGGATTGATCTTCATATTCGTAGACGGAATCTTCACTGGTAAAAAGGATGCTATCGCCATCGACAGAAAAATCACCAATGCCGCCATGGATGCCGGCAATTTTTACACTGTCTTCAACACTCGACATATTCCTGCCGTGACCACCAGTGATGACGCTGCCCGCAGAACCAGCGCGGGTATGAACCCGGCCGTCATCGACAACTCGATTCTCCATGAACATTTTCTGTCCGAGGACCAGTGCGGCAGTCAGAAACATTCCTGCATACACTATTCTGGTTGTCGTTTTCTTCATGTCAGAGCTTCCGTAAAAATATAATGAGCGAAGATAAACACGAATGGAGCATTTTCGTGTCAATGTCGTGCCTGGATTTACCTTTGCTGCCATCTCGGCAATATGGAAAAGCCATTAACTCCCCATTAGTTAAGCAACTCTTATGCCACTACCTATATCCATATGATTTGTAACGAATAACAATCAGACGATATCTATCAATACAGGCATTCTGTAAAAGAAGCTGACAATGATTCAGGCAGATTCAAATTGCTGATTTGAAACAATTGGCGCCGATATATGCGTTATGTGATAAGCGTGACTGAAACAAGCCGCCGCAAGATTAGTTTCCTCAATCAATGTTTGCAGCTCGGCTAAACACATCTGAATGTCAGATATTTAATTGCGGCATGATCTGGGTATTTTCGGTAGATAGTCCCAAACCAATTTCTGAAGAACCCAGAGTACAAACAGGCGAAACCAGATGAATCAGCCTGAATACAGGTTTATAGATAGTGTAAAAAAATCAGAAATCCAGAAATCTGGAAGGTAACTTCATTGATAATGCAAAATTTATCCGAATAGATAATTTTATAAAATCTCAACGGTGGTTATCATAGACTGGTCTTTATCTGTCGACAGGACAATACCCAAACCGCTTCGTATTATTCTGAGAGGAGTGGGGCAGGTATTCTTTTGCTGTAATGCAGTAACCGGCCTGATTTTTTTAATGGCCCTGTATATTGGAGGAGTGACTGCCGGGCTGGCTGCAACTGCAGGTGTCTTCAGCAGTACGATTGCTGCTCATTTGCTCGGATTTCCGGAAAAGGATATTGATGCGGGGCTGTATGGTTTCAACGGAACGCTGGTAGGCCCCTGCCTGTTTCTGTTCCTGGAAAACTCCCCTCAGCTCTGGTTATATGTCGTACTTGCCTCGATATTGTCAACTATCGTACTGGCAGCATTGATGAGAATCCTGCAACCCTGCGACATTCCTGCCTCAACTGCGCCATTCATCCTGACCTGCTGGATGTTCATGGCAGCAGTGTATGCTTTTGACAGCTTTTCACGGGGACCACTTTTGCCGACAGCTGGTATTCCGGTAGAAGCTGCGAATATTTCCATGATACCGGTAGAAATAGGGTATATGGCTGCTGCCAAAGGAATCAGTGAAGTCATGTTTGCGGACAGTGTTGTCGTGGGCATCCTGTTTCTGGCCGGTATCGCCATCCATTCGTTGCGGGGCGCAGCTATGGCATTGGCTGGTGCTATTGTCGGTATCGTGATACCCGTTCTTCTGGGCATGGACAAAAGTCTTATTGAAATGGGACTATATGCGTTCAATCCTGTACTGGCTATGATGGCAGTAGGGTGGGCGTTTCTCAAACCTTCCGGCAGAAGTATGGGACTGGCTTTTCTGGCAGGTATTTTTACGGTCATATGTCAGGCCGGCCTGACTGGTTTTCTGACACCACTCGGCCTGCCTGTACTTACTTTTCCTTTCGTACTGGTAATGTGGGTATTTCTGCTCGCTGCAAGCAGATCAAAATATTGGGAATATCTCAATCAGGGAAAGTGAGGAGTTACACTTCAAAAATAATCCGGCTGAGCCTGTAACTCCCTTTACTAGACAGGATGTCCGACCAGTCCATCATATTAAATACTCAAGCAACATCCTTCCGCAATTATTGATGATATTACTTGAGTATTAGTACGCTTAAGCTGATCAAAATTTCAGTTTCAAACCAGCACTTAACCAACGCGGCGCATTTCCACGTGCACCGTCGGCTCCGCGATGGGTAATCTTCTGCTCGTTGAAGATGTTATCTGCGCGAAAGTACATATCAGCCCACCTACTTAGCGGATATGAGGCTACCAAGTCTACAACGAACAACCCTTGGGTTTTGAGATAGGTATTGTCCACACCCGGTCGACGAGCGCTGCTAGTCGTATAGGAGCCATCAATATAGCTCAACACAGCAAAAGTATTCCAGTCACCATGTCCTGTACTACCTTCCACGCCTAATTGAAATGAAGCAACATGTTTAGGGGTATATTCAATAACATCTCCTGCACGAACGCCTGTCGGCAAATCGGAGCCGCCAGTGTATTTTCCATCAGTATAGGTATAGGAAAAACGTACCGGTACGATTATGGAGTTACCGCGATACAAATCACCGGTTCCACTAAATTCAACCCCATAAACTTCCTTCGATCCGGTCTGTTGAGTACTACCATCAACAATTGGTGCTCCTCCCGGAACTGGACTGGAACAAGGATTAGCGAAAAGGCATTGACGCAGAGTGTTCTTGAAGTCAGTGTAGAAACCAATCGCATCCGCAGAAAATCTGTTGTTGCGGAACCTTACACCCGCTTCATAGTTTGTACTTGTCTCCCCTTTTGTACCTTTGCCCACACCGTTACCGGGAGGGGCAAACCCCTGGTGAACGCCAGTCAGTGCCGTCCATTGCTGATTGATAGCATAATTCACCCCTAAACCTACCCTGGTATTGTTGAGGCTATTGCTCATCCGTGAATCGATCTGTGCTTGTGTTGCATTATCAGCAATATTTGCCTTGCTATCGATGCGTTCATGGCGAAGAACTGGAAAAAACATTAAGTTACCTAACGAAATTTTGTCTCCAATCCAGAAAGACAGCGCATTCAGTTTGCCTTCTGTCGGCACCGCACTGTCAGTTCGCTGATGAACCAGGCTGCCGTTCACTTGCTGGTAAAAAGCGTTCGATAATCCTTTTACGGCATTTTCCGGTGTTTCCTCGCTATAGCGTACTCCACTGAGAAGCTGATGTTCTAACGGCCCTGTTTTGAAACGATTATGTGATTGTATTTGTACGCCCTTAACGGTAAATCTCTGATCATTATTTCCATAGCGTACACCGTTGGCATGCGTGGTATTCCGTGTTCCATGCAGAATGCCACGCAGTAAGTCTGCATTAGCACCATTATTATTAATAATATCGCTAATACCACCGAGATTGATCCCGTTGATTTGGTTCAGGCGATTATAGTAACGATATGTTTCTGTCCAATAAACGGCTGTATCCAGCGAATGATTTTCATTGAAGCCAAATTGATGCCGTATGCTCGCTGAGCGACGGCCACGGTTCATACGCTCCAACTCGCTGAGTCCATAGCGACGGTTTTGGTCTTCTCTAAAATCTGCATCAGTCAATCCAAGGTAGCTAACTGTTTAGTCCCACTTTGTGATGGTATGGATTGATGATAAAACGTTCAGGTTCGTTTTGCCAGCATTTGATGATGTATTCGTAAGGTGTGAGTCCTCGTAAGGTTTTGAGTCGCCTGGCGAAGTTGTAGGCATTCAGGAAGCTGTAAAGATGCTCTCGCAACTGTTGATGATTTTCATAATGATAGCGTTTGACGGTTGCTTCCTTGAGGGTGCGGTTCATGCGTTCGACTTGACCATTGGTCCAGGGGTGATTTGGCTGGGTCAGGCGATGTTCCGTACCATTTTCCAGGCAGACA
>NZ_FUWK01000016.1 GCF_900167395.1 Nitrosomonas europaea
ATATATTGATTGTCCGGGTCTTCGGTCAAAACATCGAATATCTTTTCCCAAATACCGGCCTGTGCCCACCGCGTAAAGCGTTTGTGAGCAGTTTTCCATTTGCCATACCGCTCCGGCAGGTCATGCCAGTGCGCGCCGGAGCGTAAAACCCATAAAACACCATTTATGAACAATAGATTATCAGCACCATGTCGGCCACGATCCCCAATTTTCCCCGGTATAAACGGCTCTATTCGACACCATTGCTCCCTGTTCAATTCATAGCGTTTCATACATTCCTCACTGAAAATGTTAGACCTCTTTCAGTAAAGCAAAAATTATAGATGTTGAGAATCCGTAAATGTCGATTTGTCCTAGCGTTTTTTCCTGAATATATTCCGGGCTCAGAATAGAGCCCGGAGAACTTCTTCCTGCAAAATCCAGCAAGGAACCCCGCCACTTCCTGAACGGTTCATGCTTCAAACACTTCTTCGACCGTTTGTGCCGTCAGTATCTGTTCTCCCCAGGTCAGCAAGGTTTGCGAGTCCGCTGCCCTGATTCGGGTACGTATCGTCTCATTGATCGGACCAAAACGCCGTTCCAGCAGGCGCAGCAGAAACTCGGCTTCACCTTGCTGCAACCCTTCTTCGCGTCCCTCTTGTCGCCCCTCTTGTCGCCCCTGCTGCAATCCCTGTTGCAATCCCTTTTGTAATCCTTCCTCTATGCCTTGTTGTTTCCAGTCTTTGGTCCATTCCTTGACACGTTCTGCCAGCATGCTGTGTACCTCCTGTAAATCCTGAATTTCATCAAATCTAACCTTCGGCATTCTGCCAGGCAGAAATACCCGTTTTAACCAGACAGTAAATGTCCGCCGTAATCCGCTTTGTTGTGGTGATTGCAACCAGGCGATCAACGCCTGCAACACCTGTTGGACATCTTCCGGCGTACGACTGTTCTCCAGCCGAAATAATGCTGCTGTCAGATTGCGCAGGGTGGCCAGTTCATGATCATGATAGCTGCCTTCATCCAGCAGCAGATAATGTAGCTGTGGCCGATAGCGTTCCAATCCACCCGGGATCGGGATGATCAGTTCACTGATGTCTACCGGTGCCTGCCAGCGGTTATCACCATTGTATAGCACGACCGGCAGCACTGGCGGCAGTTGCTCACCCTTATGGATCGATTCACTTCTGATCAAATCCTGATACAGTAAACCGACGTAGGTCATGATCCGCACTGCCATGAACCAGTCTACCGTGGACTGGAATTCGAGCAGCAGGTAGACATACAGCCAGTCTTTTCCCCAGCGTATGCGCCAGATGATGTCGTCTTCCCGTTCCCGTAAATCGTCACTAATATAGCTACCGCTGACTTTCTCTAATGTAGAAAAATCCAGTTCATTGACCCATTCTTCCCGAACGAAGCCACGCAGCAGATCAGCTACCATCTCGGCATGTGAAAACAATGCTTTGTAACTGTGATCGTGATCCATCATCAGGTAAGTGTAGCAAAGACAGGAAGAAATTATCCTCAGAGTTGATGGTTCCCACGCTGGAGCGCCACTGCCATTAAGAGTAGAATTCTAACTAGGAATTCTTACTTTTTGGGAACCTGGATATGCAAGTTACTGACAAAGGACAAGTTACGATCCCCAAACGCCTGCGCGATGCTGCCGGCTTTCTGCCCGGCAGCCAGGTCACCTTCTCGTTGGAAGGAGGAAAGATCATCATCAGCAAGACCGGCATGGGAACTGACGACCGACGTAAGTCGCTGCGCGCTGCTGCCGCAAAGGTACGCAAAAGCCTGGATGAGCCATTCAAGCAGATGAACAGCGACGACATCATGGCGTTCCTGCGCCCGGATGGCGACGATTGTGCATGACTTGTCCAAATATGACGGCTCGGCGGGTTTCTTAGTCGATACCAATATTTGGATCGACTGCATGGACACCGATAGCCGGTGGCACGACTGGTCCGTGGATCAGCTTCAGATCTGTAGCGAGCAGGCGCCACTGCACATCAATCTGATGATCTACACTGAGTTGCTTATCCCGGGACCAGACATAGATGCTCTGGACACGATGCTTGATATCTACGATACCCTGCGCAGTCCCTTACCATGGTCGTGTGCCGGGCTGGCGGCGAAAGCCTATCTGAACTATCGCCGTCGGGGTGGCACTCGACTCGTACCGTTGCCGGATTTCTACATTGGCACCCATGCGGCTGTTGCCAATCTAAGTGTGCTCAGTCGGGACGTAAAACCTTATCACAACTATTTTCGGCGCTTGCGCTGCGTCGGTCCAGATGAAACAGCCGAGCAGCATACAGACGGATAGAAATAACCAATCAACATACAAGCAAGTACGACATATATGCCCTATTTGCATCATACAAATGACTACAGACAATAAGGGAAATCTTATTTACCGATAGCTGACGCGTGAAACCCCTCGCGTGTTGACTGATCTTTGAGACGGATTGCAGTAAACCTTGAAATGCACGGCACCAGCAAGTGATCCTGCCACTGATTTTTTAGCGCATACAGCTATGTTACCTGCGCCTGTAGCATCAATTTCAACATTATCTACTGTGAAATCTCTTGCTGTTGTATTACCTGCCCCGGATAGATTTAACTTAAGCGTGCTTGCCTGACCTTCGATATTTATACTGCCGGCACCACTTTTTCTGACAGATAAGCCATCAGGAAAGTCACCATAAATATTTGTGCTACCCGCCCCGGAGATTTTGAGTTTTTGAAGTGAGATACTTTCTACAATTACATTGAGGTTATCATTTCCTGGGCCTGGCCTGCGGATGATTAATTCTCCATCGGATGAATTGACCTCAACAGATTCCACATAATTGCTATCTCCGGAAATTATGACTCTGTTTTCACTACTGGTTTTTATTTCAGTATTGAACGCACCCGATAAAACCAGTGATGTATACGGTTCAGGTGAATAGGATTTACTGACTGCTATGCCAGCTGGTGTCATTGCGTTTTGTTCATTATTACTCGAACAATTTACACTTGAATATGAAACACTGTTTCCTGAACGGGAATAGGCGGATGCAGAGCCACTCTCAGCGCAGCTAACACTGGTTGAAGTATCAGCAACGCTTACGTTGATGCAGAGCAACAGCATTATTGAAACGGTTGCTTTCTTCAAGATCTGATTCCGCATAAAAATTTTCCGTATGCTCTAAGGAACCTCTGCACGCATCCTCCATGAGCCGCATTGCAGGCAAAATCATGATGATCGCAAGGAGCGCAACGAAGATCGTAGTTATTCTACGATGCCGAGGCGCGTGACACGGCGAGCGCGTGATTTTGCCACAACCCTTCAGGGCACTGGTTTTGCAGACGGACTGCAGCGTTGAGTTCGTTGTGAAAGGAGTAGCCATTCACTGCCTCACTCGCCTTGCATTCCATCCGCAAAACACAGTGTGCGACCATGTGGGATGTGTGCAGAGGTTCCCTAACCCGATCAAGCTACGATTTTACCGCTACACAGTAGCGCAGTAGGATGTAGTGAGGTACAAACCGCATCCTACTAATTTATATATATTTTTTACCAACCCCGATATATTCCATATAAATATAAATTACAGCTGATTAGCCATAATAACAAAGAGGTTGAAAATAGATTTAAAAAATATCTATGATTAGCAGTTACAAAATTTTATGGAGAGAAAATGAAAAAACAGTCTTGTTCACACACAACCGAAGATGTTCCGTTTCCACAAGCCAATCGGAGGAAATTTCTTCAGCTCGCTGCGCTTGGTAGTAGCATAGGTTTATTTTCAGTGGTATCAGGGATATCGGAAGCCCGTGCAGAAAAAAAAGCAGGTACATTACTTTTAAGTTGTATGGATTACCGCCTGATGGATGAAATTGAACGCTACATGCTCCGTCGAGGGTTGTACCACAACTATGACCATATTGTATTGGCCGGTGCTTCACTGGGTGCTGTTACAGATAAATATCCTGCCTGGAGCAGGACCTTCTGGGATCATCTCGACCTGGCGGTCAATCTGCACGAGATACACACCGTTATGGTGATGGATCATCGTGACTGTGGTGCATATAAGATATTACTTGGAGAAGATTACTCCAAGGATACAGATAGAGAAACGGCAGAACACACTATAAAACTCACACAGCTCAAAGATATGATCAATAAAAAATATCCAAAAATAGAGGTTGAAACACTGTTGATGGGGCTGAATGGTGAAGTAGAAGCTATTCCAACTGCTGTAGCAAAACAGGGGTAAGGAGAATATCTGATATTCAATTTGGTTCAGGTTTTTATTGTTCCAAATCTCTTTTACCACTGAATCCAGCATAGTAGGATACGGTGAGGTACGAACCCGCATCCTACTGTGTTGATCACATTTTTCGAAACAACACACTATTTCCCAGAAGCTAATAGCAGCACACGCCAGCGCACCCTGCGCTTTTCCACTGTCCAGAGCTTGTTTGTTGGGCAGCCATCGTTAATCGCGTTTGATTACAGCAACCGGAATGCCAGTGCCGCAATGAAGGTGGGGATTGCTGCAGTTAGCAACAGCCTGAAGGGGTGCACCGCCTCATCATCGAAATGATTACGCAGGATAGCTATACCCGCCGGGTTGGGTGCATTCGCAATGAGAGTCAGGCCACCTCCTGTCACTGCACCACTGACGAGGGCATATTTGAGATCGTCGGATAATCCTTCGACCAGCGAACCCAGATAGGTCAGTGCTGCGTTGTCGGTCACTGCGGTCAGCAGGGTTGCACCGAGGAACATCTGGTCGCTGGTCATGCTCATCAGCAGCGGTTGCAACCACCACTGCTGCTGGCCGCCCAACACTACCAGCCCCGCCAGAAAAAAGGCAACCAGCAGACCTTCACGCAGAATCAGTCGATCCTGATATTGCTGATAGGCGTGGGTAATTCCCAGAAAAAACAGGAACAGCCCCATGAACATGGCCGGGTGATGAGAGAACATCACGATGCCCGCCAGAAATGCCAGATGCACCCCGGCCAGCACAGGCGGTACAGCCTCATGACGATTGTTCTCGGTTACCGGCAGCAATCGCAGTTCTTCACGGAACAGCAACGTGACACACAGCGCATTCGCCACTACGGCGATGGCTGCCTTCCAGCCGAAAGTCGTCAGCATGAAAGCCGTATCCCAATTCCATTTACTTGCCACCATCAGAACGGGGGGTGCGGCAAAATGTGTCAATGTACCGCCGATGGAAATATTGACGAACAGTACAGCCAGGATGGCGTACTTCATGTGTGCAGAGATCCCTTTCGCGAAAATATGTTCGGCCAGGATCAGTGCAGCCAGTGTCATGGCAGCAGGCTCGGTAATGAACGAACCGAGCAGAGGAATCAATGTCAGGATGGTAAAGCAGAATCCCATACTGCCCGGCAGGGGAATGAGGCGAGTGGCCAAATGAACCGCAGCCATCGCTGTCTGCAGGATCGGGCGGGTACCTGCAATCACCATGATGGCAAAAACGAACATCGGTTCGGTGAAATTGCGGGAATCAACGTAATGTATCGCTGCGGCTTCACCTTCGATGGTGAACAGAGCTACCACCAGCACCAGTGCCCAGAAGCCAAACACCACCTCCACTTCACCCAGCAGATGCCACAGCCCGGCATGTGCAGGTTGGATATACGCCAGTCGCTTGAAGAATCCGGTGCTAAAAGTGTGCAGGATGGCAAGGGCAAATAACCCTGCACCCATCAGTTCGATGAGGGTCGGTGTCATGTTTTATCCTGGAATATCAGCCCGTACCCTCCGTGCTTTGCCAGCAGGTGAAAGGTCATACCCCCTGCTTGAGACTTGCTTCGATGAATGTATCCAGATCACCATCGAGTACAGCCTGGGTATTGCCGATCTCGATATTGGTGCGCAAATCCTTGATACGGGACTGATCCAGCACATAAGAGCGAATCTGGTGACCCCAGGCGATATCGGTTTTGGAATCTTCGATGGCCTGTTTGGTCTCGTTGCGTTTTCTCAGTTCTGCTTCATACAAACGGGATTTCAGTACTGTCATGGCATCAGCACGGTTGCGGTGCTGGGAGCGGCCACTCTGGCATTGAACGACGATACCGGTTGGAATATGCGTGATCCGGACAGCTGAATCTGTTTTATTGATATGCTGCCCGCCCGCGCCTGAGGCACGAAAGGTATCTACCCGCAAATCGGCTGGATTGATGTCGATTTCGATACTGTCATCCACTTCCGGATAGACAAACACGCTGGCAAAGGAAGTATGCCGCCGGTTACCGGAATCAAATGGTGATTTACGCACCAGCCGGTGCACACCCGTTTCTGTGCGCAGATAGCCATAGGCATATTCACCGCTTATCTTGAGCGTGGCACTCTTGATACCGGCTACGTCGCCAGGAGATTCTTCCAGCAGTTCCACTCCCAGTCCGCGCCGTTCACAGTAGCGCAGGTACATTCTTTCCAGCATCGATGCCCAGTCCTGTGCTTCAGTTCCACCCGAACCGGACTGGATATCGACAAAACAGTTATTAGGATCCATCGGATCGGAAAACATCCGGCGAAACTCCATCCCGGCCAGTGTCTGATCGAGTTCCGTGACATCATCGGCAATGCTTTGCAGGGTTTCTTTGTCGTTTTCTTCCTGGGCGATCTGCAGCAGTTCATGCGTATCCCGCAATTGACGATCGACCGATTGCAGAGTATGTACGATGTTTTCGAGAGATTTTTTCTCACGCCCCATTTCCTGGGCGCGATCCGGATCATTCCAGATGGCGGGATCTTCAGACTGGCGTTCCAGCTCCGTCAGCCGTATTTGCTTGGCATCGAAGTCAAAGATACCTCCGCAAATCAAGACTTCTTTGCTTCATGCCTTCCAGCTGTTCGGTCATTGCATTGATTTGTTCGGCTTCCATGACAGTATCCTACCCAAAGCGGTTGATTATACTGTAAGTCTAGTAATGATAGTGTGCGCCGATACCGAGATATTCCACCTTTTCCCTGAAGAACTGGCCGGTAGGGGAATATCCGTTGAAGTATTCAAGCAGAAATTGAAGTTTCCTGTTGAAGGCCTGAAAATTATCGAACTGAATACCGGCTCTGGCAGATATATCAGCATTCCAGTTATTCTGTTCGTAATTCTTGATATCCACGGCAAAAACCGGCCGTACCAATGCAAACTCCATTTGCCACGGACTTCTGAACTCTATACCGTATTGCGCTGACCAGGGCTTGATCGCCGACGGTTCTTTGCGAAAAACCCCACCACCCCCGCCATAAACACGTATTCCATACGGGAATTCATAGGAAAGTCTGAGATCGGCGGCCTCATAACTAAGATTGATACGCTCTATATCAGTGAGTTTTCTCAACAGGAATTCATCGCCAAGATGAGAACTCTGATGATAAATACGGGCAAAAGCGGAAGCATTACCTGCCCGTACGCTGGTATAGATTCCTCCGATAAAATCGGTATTGATGAGATCAGTTGAGGAAGCACCCAGGTTGAAATCACTGAATATACCGGCCTGGAGCCCGACCTCCCACTGCACGATCGATTGCCCGATATTGGCACGGTAAAATGGTATCGTTTCACCGAAGCTGACAGAGCCATTATGATTACCGTCTACATTTCTTCCCACATAATTACGGTAGGCAGCCGAGAAATGATTCCAGCGTGGGTCAGCCAGTAATGGCTTGAATAAATGACCTTCCGGCAGGGGGCCAGTTGCCAGCATCGTTGAGCGTGTTGCCAAAGCGCCTTTATCGACAATCGCCTCATCTGGCTCCGGAGAAGCAAGTGAAGGTTGCTGTGCGGTATATTCCACTATTTCCACTCTGGTAACACCGGGAATCTCCGAGAACAGCTGCGTAATCCTGGTACGGTCTTCTGCCGGCAATTTGTCAGCTGGCAGCGTAATATTGCCATTCCGCACGGTTAATGAAGGGAGATCGATCCCGAACTGAAATTTCAGAATGGCTGCAGCATAACCAGCGATATAGGAATCATCTGATGCCGGTGTCGCAGCACTTACAGGGAAAGTACAGAATATTGCGGCTATGATAATTGACAGAAATCGCACAATATCACCTTGGCAGGAAGAATTTTTGATCCTGATAACAGGCAGGCGTAACGGGATATTCGGGTATCCCCTGCTCTCTGTTAAAACCGGATAAAAAATAACACTCTTCTTTTCCAGCCAGGTGTTTGAAAGACTGCCTGGCTGAAAAGTACACAACTCAGCTTATTTCAGGAGCACCGGTCAGTTGATGCAGCCGGGCAACCGCTGCCGCATCCAGACCCAGCAGTTTTGCCAGCTCGCGAAGGTAGTTCTCTTCCTTTTCGGTATCGACATTGATCGCCAGCAATGAGGCACTGTAAACCTCGGCTGCAACGACCTGATTCGGCACCTCGGCTACCAGCGCAGCCATATCCGCAGGACGACGTAATTCCTCGTCTACCAGTTGTCGTTCGGCCTCGGTAACACCATCCTCACCCACCTTGCCCAGAATACGCGCGTTCTCCTGTTCATCAATGATACCATCCGCCTTTGCGGCAGCAATCATCGCACGCACGATCAAACGCTGGGTATCCGGGTCATCAATTGCTTCCATGGCATATCGATCGATATCAGCTGCACTGGCTGAAGTATTGCCGGCAGCCAGGTGTCCTTTCAGCGCATTCAGTGCCAGAGAACCGAGGATTGCCATAGCACTGCCGCCAAGTGCTCCTTTGCTTGCTTTGACACCCCCACTCAACAATGCTCCTGCGAGCGCACCAATGCCGGTCAGTTGACTTCCAGTCAGCTTACCTGTTTGTTTGCTGCCAAAGAAACCGCGTATCAGATTGAGCAAACCACCGCTGGTCGATGCAGAGTCACGCCCGCTACCATTATCATTGTCATTCAGTAAATTTCCGAGAAACTGCTCCAGTTTGCCACCAGCCCCGTCCAGTTCCAGTGAACCGAGAGCCTGATCCAGGCGCGAACGACTTTGTCCTGAAATACCCTGTTGCAGAAACTGACCGATAATGTTTGCAAAACTCATAGTTATATACTCCTTGTGGTTGGCCCTACGTGTATGAAAACGATCAATTACACCGACGGCCACCATTTAGTTTTGCCTGTACCACGATGATGGTCAGTCGACCTTCAACTGCTGTTACGATGGATGATAAATGAGTAAAAATGACTTCTGTTTCTATTTTCTTTTACCGGACGATACTTCAAAGCCAGTCTGATTGGCAAGAATTTTCTCTCTAAGCCAAAGCATCCGAAATCACCTTATGATCAGGCATTCGACAGGGTGCAATTAATCAAATACTTCATCTCCTGTCGGTTCAAGGTGAGTGGTTTCATTCATCTCCTGACGGAATCGGGATAATTCATAATACATTCTAAAACGCGCCCGGTTGATATTACCCAACGGCCGGTGTTCAGGAAGGCAATGCCAGGGATTCATTTTCAGACGCTTGGCAAACTCGAACTGCGCATCCGAATCGAATTTCTGTCTGGGAATATGGATGGTAGCAGCAGGAATGAATGAAGAAAGCTTTTCCGGCCAGCGCACTGAGCTGTCCTCGATAGGCATCAAATGGGGATCAGTTTGTACCTGGATCATGAGATCAAACTCGACATCTTTTTCATTGAGCGTCTTGATCATGTTCTCCCGTAAATAGTTGAACGGTGGTGTGCCAAAAGGCAAGCCAGGAATATGCCTTTCAACCTCTTTCGTTTTTGGCACAAATGAATACATCATTGCCTGGCCTTCACCCAGCAGATAAGGTGTACAGCTCCAGTAGCGCTGTCCCAGCGGATTGTACTGAGTTGCTGTCCACAGGCTCTGCATGAAAAAATCGAGCAAGTGAGAATCTTTCGGATTGAGAAAGTAATAAAGTGTCATATCCACCAGACTCCAGTATTGCAACTTGGCATTTTCCCGCGTGTTGGGCGTAACGAATGTCGCCCCTCCGCTGGTTGCAATGAAGTCTTGCGTCAATTTTTCTTCACTCATCAGTTTCTCGCCCGGCACCCCCATGATTTTCATTGCCATACTCATAAACCCGACATCATTAATATCAGCAGGCACATTCGGGCCCGGTCCGGAATAGCGGATATATGCCGGATAACTGCGCGGATTGGCAAAAATACCTTTGCGGCAATGCTCCGGCAGATCATCCCGGATAGTAATGGTGGCACGCACGATACCGTGTGTTTTGGTATTACCCCCTCGTTCATAACCTCCCGGTTTGAAGCGCCCGCGCATCTGATCCATCATGAGATCGATAATTTTGTTCAGGCTTTCTTCTTCGTCGGGATCAAATCTTTCTTCCGCCAGTTCAAGATCAGAATCCTTGTTCTTGCGTCGCCGATTAATCAGAAACTGGATCAATCTTGAGCCAGGTTCGCGAAAAAGATAATCCCACTGCGGTCGAAACCAGGGTTCCAATCGACGCTCGATGCGCAGCAACAAAATCAGGAAATTATGAATCGCTTTGAGTACCCGGTTTTTGATTGTCATGTTCATGATGAACCGCCGTTTCCGTTAGCAGGTAAAGCTGAAATGTATTTGAGTGCACGCAACCCGGGCATGAAAAAATATCCGCCACCCAGTACAGTCGTAAACTGCGGTAAATGACAGGTTTTTTGCATCGATCCGGATGAAGTGGGGCGATTGAAATGATCCGTGCTGTTACCGTTTATCATCGGTTCACGATTTCCCAGCAAGGGATCCGGCTCCTCCTGCAAGCCACCAAATTTGCCATTCACAATCCAGGCATTCTGGACAAATTCAAACTGTCGCCCTATGTTGGCTACCAGGCAGATGAACTGCAAACCACGTTCAGCAGCAGGTGCATCCGGTTTGACAGCGTCCCCCGGTGCAAGGACAGGGCCATAGCTGCGACCACGCCGCAACAAACGGTGAAAACGAGAAGAAGCAATGAGATCTTCCTCCGGTTTTTGTCCAAACCCCAGGATTTTAACCAACCGGTTTATCAGTGCGATCGCACCGGTACCCGTTACAGCCGTCGGCAAATCGCCTGTCCGGGGATTGGCCCTGCGCACATGAGCACTGACTGGGCAATGATTCCCTTTCGGATCGAGGTCATAGGTAAAATGATTGCCATGATCCTTGGGCAAAATTCCCGGAATGTGCTCCGCAATCAAGGGCGTACCATTCCGTTCTCTGCCCACCATCGATGCGGCAAGCCGCTCCCGCTTCTCCGGGATGGAATCCGATACCTTGTCGAGAAATTGCCAGAAACCGGGAACATTCTGCTCCAGTTGCCGAAGTACCAGATACGTTCCATTGCGGCCAAAATCTTTCCGTGCAGGATCATCTTTGGCATCCGGCAGATTCACGGCAAACCGGTCTTTTTGAAGGTCGATCAACGGTCGTGCAGTGTATTGCCCATATTCATTGGGATAACCAAGCACCATTTCGCCGGCAGCCAGTAAATTGGTGTAGCGGTCATTTGCATGTGAATCCGTATCATGCCGATCTGCCCAGTCAATCGCGGGCTGACTGATCCCATCCTCAAACCCGAAAGGATCAGTTCGCCCCATGTCCGAGGTGGGCAGATACTGCAGCAGCTGAAATGCCTGTGAGAAATACTCGCCTTCTACCGTTGCTTTCCAGGCATCAAGCCCCCCCTTTCTGGCATAAAGCAATAACAAGATATGCGGTACGTCTGCACCCTCCCCCCATTTCCAGTACTTCGGCGCATTGTGTCCAATATCACCGAGCCGACGAGAGCAGTTTTCATTTCTGGTCATGCCATGAACGAATTCATCGGAAAAACCATCAATAATGGATTCATCAATGCCCAATGCACGCAAACCCTGCACGGAAAAAGCGATCTGCAGTGCCGTATCAGGCGGTGGATGAATTGCAATGGCACTGCTGACCGGCGCTGTGCTCAACCATTGTCTGGCGGCACTGGCATCCGCAATTTTCAGCAACATGAAGCAGGTATCAGCCAGCTTTCCGTATCCAAAACGCAGCAATCCCTGTACATCATCGAATTCAAAATTGCCGGATTCTTTCATGTATATACCCCCTCTCAGATCAGGCTGAGCCATTCACGGATTTCCGCATCATCCGACTGGCGAATTTCCACGCCTTGCCGAATACGGCTGTTGCGCACCAGATCAACGGCGGTCAGTCCCGGATAAGCCTTGTACCAGACCTCGGTAGGTATCTGATGCCGCCTTTGCGTGTATTTGAATGCGTGCTCACGCTGCGCGCCTTCCTTAATCATCCACCTTGTCGTCGGGTAGCCGACAGCATTGCTAAAGGTCAGGTTCAGCCCCCAGCCAACCTTGTTGATGAAATCATCCATATAGCTTTCGTGGCTGCCATCGTAATTACTGGCAAAGAAAACGCGATGGTTGTTATCCATGAATACCCAGCGGGCGAAATGGATCGTTTTGATGCGCGCAAGAAAGCCGTGATTGTAAACATGCCTGGCAAACCAGTCGGTCAGCAGGAGGATGAATTTAAAGGTCAACAGGCGGAACAACCCTGGTTTTACATCCCCAAACACGCTGTATTGATTGCTGACATCCCAATCTTCCTGTTCGGAAAGCGCTTCGATATGTGAGTAGGCAGGCCGGATGAAGAGTTCAGGATCAGAGCGCTCCCGCTTTCTCAACCATAATGCAAAGAAGGGAGCAATCACCAATAGCAATGGAGAGAAAAGCAACAGGACCAGCGGCACGCCGATTTTATGCAGCAGATTACGGGTTCTCCATTCACTCGGCGTTGGCTCCGGCGGGGAAAGCACAAGCCTGCCTTTATACTTTTCCATTTCGACATGTGACAAAAGCTTTTGCCGTAGAGTATGAATATTTTCCCGCCCGACCTCTGCAACAATTTTCTGTAAACAGTCAGACAGGCTGTGATGTAGCGCTGCTTCTTCATGGATCTGCCTGACGGTTCGACCCACCCAGTTAACGTAATTGGCGCCGGGGCTGACATTACGCATCTTCATCCACTCCAGCAAATTCTGATTTCCCGTAGAGAAATCATCACAGTGGGAGAAGATTTTTGTCAGCCCCGATTCTGCACGTTCCACGAGCTCTGCCAGGAAAGTGTGCATATCCCCGTCGATGTCACCCAGGAAAGCAAGCATGGGCCGCCATGGCCGTGGTTTTACACCGAACTCTTTAATCTCTTGTAGCGTTTTTGCTTCTATGATCACAAACCGTGCAAAATGCAAGCGATCCAGTTTCCCGAATGGAATCAGGTCATTATCAGGATCAGCATGCCCGGGGATTGTATTCATCGAAGCGAGCAAGGTACGCAAATCCTGCAGTTGCCCAACACGTACCGTCGCAGCAATCATGAAGGCAGATTGAGGTGTCATGGTCTTCTATCCCGAAAACAGTTGGACAGCGCGTTATTGGGTGTCGCTTTGCGTCAGGGCAAAATCCAGGACGCGCGTTTTGCCCCACCAGACTTTTCCAAGATAAACACCAGGCTCAACCTCGCGAATCTCATCGCGAATCACTTTGGCAACGAATGAAGTTTTAGAGTAATCAATGACGATGGTGTCTTGCCCGTCGAGCCAACTCTTATCGCGATACACCTTTGCAACGATAAACGTCAAACCAAACGGCGTAATCTTGTTGACAAGGACACCCGCCTGACCGCCTGGACAAAATAAATCAAATACCTTGCCCTGCCAGGCAAAAAGGCGTGCAAAAGCAGCCACTGTTTTTGAAAAGAATGATCCCGCCAGAATTGCCGTGCCGCGTGTATCGCCTGCCGGAATATTTCCCGGCGTGGCATGACGATAGATTTCATCCAGTTCTTCACGTGATTTCCCCAACCAAGCTCTGACCGTATTATTCATTTCAGTTACTCCTCATGGTTATACCAAAAACAAATAAACAGAATCGTCTGACAACACGTGATCCGAAACAGGATGATCCAGGACAAGCACCTTACCTATTCAACAAGCTGAACCCCCCTCGCAGAAAAGAATCAATCTGTATCGAATTCAAAGACCACACTCACAATAACTTTATTCCTGGTTTACCCAATATGCAATTGTTTGATCACCTCAAAACAGAAAAACAGGATTATGCTGAATAACTATTGGCTATCTAATTTTCTCTAAAATTAATTCAAACATAGTAATACCCTCAGTAGAAAAAGGGATATATTATGAAAGCATACTGCAGTAATGGCTTCAAACTTTAGCTTGCCCTGATCAACATTTAACTGGAGATCATCATGAAAACATGTAGAAATATCTTTTATTTCACCGGGATCAGCTTGGTTTTACTTCTTGCAGGATGTTCAGATGATTTATCTCTGAAAATTGCAGCCGAATGTATCAAAGGTAATCACATCCAGTCCGGATCGGTTCTGGATGAAGCACAGTGTGTAAACAGATCTGCAGAGAGCTTTCCGGGAGCGGATGAAGATTATTTCAAGGATATGGATTATGGAATCAGCCAGACTCCTGATAAGGTAGTCGCTGCCCTTGAGCCCTTCGTGCCCGGCGTTTCACAGAATCCGGACGAGGCTGTCAAATCGATAGTCAGAGGCCGAAACAACTGGATCGTCTGGACGGGTGGCAACGACAAGTTCTGGGATTATATGAGCGTGAAGAGCTTTGGCAGCTTCGATCTGCTGAAAGTGCTGTCGAATCATCCCAGGCTTGTGAAAAATCCGGGATACAGCCGCGACAACCGATGGCACTGGTTTGGTCTGGTCAATGAACCGTGTTTCATAAAAAATACCGACGCGCAAGGCAAACTGGTCGGGCGTGAAGATCGTTTCGGCCTATATCTGGATGTACGAGATCCGACCTGTCCTGCTGATCCGTTTGAAAATGAGGAAAAATATCCAGGCGTCAAAATTGGTGCGCGTGGCAAAACCGTGCCAGTGGGGTCTTATTATGGTTATGCGACTGGTATTGTAGGTCTGCGCCTGTTTCCCAATCCCGATTTCAATGAAGCCGCAAAAAAACGCTGGGATGCCGAAAAATATTATTCTGATCCGAATTACTACAATAATCCCAAACTGGTCAAACCGTACCGGGTGGGAATGGCTTGCAGTTTCTGTCACGTAGGACCCAACCCGACCAACCCGCCTGAAGATCCGGAAAATCCGCAGTGGGCCAATCTCAATTCCAATCCCGGGGCACAGTATTTCTGGTTCGACCGGGTATTCGCGTACGAGGCCGATAAAACCAGTTTCGCCTACCAGCATCTCCATACCAACCGGCCGGGTGCTTTGGATACCTCACTCATCTCCACCGACTACATCAACAATCCGCGTACCATGAACGCTGTTTACAGCCTTCCTGCACGGATGCTGAATACCTTACGCTGGGGTGAAGAAAAATTGAACGGTGGCGAGCGGGATAACAAGCAGTTCAATCATTTCGACGAAATCCCTGCCGACAGCCCGCTCAGAGCCTTTTTCAAAGATCCGGATACGGTACTGACGCCGCGTGTGCTCAAAGATGGTGCGGATTCGGTCGGTGCACTGGGCGCATTGAATCGTGTTTTCATCAATATCGGTTTGTTCAGTGAAGAATGGCTACAGCACATCAATCCCCTGGTAGGAGGAAAGCCGTTTACACCTTTCCCGATCAAAATAGCCGAACAGAATTCCAGCTACTGGCGGGCAACCGAGCAGCAGACGCTGGATGGCGCCTTGTTTTTTCTGGTTGCCACCCCTCCGGATCATTTGAAGGATGCTCCCGGGGGTAAACATTACCTGACCGATGATGAAGAAACTCTGGAACATGGTAAGAAGGTATTTGCCGAGCATTGTGCTGCTTGCCATTCGAGTAAATTACCGGACGAGGCAAACAAGTTTTTCCCTGATAAAGGGTGTGTCGGCCCTGATTACTTGAAGTGCTGGAATCAGTATTGGCACTGGACCAACTCACCCGAATTCAAGGAGAAAATGACAAAGCTGGTCATGGAAGAAGATTTTCTCAAAGAGAATTTCCTGTCCACGGAGTTACGCATCCCGGTAACTCTGCTGGAAACCAATATTTGTGCGTCGATCGCGACCAATGCCATCCAGGGAGATACCTGGGACAATTTTTCTTCGACTTCCTACAAAAATTTGCCTTCGGTAGGAAAAGCACTGATCCATCATCCAGTTACACGCAAACCTGCAGATCACGTCATGCCAGACGGGGGACGTGGTTATATTCGTCCACCTTCCCTTTCGAGCATTTGGTCTACAGCACCATTTTTACTGAACAATACGGTCGGGAAATTTTATCCCTCGGGTTCAGTGGAAGATCGTATGAAATCTTTCGAGATCAGTATCGAGCAGCTGCTATGGCCCGAAAAACGCTACTGCGATCAGAAAGATCTGTACTACTACGGACAGGATAAAGAAGGAAAAGGCTCCTATGCCTATGATTCGGAAGCAGCAGGCAGTTGCGAAGGAAAAACCTATCTGACCCGATCCGGCAAAGAAGTACCGGGTATTATCGACCGGACGACAGAAAGGAGTGAGCTAAAAGTACCGAAAGGTTACCTGCCATGGTATGTCAGAATTCTCCCTATTGGTGATGGGTTGGAGCTTGGTCCATTCCCTGAAGGCATTCCTGTGAATCTGGTTTCCAATACCAATATGGAAATGAACTGGGGGCAGCGGCTTTCTCTTTCGTGGGATCTTGCAAGGGCTATCGGGTGGGATATCTTTGATTTGTGGAAAGCCCAGGAACATCCTGAAAGCATGACTGATGAAGAGCTGCGCAAAATATTGAGCGGGATAGTCGATCCTTTACTGGGCGTTAACAAATGTCCGGATTTTGTCGTTAACCGCGGGCATTATTTCGGCACAGACTACCTCCCGGCAGAAGAAGGCAGAACAGCGCTCGATGATAACGATAAACGTGCTTTGATCGAGTTTCTCAAGACCATGTAATTCTGTAACGGCGGGTAATCCAACATGCAGCCGGAATATCCGCCGTATTTCTCAGTTTACAGATCACGACGCTCTACCCGTTTTCTGCTCCAGGAGATATCTATGATTGAGCCTGCCTCCCCGGAAAATAATCAGATCGATAGTGATAGTGACGAAAAGTTTGACTATGTCGTCATCGGCTCCGGTGCAGGAGGTGGGCCAGTCGCCTGCAAACTGGCTCTGGCAGGATTTCGTGTGCTGTTGCTGGAAGCCGGAGGAGATGATGAGCCCTGTGATTACAGGGTTCCGGCATTTCATGCACGTGCTTCGGAAAATGAAGCGCTTCGCTGGGATTACTTTGTTCATCATTATGGCGACAAAGTCCGGCAGGAATATGATTGCAAGTTCAGCAAAGAAAAGAATGGTGTGCTTTACCCTCGCTCGGGCACATTAGGCGGATGTACCGCACATAATGCCATGGTTCTGATGTATCCCCACAATAGTGACTGGGATTACATTGCCAAACTGATGAATGATCCCAGTTGGCATAGCAGAAATATGCACAAATACTTCCGCCGTCTGGAACGCTGCGAATATGTTCCAAGATGGAAAATCTGGAGTCGCCATGGATTTGACGGCTGGTTGCCAACCAATCCAGCTAACCGCTGGATGCTGTTGAAGGACAAAGTCCTGACAAAACTGACGATCGCCGCAGTGAAAGAATCCCGGCGCATGATGCATCCGCTCAAACGTTTTTTTCTGGGGATTCTGAAATTTATCATTCGCTTCGATCCCAATGACTGGCGTTTGATTCGCAGGATTCCTGAAGGACTGTGCAAAATTCCGATGACGATCCAACACGGCAAGCGGGCAGGTACCAGAGAGTACATCCTGCGGGTTCGGGAACAATGCCCTGACAAATTGATAGTAAGAACCCACTCATTGGTCCAGCGGATCCTGCTCGACGAACATAACAGAGCTTACGGCGTGGTGTATCGTGTGGGCGCTCATCAATATCGCGCTGACCCCCGGCACGAAGAATCAGTTGTCTCCGAAGCCAAAACAGTTTGTGCAAAACGTGAAATCATCATTGCTGCGGGTGCTTTCAATACGCCTCAACTGCTCATGCTATCCGGGATTGGTCCGCGGGAAGAACTGGAAAAACATGAGATCGAGGTAAAAGTAGAACTGCCAGGTGTCGGAAAAAATTTACAGGATCGCTATGAAATCGGCGTGGTAACGAGACTCAAAGAAAACATTCCCCTGATCAAAGGAATGAAATTACGCCCGCCAGAACCTGGAGAAGAGCCAGATCCGCAATACGCGCTGTGGCTCCAGGAAAAAGGACCTTACACCACGAACGGTGCAACGATTGCGCTCATCAAGCGCTCTTCTGCCAAACATCCAGATGACGATCCGGATCTGTTGATTTTTGGATTGCTCGGTAATTTCAGCGGCTACTATCCAGGCTATGCTCGTGATATTACCCGAGATAACAGTCGCTATCCTAATGCGCTATGTAATAAGAATGGCGACCACTCTGATACCTGCAAAGAAAATATCTTTACCTGGGCCATTCTCAAGGCACACGCAAGCAACACGGGATATGTCACCTTACGATCCAGCGATCCGCGCGATGTGCCTGACATCAACTTCAACTACTTTCCTGAAAATGAGGATGACAGCAGTAGCAAGAAGGATCTGGATTCAGTAGTAGAGGGCGTGGAAACCGTTCGCAATATTCTCGAAGATTGCGGGGATCTGGTTGATGAAGAAATTCTACCGGGTGCAAACGTCAGCAGCCGAGATGAAATCCGTCAGTTCATCAAGGATCAGGCCTGGGGGCACCATGCTTCCTGCACCTGCAAAATGGGACCGCGAAGCGATGAAATGGCCGTCGTCGACAGCCGGTTCCGTGTTTACGGAACCACTGGCCTGCGGATTGTCGATGCTTCAATCTTTCCCAGAATACCGGGTTTTTTTATTGTATCCGCCATCTACATGATCAGTGAAAAGGCCGGTGAAGTCATTATTGAAGATGTAAGGAGTAAACTTGGAAACCACAGCTGATCACTTATCAGCTTCTGTAAACCCTGAGCATTTCGAGTTCGATTTTAACGCCGCAATGCACCCTTCAGTGAGATATTGAACGGGTTCTTACCGAGTAAATACTTCATCCCCCTCGGCACCGCGCCGGGGTTTCCATTGAGTGCTGTAGTATTCTCCGCGATCTCGCGCCCAGGGATCGAACAGGTTGACCACACCCTGAAGCTCATCCGCCAGCTCGGGCAACGTTCTCAACAGGACTCGCTTCAGCGGAGAAACCGGTTGCCGGTGACCATTGTACGTCCCCTCTTCCATTATTTCCGGGCCCGGCCCATTGTGCATTACCCACTCCACTCCCAGAATGCTATAGAACTCCGGGCGAAAACTCGAAGTAAAAAACCGGTCGCTGAAGAGTCTGCGTGAAGCATTGAGAACGAACACGACGAACTGGGTTTCTGAAATGGCAAAACCGTGCGGCCGTTTGAATTCCGCCAGCCAGCCGACGACCGTATCGACATCCTCGATATTGTCTACAAGACTGCCGTCGGGATGCCCCAGACAATCGTTAATGGGTGATTTGTCGTCATTCAGCTGGGCGTTTGTGATCAGTCTGGATGCATCGCACCGGTGCTGTCCGTATACCTCACGTAATGTCCGCACGAGCTGCTCCTGTTCGCGACGAACAGACGAATCTCCGGGCACGCGCGGATCGATGAAATCATCGAAGCTGGTCAATTGCTTCAACCCGTACTGCCGACGAAACTCGTTATAGCGCGGAATGCCCCGCTCCCGGTCGCGAATGAGATCGAGTGCAGCAATGTCGATTTGCCGGGTGGATGATTGCAGATGAGGGATCTTCAGGTTTTGCAAAAACCGCGGATGATTCTGGAGCGTCAACGCACCTGCCCGCTGACGACCCATGCTGAGCGCCCAGTTTGCCAGGCCTTTCTGCCGCATCGCCCCGGTGGCTTTACCGCGAAAGGTATCGATGACAGGTATTTTTTGCCGAATGATATTCGGATTGTTATGCCATTCACGGTATTCGATCAAATCCGGCAACAAAGGATGCAGTCGATATACCGTGACGAACTCTTCAGGAAAACTGAAAGGAGAACCAAAATGGTTGACTCCGCCATTGATATCTTCGTTGCGGGTGAGTGTCCAGATATCCTTTCTGTTGCGATCGACCAGGGAATAGAGCGGCGCGCCTTCATAGCGATGATTGCCTAACCCGAAAATACCTGCTCCACCAGCGAAAGCGGCATGAAGACTGTTGCTGATACCTTCGGTATCGTCCAGCTGGCGGATAATTTCTCTCAGTACCTCGGATACCGCCGCATGTTCGTGAAATAACCCATGCCAGTTGGCGTTCATCCCCCGATACAGCGGCTCGTTGTACAGCAGCTGCGTCGTCCACTCAAGGGTATGGATCTTGGCGATCTCGGCGGCAATCACCAGTCGGGCTACATTGAATAATTCGCCTGCCGTGACATCCCGGTAACGAATGATCATCTCAGGGTGCGCCGGGTTCCTCAAGCCGCTGTCAGCATCAGGTGTTTTGGCTGCCTGCTTGCGGAATTCCTCAACAAAAGCATTGTGCTCTCTGGCAAAGACATTATGAAAAAAACTCAATCCAATGGACCAGTTGTCCGGAAAAGCGGCTGCTTCCTGACCTGACCATGCCGGATCGATCGGATCATCCACTTCAAAGGTCGGCAAGTATCCGGATTCATCGCCTCTATCCACGCTTTCTCTTACATGAATCAGCGCTAATTTGGCAGCATCCTCGGGATCCCGTTTCACCCGCTGACTGGAGCGCTCGTCATAGCCATAAAGCTGTGAGGCATCCCACCAGGCTGTCACATGATTACGTGTCGTTTTCGGCGCGCGTGTGCGATAAAGGTGGCCGTCGTGCATGAACGATGCGGGCGGTGTGTCATCATCGATCGGTGCAACATGGATTCTGTCACCCGGCCGGCAGCCCAGCTGGCGGGCTTCCTTCGCTGCCAAAGGCTGTTCGATGTTGTCAATTCGCTGAGTTATACAACCCACCGTCATCCACGCTGACTGGTCAGATTCCTCTTCCACATGAGAAAACCAGTCATGGGTCATGAACTGAATCCAGAAAGCTGCCAGCACATTCAGGGCCGGTGCTTTTTTGTAATCACATGCGAATTTCTCAAGATCGCCAGATAACTCGTCGTCGTTCCGGCATTTATCAGGCTGTGACTGCGTGCGCGTAAACAATTTCCGGCTGATGACCTGCGGATCGGGTTTCAGCAAACCCAATCGATCTCCATGACGATTCCTGGCCATCTCATCGAGGCCCAGATCAGGAAAGGTCGTATCGAACTGGACATTGCGCGCAAAGATCTGATGAGTCGAGCCCATCAACGGATTGTAGATATCGTTACAGATACCGGTAACAGTACGAAAACGAATCAATTCGCCACTGCAAACCTGATGTTCCTGATTATGCTCAACGTCCTTGTAACGAGGATGAGTTGGCGGTAACTGCATTTCCGGCCAGACTTGTAAAACAGGGCCTGCCCTGCCATCACGGCCTGTCACATAAGCCTGGTAAGTACCGCTATTGTCAAAGAGATTGAATTTGATCAGCTCGATCCGCTGCAACTCCAGTTCATAAAGCGCACTGTTGATGCCACGTTCATTCGGACCGAAAAACGAGCTGGCCAATGGCGAAGAAGATAATGACAAGCTGTCACCTGTTCCCCAGAAATTTGGCCAATCCAGCCAGGGATTCCGGTTGAGCGCCACAGCATGATCTCCACCAAGACAATGCGCCCGTCTCCCGGTGACCTTACCGAGAAACCGCTGTTCTCTCGTCTTGGCAACGTGCTGAATGTCACCTTGCATGAGCACAGAGAGACAGGATATTTCAGGTTCCAAAGCATCACATCCGCTCAAAAGCAGTAATCCTGTCAGTACGATAACTATCGGAAAGTGGCTCATCTGAAATCCAGAAGCTCTACCAGGCTATTAGAAATTCATACGAATCCCGCGAGAATCAAACCGTTACCCCATTCGGGATGATTCTTGGATTCATCCGGTCATAGGGAACAGGTCGGCTGCTGTTTCTTTGATCGATTCGTCCTTCTATTTCCTGGAGCCGTTTTCTGAAGCGCTCTATGACATCACGTGCTGCCGGGTCAAATTGCCGCAACGGATACTGGCCGATACGATTGACAGTAAAATTTGTCTGGAAATAAGTCCAGGTTTGCGAATATGCCGCCCGGAATGCGGGTTGAAACTTCAACAGCCCGTCTGCATCCATTTCCGCACCTTTCCCCACCGGGGGAGGTGCATAAGCCGAATGAGGCATATTGGGAACAAAACCCGGATATTTGTACTGGTTGAAATGAATGCACGAATGGAATGCCGTACATAGAAAAATGACATGGCCAATAGTCTCGGCCAGTTCCTGTCTGGATGCAAACCTGGCGGGAAACCCGGGAATTCTGCCGCGATCCCGGGCGCCGATATCATGCGCCCAGGCCTGAATCTCGCAATCTTCAGCCACATCCCCATCCGATTGATAGCAGACATCGATATATTCTGTGGCGAAGTGCTGGATTGCATTCCATAACAACACACCATCATCACGATACGGATAAAAGAGATCAGGGTTATCGACTTCCCGGCTGGCAATATCGTTAGGGAAGGCCGATGCCCTGAAGTCAAAACTTGTCATACCATTGGCCATGCACTGAGTCGTCGCATCATAATCTCCGGCAAACAGCTCACCATACCGGCCGGGGCGCCCTTTTCGATCCCGCAGGAAGGTGTGCTGATGATTGACGTTGAGTGTATGTCGAAGATGCGGATTCAACAGCACACAGAGCGGATGAGATTTATAAAGCTGCCGGCGTGAGGCCATGATAATGGCTTCCATCACATAATGAATGCGGGTGGCATGGGTAACCAGTATATGGTGATTACCATCTGCGACCTGGGCAAACGTTTTGGCTGCCAGCCACAGATTGCCATCGTTTGGAGTATAAATGGGATTGTCAGGCCCGGCATCCTGATACAGCTGGATGGCAATCGGCCGCAATATGCCATCTGCTTGCAGAAACAGCACCACAATCGGGGTTGTGACATATTGTTTACGGCCGCCATCGATTTGTCCGGGATTGCGCTGCAATATCTCCAGATCTGCATAATCCAGGATATACACACGCTTTTGCGTAATTGCAGTCGCATAGTCAGTTTCATCAACATACTTTGCAAAAACACGCTGGATTTCAGATTCCGGTAATTTCTGTGGCAGCGGATGCTGAGAAGTCACGGCGCGCAATACGACAGGATTTACCCCGATGACACGTTGCAGGCCAAATATCAGATCCTGCTGAAAGTTATCGACCAGTGCCGGATTCGGAGGGCTAAACGGATAAAAAATATAGTCGCGGTAGCTTTCCATCGGTTTGCCAAGCAAATAGCGCATATACGTCACCAGCAGACTCGGCAGACTTGGAATCAGCTGCAGCAAATTGATCCCGCCACGCAGCCAGTATCCAGGCCCTGGTATCTCCCGACATGGCAGTTTGCGTACCACAGCAATCGTATTGGCATACTCGTAGGCATATTGATACTGCGCCTGTCTTCGCAGCAGATAATTTTTCCTATTCTCTACCGTGCGTCTGTTTTCTTCCTGTTGTGGCAGCTTGTTCATCATGTGACGCTCCTTTAAAAGGATAAAATTCATCCAGTTCCCGGATTACTTCACTGCGACATCCTCATTCAAGCAACAGCAGAGGTTCTGAAACTTGCAATAACCGTATCGCTGTCCCTGACATTACGTTTAACGATATCTGCAAGCAGACTGGTTTCTTCGATGATCGATTGCCCGACGGACGAGAAGGTCTTTTCATTATGTACGTAGCCCGATACCAGTGGATTGGTCAGAGCATGGGTAAATGCATCGTAACCCACCATCCGCACCATCAGGCGCCCCAGACTAAACCCTTCATCGTGATCTTCCGCAAAGATACCGACCTGCCACTCCAGGTCATCGATGCGATCGTTATACAGTTCCTTCAACTCCCGTTGCAGCGCCGGATCTGCTGTCAATTCCTCAAAACTTCTCAAACGCGGCATGCTGAATGCCTGGCGGTAATCATTGAATGAGCGCAGTTTGGCCTGACGCCCCATCTCTACGCTGCGTTCCATGACACTCCGGTTATCCGCACCCACAGGCAATGGATCAAAAAAGAACTGAGGCGTGTTGTACAAACCGACACGGCCGGCTTTTTGCTGCGAGGCTGCTGATATCATGGTTCCAATACCATATTGGTGTGTGACCAGCGCGGTATTGTTGCGAAACTCATCGAGCGTGTATCGCTGATCACCGACAAAGTAGTATTCCGGCACCATCGAATGCCACCTGTAGAGCAGATTGAATTCCAGAGAAATCCAGTTGGTGCGATACCAGCGCTGCCTTTCCGCCATCCCCGGTGTAGGATCGAGCGTAAAACCAAATTGTGTAAAATGCGAAACATAATCCTGCAACACCACTTTAATCAGCAGCACGATCATGATGTTTCTGGCTGTCTGGAACAGACGTTCATCATCCCAGGTGGGATGCGCTTCTTTGAGCACGTCACAGATCCGATTGTGTTCACGCAACATGATAGTATTCATGAGGGTATAGCCAATCGATGAATTACCATGTTCCAGCCCGGTGGCAAACATACGCTTCAACCGTTCTTCCGGGACATTGTCAAAAACAAATTCCAGAACAGCGCGGGGATGCAGATTCTCAAATTCCCTGTCAGCAAACACCCAATTATCTGCAGTCGTTTCTTCTACATTGAAAAGGTAAGGAGGAAAAATTTCTCCATCGATGACCTGATATTTCAGCTTGCCATCCTTTTTCAACCGCAGCAAATGCGTGATGTCTTCACGCAAGCCATAGATCTGGCACAGATCGATTTCGTGATTTGATGTATTTTTCCGGCGATCGAAAAAATCTGTCCGCAGAAAACTATCGGTGAACCATTGAGCGAAAAAAGAAAACAGGATGCTGGTATCAACTGACGGGATTTCCCTGTTTTCTTTTCTGCGCCACAGATTGACAACACTTTTCAGATCCGGAAGATTCTGTTCTCCTTCCGCTTCCGGCAGATGTCGTCCGGTGAATGTCCGGTCTGTCAATGCCTGCCATGTGGTATAGGGAGCGGCCATGGAGAATGGCCTGGGACGGGGGTTTGTGGCATAGGCCTGCCAATTGATAAAAGTA
This sequence comes from Nitrosomonas europaea, assembly GCF_900167395.1. Classification (GTDB taxonomy): domain Bacteria; phylum Pseudomonadota; class Gammaproteobacteria; order Burkholderiales; family Nitrosomonadaceae; genus Nitrosomonas; species Nitrosomonas europaea. The sequence continues at coordinate 25,185 of NZ_FUWK01000016.1, forward strand.
TCGCTGATCCAGCGCCGCAACCACGTTATGCGCGAGGCGACTCGACTGATCCATGGGAATCGGTTCACAAGCCGAAAAATGATCTGAAAAAAGAATTCATTCATAGCGCATCCCCTTTTTGTCAGTGATAACTTACATTTCCTTCAGCTGCTGGAACTTTGGTCTTAGTGTGTATGCGGCTGCCTGGTAGCTGTTTTTTCTCCCTTTCTCAAAGTGCACTCAAAAATGAAAAGTGCGATTCATCAAATCCTGTTCTCAAGACAAAGCAATCAGCTCATCCCTGCGTCACCCGAACAGAATAAGCACCTGTCCCGGATGGCGAGTAGTGTCTTACACGAACGAAATATTCACCCGGAGAAAGTTGACGGCGGATCAGCGCGTTGAAGGAGATGCCTGAATCATCGTTGCTGGCGATTTCCGGTATCTGGCTGTTCGGGCCATGCAAGCTCATGAAGGTATCCGTTGTCCCATTCGTCTGGATGGTATAAAAATCTCCCGTAGTAACATTAAACCGGTACACATCGCTTTCATTCGCTGCAGAAATCGATGCATCGATGCCCACACCATTCACGATGAGCTCGGGGATCGGAACCGGGCCGGGACCAGGGCCTGGAGTGGCACTGACTGCGCGCACGCCAACCGCATAATTTCCCGTACTGTTCGGGCTGTACAGACGAACGCGCAGAAAATAAGTACCTGCAGACAGATTGCGGTTGATTTGTGCATTGAAACCCTCGCCTGCATCATCATCTGATGCCACTTCAAAATTCGGATCATTGGGGCCGAACAGAGTCATGAACGTATCGGATGATCCGAGGGTATACATCGTATGAGCACCGAAGGCCGGGACTTCGAAACGGAAAACATCGGTTTCTCCCGGCACGCCGATAGCAGCTGCTATCGGATCGGCTCCAACGACAATGAGCGGTATTTCCGGCTGAGGTTGCGGCTGAGGAGCAGCATCATCATATACGATACCCAGCGCTGCACTGTCCAGCACATCGATAGGACGCGACCCGACCTGTCCTGAAGGGGTACTACCCATTGGATCAGTCAGATTTTGACCAAAAGGGCCGCCACTGGCTGGTAAATAACCTTGATTCGGGAAGCGCAGTTGCCATTCATGCCAGATTTTATCCACCATACAATGGTGCATGAAAAACACCGGATCATTCGGGGAAGTCATCGGCAGCATGGACCCCCCCACCCAGACATGACCACGGTTGTGCAGATTGGGGCCAATCCAGCCTTCCAGCTGATTACGGAAACTTGGATTGCTGTTCATGTTCCACGGCGATGTATCATAGGGCGTAACGGCCATGACTTGATTGATTGCCGCTTGTGTGGGTAAGGTTGGCAAGCCGTTCTGACCGAAAGCGCGCATCAGCGGACCTGCTGGCAATCCGCTGGAATTGATGACAGTCCATTGCCCGGAGCGGAATGGACCGGTACGGACAACACCACCGGCATCTCCATTGCCACCCAGCAAATCATCATTCCACATGGAGGCATTGGCGCTACCTGATGGCCAGTTCCAGTAAGGTATCCCGAGATTCGGGTTACCCGAAACGCGCTGCAGTTCCAGTTCGAGATCATAAATAAAGCGGCGGTGCCACGGCAAAAAAGCAGAGCATCGGTGAATTGCACTCATATTGGCGTTCGCATGTCTGAGCACGAATCGATCATAGATGCCTTCGGCCTTCAACACGCGAATGGCAGCAACGAATTCTGCCCGTTCTGCAGCAGTCAGTGTATTTGCATCTTTTCTGATAGCCATGAGAATTTCCTCCATGTTTTTATCTGCAGGAATTACTCTTTCACACCGGAGAATTCAACGGTGTCCCGGATGATCGCCCGCGCCAGATCCAGTAATGAATCATATTGGGTATAAGGCAGATATCTCGAAGACCACTTGTTTTTTACTGCATCATGTACGTAACTGATTTCCTTTCCATTGATTGTGAGGCTGGTATCGTCTTCTATATCGATCGTACCGCCTTCAAAAACTTCTGTATGGTGTGTCATTTGTAAACTCCTTTCTGGATGAATGACAATCGATCTGCTTTTACTGCAGTCCTTGCTGCGTCATCGATCACCGTGCATTGCAGGTTTGCGGTAACGATGACATTTTCCATCTCGCGTCCACGTGCACGAATTACAGCAGATATATCAATAAAGTACCCGTCCAGCCCGTCATAATTCAGATGTGCAAACCCCAGCGTCCCGGGAAAATCTGATAGCGCATTCTTCATGCCCGTGGTCCTTGTGGTCAGCAATTCGAGGCTCATTGCTTTTTCGAAAAAGGATGCTGCAAAGTCTCCCGATTTTGTTACATTCTCGACCATGAAGCAGCCCTCGTAGCGTGCCTTTAATTTGAAAGTACCCTCTTTCGATAGAGTCAATATTCCGGAATGAAGCGTTGGGACCCCGGTACAGCCATTCATACTGGCTGACGTAATGGAACACGTCATATTTTCCAGATGGAAGGGCTCCCTCGATATTGCCGTGGTACTTTTTCCAGCCAGCAATACCAGGATTCCCGTCAGGATCACAGCAGCCTGTTTCATCGCATCTTTCCCTGATAGCCCACACGCAGAGACAACCCAACGCTTCATTTTTACGCTATTTCACACAGATACCCGCGCAGTCGGCACCTCCCTTGGCAGGATCACAGTCATCCGAGGGATCATCCACACACTTCATACCTTCGGGGCAGGGAAAACCGGCAATCCCTCCACACATTTGTTTAGGCTTCTGACCATCGTATGCAGCGCTTCCTTTGGGCGGATAATCAACACGTTTTCCCTCTCCACGCCCGGGCAGCTCGGTGGTACCCAGCTTCACGATATCGTGTATCCTTTTCGATTGAACAGTTTCGACATCGATCGATTGAACTTCTCCCTCCACGGGTCGTGCGGTATATACCCCTACCACATCCAGTGGAACAGGACTTTTCACTACCAGAAACCCCTCCAGAAATGCAAAATCTACGCATACCCCATTAATCGGGCAAAAGTAGCCGGCAATGTCAAAGCAATTTACTCCGACAGCACCATCCGGTTGCAGTGTAATTCCCTTGAACGGCGTAACATTGAAAGGGCCTGGTTCGGAGCCCATCTGAGTGGAAAGTGCCACCTTGGCGGCAACCGTGATTTTCTTGCTGGCAGGATTGTGAATATTGATGATAGTACGGTATATGCCTTTCGCCAGAGTACCGTCCTGGTGTGGCAGTAATAACGAACACGCCACTTTTGCAGCATACTGATATTCGGTTTTGATTGTCTCGTATTTTGCTGTTTCTGCCTGAGTACCGATTGGATTAAACAAAAGCCATAACCCGAGAACAATTGAAAAGAGTTTGATCACATTCGATTGTTTCATGATAGCCACCTCACCGAGTGTTGTGCCCTCTACAGATACCATGTTCCTGATGTGTATCGCATCCGCACCGGGCTAATAACAGGCCCACTTCATCTTGCCCAACCCGGGAGACAGAGTGGCCTCTCACGTTACCTGCAAAATATTTTTACCTCCATTTTTCTAAAAAACACATAAAAAGATGTCACTGACCCTGCCCGGCAATACATATCCCCGCACAATCTGCTCCCCCGTGTTCGGGATCGCAGGTATCACCCGGATCATCAACACATGCCAGGCCATCCGGACACCTGATTCCTGCAATTCCTCCGCAAGCCTGGGGTTCTGCTGTTTTACATTCACCCTCATGATCGATAGAAACACCTGCCGCAGCCGCTCCACAGGCATTACCATAAGTTTTTCCGTCACAACCGCAAACCGGATTGAACTCTCTCGTGCAGATTGTTGGCCTGGTTTTACAGACACCTTGCGCATCAGCAACTTTGCACTGGCCGATGCCCAAATCACAGTACTGCTCGGCAGGACAGGCCAATCCCTGGATCGTGCCGCAAACTTGTGGTTGTAATTGAGGTTGTGGGGGGTTGCCTTCCTCACAACCCGCTACGACCAGAGAAACAGAAAGCACGATCAACCAGGTGATCAATGCATTCAGATATCGTGGCAATTCCTTCCTGGTCTTGCGCGTGATCGATGGTGGCGACAGACCCCGGCCAGAACTGAACGCCCCATTGCCGGCACCGAAATCGGAAGAAAAGTAAAGTTGTGGATTAAAACCAGAACAGCCTGATCCGGGTAAACCCAGGGCAGAAGTAAATTGCGTGGGGGACCGCTTTCCTGCCAAAACACACGCATTTCGAGCTTGAGTTCCGGCCTGATTTTTCTGCTGTTTCATGTGTTCCTCCTTCTCCTGGAGAGCTTTGGAACGGATCCCTTGTTAGACAGGAAACTGTTTTCAGGTTTTCAGAATAGTGGTGTATTACTATCCCCCTCTGAAATAATCTACACCTTTTATTTTGAGATGGTAAGCAAATATTGCATTGTCATTGCCATGTGCGATTCTTTGTTGCCATGTTTTTGTCCAGGCATCTGAGCACAATCTACATTGATGTCGCAGATTGGAACACAAAAAATTACCTCGGTAAGATCAGCAATGAAGCAGTTGAAAAGATCGAGCTGATACTGAAATCTGGAATTGCAGGAATGGGCAAACCGGAGATGCATCCGATAACGATTGGAATCAAATGCAATCAGAAAACAACAAAACAAAACCGTCGAATAACTCTTCAAAATCAAATCATTTTATGTAACGTAGGTTATACAGTTTTCGCAATCAGGATTCATCCCGCTGAAAAAAAGCCCCTAGCCACTTCTATTACTATGAGCTTTCTCTCCTACCGGACAAATAGTCGGTTACACCCCCTGCATGGCGTTGTATTCATCAGTGAAGAAAAACTTTTCCTCACCAAAAGCCGGTTTGAGGTCATCAAACCAGGTGGCCTCGGGATCGTATTTGGCAAAGAAAATGCGCTGTACCCAGTCGGGGTTGCGGCCCTGGATAAAGCGCAAGATAAAGATTTTCTCGCCATTCAGCTCAACGATGCCCTGGATTTCCACCTTACCGGGACCGGCACTCATGGACGGGCCGCGTACCGTGCGTGCCAGTCCTGATACTTGCTGGATGGCTTCACGGTAAATCTGGTAGGTGCGTTCCAGCGGTACTTCAAAGTAGCGTTTGGCACCGGTATCGCGCTCGACAAACATATAGTAGGGAATGATGCCCATGCCCACCTGCGTGCGCCACATTTTTGCCCAGACGGCCGGATCGTCATTGATGTTGCGCACAATCGGAGCCTGGGCGCGGATCACCACGCCTGCCGCACGGATGCGCCTGACCGCCTCACGCACAATGGGTGTATCCATTTCACGCCAGTGATTGAAGTGCGCCATCAGGGCCACGTGCTTGCCTGCTTTTACCAGCCGCTCCAGCAGCGCCAGCAGCTCGTGCGCATCCTCGTCGGTGACATAGCGCTGCGGCCAGAAGGTCAGCGACTTGGTGCCAATGCGAATGTTCTGCACATGTTCCAGCGCCGGGCGCAGCATGGCTTCCAGATAAGCTTTCAGGTGGTGGGTTTTCATCACCATGGGATCACCACCGGTCATCAGCAGATCGGTAACATCCTTGTGGCCAGCCAGATACTTGTGCAGGTTGCCGGCTTCATTGCTGGCAAAGCGCAGCTCCTTGTCGCCGATAAACTGCGCCCAGCGGAAGCAGAAGGTGCAATAGCTATGACACACCTGCCCCTGGCTGGGGAAGAACAGCACGGTTTCGCGGTATTTGTGCTGTGTGCCCGGCAGAGGCTCGCCGTGAAAAACCGGCACATTCATTTCCTGCTGTCCGGCAGGATGGGGGTTCAGTTTGCTGCGAATATCGACAGCAATCGCCTGGATCTCGCTGCGTTGCGCATCGCGACGCAATGCTTCGGCCATACGCTCGAAATCCTCCGGTTCCAGCATGTTGCGCTGGGGGAAGGTGAGCTGGAAAACAGGATCTGCCGGTATGTTGTTCCAGTCAATCAGTTCGTCAATCACATATTGGTTGACACGAAACGGCAGAACATTGGCCACTACATGCATTTCGAAACGCTGCTCTTTCGTGAACCTCTCCAGCGGCCTGATTTTGTCCAGTTGCCGCTCGGTATATACCTGGAACCGAGTATTTTGAGTCAATGCTTCATGACCCGGAGCCATTATTTTTATAGCATGATTCATGGGTTTCTCCACTCTACGCAAGTGCCCCTGAAGCCTTGATGCGGCACTCGCTTGGATTGGGTCCCCGCAGGGAAGACAATTACCCGGGACGGCCGGGCAATAAAAAGCAACATCGACAACCCGGGTTGCCGCAATCGCCTGATACATGGAATCAATTCCACAAAGCTCGGAAAGTATCCGAAAAGGCATCTTTCCTGAGAAAGGACGGGAAGGGTAAATTATTTTTTGTCTTGACTCAAATTTTTCTGCACTATTTTTCCTGTCAGACCGATATCATACAGCCTGGTTTTTATCGAGTTGATATCTCCTCTCCTCCCTCTCACCTATGGCCCGCCTTATCGAGGACGATCATTCAAACCTCATCGGTTTGGCCGGAGTCTTGCCGCGGAGCTGGTTGATTTGCTCCGCTTCGGCGTCACAGTCAACCCTCCTGCTTCGCGGGCGATGGATGTTAGCAGAGAACCGAATTTCAGACGGCTCTCAGGTTTTACTGTCTGCTCCAGGATATAACGGATTTCAGCTTCGGCACTATGCGTGCATGGCAGCACGAATCCGAATCACGCGACGTACCACGTCCGGGACATTGCGAATGGTGATGGATGGCATCGTGTTCATCCTGCCGCAATACATGCAAATGCAGCGTTATATATCAATGAAAAGCATCGCTGCTATTTTGATATATGAGCAGCAATTACTTACACGAGCCCATGAACAACTTCAGCAAGATCTATATCGCACCTGGCAAATCAGGTAAGACTATGGTTCAGCAAAACTGGCGAAAGGGGATAATCCGCCTGGGGCATTCTGCATTTAAGTACGTTCGTACCCTGAATTCAGGAAGTAATTTCTGCATTCATATGCTGAGAAGAGCGGCAGTATGCTGCCGATTGTTTTTCACAAAGCATCGAATGACCTTGCCATGGCCTTTCTCAAAAGGTCCTTGAATTTCGCAAAGACCTGTTCGATAGGATTGCGGTCTGGAGAATACGGTGACAGGTAAAGGATACGAGCGCCTCTGGCTTCAATGAGTTGTTCTTTGATCGAATCCATCTCACCCTTTGATCAGGCGTTCGATATGGTACAGCAACTCTTCCTCCTGATAAGGCTTGCCCATGAATTCATTCACACCCAGTTCTTCCGCCACCTTACGGTGCTTGTCCGCAGTGCGTGAAGAAATGATGATGATCGGGAGGGTATGCAGTTGCGGGTTGTCACGCACCGCCCGAATCAGCTCAAAACCATCCATGTGCGGCATTTCGATATCGACCAGCATGATCGCGGGTGTCGTTTCACGCAGCAGCTGCAGTGCTCCCACACCATCCTTGGCAATCAGGATTTCATAGCCCTGCCGCTCCAGCAGGCGACTGGTGACTTTGCGTACCGTCAGTGAATCATCGACGATCATCACGACCGGTGCAATAGCAGAAGGATGGATATCCGAGGCATTGACCGGTGCAACCGGCCCTGCAGACAGCAGCTCCTGCACCTGCTCGCGCTGCAGCAGCCTGATCGGGTCGATGATCAGCACAACACTGCCATCCCCCGTGATGGTGGCGCCTTCGATGCCTGGTGCACGAGACAGTTGCGGACCGACGTTCTTGACCACCACCTCGCACTGGCCGACCAGTGCATCGGCATGAACAGCCAGTCGTTCATGCCCTGCCTGTAACAACACGATACGGTTATGGCGCCGGATTTCAGGAAAAGTATGCGGCACACCCAGCAGATGCGGCAGATAGATCAGCGGGAAGCGATCATCATTCCATGTCAGATGATGTTCCCGGTAAGCCATACCCAGTGTTTCTGAATTCATTTCCAGCACATGTACCACGTTCGCAGCCGGAATGGCATAGGTGCTGTCGGCTGCTCTGACCATCAGCGCCTGCGTTACCGCCAGGGTCACCGGCAGACGCAGCGTAAAGGTGACACCCCGGTTCTTTTCCGAGGTCACGGTAATATTGCCGCCAATCTCGCCCAGCTCGTTTCTGACGATATCGAGGCCGACTCCCCGCCCTGCCATATCCGTCACATTATCCAGCGTGGAAAATCCATGTGTGAAGATCAGCGGATACCACTGTTCATCATTCTGTGCATTTTCCGGATCATCCAGGCCAAGCTGGTGTGCTTTGTCACGGATACGCCCGGCATCCAGCCCGATACCATCATCCCGCAATACCATGACGATTTCGCTGCCTTCCTGATGCAGATCGAGTGTGATCTGCCCGGTTTCCACCTTGCCGGCCTGCAGGCGTTCTTGCGGTGTCTCGATGCCATGCACCAGCGCGTTACGCAGTAAATGTTCCAGTGGAGAGCCTATTTTATCGATCACACTCCGGTCGAGTTCGATATCCTCTCCCTGAATCGTCAGGCTGGCCTGTTTGCCGGTATCTTTTGCCGCCTGTCTGACCACACGGTAGAGACGCTCAGAATAATGTCTGAATGGAACGGTACGAATATGGACCAGATCCTGCTGTAAACGGCGATTCAGATGTGCCTGCTGATCCACTGCCATATCAGCAGCCCGCCGCATTTCACGCAGGCTTTTATGGATGGTGACCACATCGTCCATACTTTCTGCCATCAGCCGGGTCAATTCCTGGAAACGTGTGAAATGATCCAGCTCCAGCGGGTCGAAATCAGCCTCATCGGTTACCGAAGGCAGCGCGCCGGAGGGAATCCGGGTTTCAGCCAGCAACTCGATTTCACGCAACTGACCACGCATACGATCCACACTTTCACCCAGATCCTGCAGAGACTGCTCCAGATCATACAACTGCGCTTCGATGCGGGAACGGATGAGGCTCGACTCTCCCGATTCGTTGATCAGGCGATCTATCAGCTCCGCATCGACCCGCAGAACTGTTTTGCGCACAGGCTGATCGTCCTCTGCAATTACGGGGAAAACGGGAAGATCCGGTCGTATCCCGGTTTCCTCAATCGGCGAAACAGGCTGCGGCACGGGTTGTAGGGAGGATCTCAACTGTTCGATATCATCCAGGATGGTATCGAATCGGCTTTCAAGCCGATCGAGCAGTGCTGCTGGCACAGCCTGGTCGTATGTAGACTCGATATCGCTTTCCATCTGGTGCGCCTGATCACTTACCTGCAGTGCGCCAGCAATGCGAGCACTGCCTTTCAGTGTATGTAATGCACGCAATACCGCCTTGCGTGCAGCCACCTGCTCAGGCTGTCTGCGCCATGCCCGCAGATTCGTTCCAATTTCGGATTGCAGTTCCTGTGCTTCTTCGAGAAACACTTCCAGCAATTCCCGATCCACACCAGTGGATTCAGCCTCGGTTTCAGTCGACTGAACTGGTGAAACCGGCAACGTAACAGCAGATTCCTGTAACAGGACAGGAGCGATTTCCGCCAGAATTTCACTCGCCTGCAGCTCGGCAGATTCAGGTTTGATACATTCAGATTCAGCCGGCTCCGTTTCAGGCATTTGAGCCGACACTTCTTCCAGAAGACGTGCCAGCTCGTTCGTCGTTTCTTCCCCTGCCTGTAATGTTTCAATCGAGGGATACTGATGATTGCGGATGGCCGTCACCATGTCATCCAGCAAATTTACGGCCGCCGTCATGTGAGGCAGTATCTGTGGTCCCGGCATACCTGAAGTCATCAGCAGGCGATTGAACCAGCGTTCCAGCACTTGTCCGGTCTGTGCGATGAAATCCAGCTCCAGTGCGCGTGCGGTGCTGGTCAGAGTATGCGCCGCCAGCATCGACTCATGGGAAATCGACAGAATGGTATTACCTTCGGACAACCCAAGCGCCTGCTTGAGAGTATCAACATGGGTGCTGGCTTCCTTGATGAAAATGCTGAACAGCTCGGCCGGTACTTCGATCTTCCCGATTTGCACCATCGTTTCGGTTACAGACTCAGCTTCCGCAGCAGAGGGAGATACAACGGGTTCCACGGTCCATTCAAGACTCGTTTCCTGCTCAGGCACGGCAGACAGAGGGAGTACAGGAATCGTAGCGTCCATGGCCGTCTGTTCTTCCGTGCCGTACATCATTTCCCTGATCCGATCGAGCAAGTGCTGCGCCCTGATTTCTGCGGTACCGTTCTTTTTCAGGCTGGCACACCAGTTGCAGAACTGTCTGTGGCTTTCCGCCAGCAAATCCAGAAGTTCACCGGTTGCCGGTTTCTGCTCACTCAACCAGCGGTTCATGAGTTGCTCGATACGCCATGCCACTTCGCTCAACGCTTCCAGTTTCACCATGCGGCCACTACCCTTGAGAGTATGAAAGTCGCGGCGAATGGCGGTCAGTGCAGCCAGATCCAGATGATCGCCGTAACAGGCTTCCAGGTGTGCTGCGATACTTGCCAGCACATCAGTGGATTCATCGAGAAAAATCGCCAGCAGTTCGGGGTCGTACAGCTGATCCGTGGCGGCTTCAGATGGCATTTCAGGAGCCGTGAGTGCCGGTTCGGCAGAGATTGCCGGAATATCTGTTGACAGAGATTGCCCGGCCAGCTTCTGATTGAACTGATTGATCGTCGCAGTAAGAATTTCCTCGGAATCCGACTGGGCATTTCTGAGTGCTTCGATATAAAAACCGAGGCCACTCAGCGCATCGGCCAGCAGAATCTGTTCGGCCTGATCCAGTGGCCGATTCGGATCAGTCAGTTTTTCAACGAGATCGCGACATGAATCGAGCAGTGTACCGGCCCGATCCAGTCCGAGCATGAGCAATACCCCGCTGATCTGGTTGAACAGTTCCGGCAGAACCGGCAGATCGTTCCGTATTTCCGGTTCAAAAAAGAAGCGATCGAGGATATCTTCGACTTGAGCCAGGTTGGTGAGCACTTCCTGCGCCACCTGCTTGAGCAGCTTCTTCTCCTGGGCGAGGTGCCCTGCCTGATCCGGGCTGGGCAGATCGGGCAAATCGTCTTCATTTCCCTTTCCGGTGGTCACCGCACGGATGCGGGTAGCAAGCACCTCGACCTGGGCCGGAAATTCCGGTGACAACCGATGGAAATTGTCGATGGCATTCTCGGTCAGCAACAGGGATGAAGCAATGTCGAGCGCAATCCCCTCATTCATGCTCTGCGGGCGAATACGCAAATAGGACAAGGCGCCATGGATGACACCCGCCAGTTTCTCCAGCGGTGGACAATTCACCCGTGCAGCCTGGGTTCTGAACCGTTCGACGAGTGCCAGCAGTGAGGAGAGATTTTCCTGATCCTCGGCGTTGAATCTGCGCCACCGGTCGTTGATGTCCTCCAGCAGAACACGCATATTCTGCAGATCCGAAGCAGTTGCCTCTTCGTCCAGGATGGATTCGTCGAGATGCTCCCGGTTGTCTATCGTGGACAGAGGAATCTGCCAGTCATAAACGCGCCCGATTTCCTGCAGACGCTCACTCACCGGCTGGCTGCGAGCTACCCGATAAAGCAGTTCTCTCGTCAGACGATCAGCAACGGTATGCGATTCCTTGTTCAGATGCCTGATTTCCTGCTCGATCTTGCCGCATAATCTGCGGGCCGATTTATCGGCGGCCTGTACCTGATGAAGCAAACTGTCCAGAAACCCCGAAGAGATCCACCAGAATTTTCGCTGCTCGATGGGAGCGGGCAGTTTCTCGACCGAACGCACAGCTTCTACCATTTTCTGCAGACTGTGTCTGTCTTCCGCATTTTTCAGCCAGCTCAACAGACCTGACTGGAATTGTGCACGCGCCTGTTTGGCGGCCTCCTGCCGGGAGGAATCATCCAGATCCGGCTCCACCGGCTGTAACGGTAACGATTCGCGCACATCCGGGAAAAACAGATCACTTTCGGAAATTTCTTCCAGCCCCTGTATCTGCATGATTTTCCGGTAGACCGGGAACAGTCTGACCGGGTTATCCGTCTCACCATCGATCAGCGCATCCAGATAACGATAAATGGAACGGATTGCCTGCCGGGTGACGGTCAGCACTTCCGTATCCGGCTCGGTACGCCGTTCCTGCAAGGCAGTGAGCAACGCTTCCACATTATGACCGACGAACGCAACGCCATTCAGCTCCAGCATTTCCAGCATGCCATTCAGCTGATGCATGTAGTAGCGGCATTCTTCGATCTGTCTGGTATCGTCGGTATCCGTGGCATAGGAATCAAAATGACGATGGATCAGGGTAAAAATCTGCTCGATGGCTTCTCTGATCCCCATGACGGATGAGATGTTTATCCTGGTTGCAGTGTTCATGATGCGGCCTTATTGAGTCCTGAGGTTGATAACATTTCTGCTTTGTTGGAGCGTGAGTGTGCAGGTTACGCTGTCACACCTTGAAACTGGCGACGGATGATTTCAAGTCAGTGACATGTTCGGTGATCTGTTTGATGGAATCAGCATTCTGCTGGGTACCGCGGGAGGTTTGACGGGTAATGGACAAAATATCCTCCATACTTTTGGCTACCTTGTTGGAAACACGGGTTTGCTTGTGTGTCGCTTCGGTAATTCGAATCACCAGTTGCGCCAGGCGCTTCGACACCGTTTCGATTTCTTCCAGAGCACTTCCCGTGGTATTGGCGCGCCTTGCACCTTCAACCACCCCTGCCGTACTGCGCTCCATCGCAATGATGGTGTCCTGCGCATCCCCCCGGATGTTGCGAATCAGCGTACTGATCTGCCGGGTTGCTTCGGCCGAGTGTTCGGCCAGTCGCTGTATTTCCTGAGCAATGACAGAGAACCCTTTTCCGGCATCACCCGCTGCCGTTGCCTGGATAGAAGCATTCAGCGCCAGGATATTGGTCTGCTCGGTAATATCTGAAATCAAGGTGACGATCTCACCGATCTCCTGGGAGCTTTCTCCCAGCCGCTTGATCCGTTTGGAGGTTTCCTGGATGTAAACCCGGATTTCGTTCATACCGGCCATGGCATCCTGAACGGCATTGGCACCACTCTCTGCTGCATGCAGCGTTTGTCTGGCCACATCCGCGCATTCTTCCGCCGAGCCGGATACTGCCTCCAGCGATTCGGCGATTCCCAGTACGGCAACCGTGGCATCTTCGATTTTGCCTGCCTGTTCCCGGGTGGCATCCAGCAAATCGGATGAAATACTCTCTGCCTGGTGGGAAGCGCTCATTACCTGAGAACTGGCGTGATTCACTTTCCTGACCAGTTCCTGCAATGCCTCGATGGTCAGGTTGATCGAATCGGCAATCGTGCCGGTAATATCTTCGGTGACGGACATCCGGGCAGTCAGATCGCCTCCTGCCGGTATCTCCATTTCATCGAGCAGACGCAGTATCGCCTTCTGGGTGGTTTCGACATTTTGTTCACCCTGGTGGATATGCTTGCGCAAACTGGTGGAAAACAGATGAATGAATACCAGACCGCTGATGATGGTCAGTACGGCCGTCAGATAAAACAGCACGGTTGTGAGCATGCCTGCATTATTGTTGTGCTCAGTGATTGCCTGTTCGATCTGGCTGACCAGTGTCGACAAGCTGTCGCTGGCTGAGAAAGTCTCATGTATTGCATGCCAGGCGCCGGTTACTTCCGGTGTCAGTCTCTGAGCAACACGCAAAAGATCTTCCAGTGCATTGAACTGGACACGAATCTGGGACAGTGTCCCGGAAGAAAGCTGATTGCCCTGCACAGTCGAATACAGCCAATCCCGCCCTTTTATCAACGTTTGGATCATCCCGGTTATCTGTTCAGATTCAACTGACTGCTGATCCGCCGTGCTGGAAACCTGGAACCCGCCCTCTATCAGAGAACGGACACTGCCGGTAATGAACTGGACAAGAATTTTTACGGTTTCGACTGCTACTGCCTGGTTGGATGCGTGCCCTGTCTGTGTCAGTTCGACAGAGAATTCCTGCAACTTTTTTTGCAAACCATGATTGACCAGATCCACCCGTTTCAGAATTTCTGCCAGACTGACCAGAGCCTCCCGGCTTTCCAGAATCTGACGAGCCCGATTCTCCTTGATGTGCAATGTGTTCCGGAATGTCTTGAACAAATCTGCTGGCAGTAGTTCAGCTATGGCCGGGAGAGTTTCCCGCTGATATTCCCCCCCGTATTGCAGCAAGGTTGCGTAATGATTCAACTGGTCGAGGTTATTGCGCAGTTGCACAAAAGCCTGCTCGTTACCGCGCAGCGCCTCCGGAGAAACAATGGTCAGGTGCTGGATATTGGCATGAATACGTCCGACTATTTCAAGCGAAGCAGTATGAGTGCGTGCCTGTTGAGTATCGATGCGCAGCATGATCAGAGCAATCGACAGAAACAGAACGGACAATACTCCGGAAAACCACGACTGGCGGAAGATCTGAAGATATCTGGTTACGGGGAGCAGTACAGTCATATTGTTGGCATTGTTATAACCTGTCATACGCTGGAAATAAACCTCATCTTTAATGGAACTTCTGTCAGAACCACTCCCCCGGCATTCCAGCGAATTCCTGAAAAGCCGATATTATGATGACATAATTCCAGTGCGATAGGATAGTCGCAGCCTTTCGGGTACAAAAATCGGAAGAAATTCGTAAAACTCTTCTTTATCGTGCTTTTGAAACGAAGTGTTTCTATTCTGAAAAGCTGGTTGTGTCATCATCTAATGAAAACAGACAGGACGATGGGTTGCTATTAGCCAGATGAATAAATGGAGAAGATGGCAACAGTCAATTTGCCTCACATGTTCCCTGAAAAAATAATCAGTTCTTCAACGGCAGCTCAAGGATTGAAGATCAAGTTGGCAATTCGCTCCCGCATCGATCCTTGTACGAACAGATAATGATTCCGCTCCAGTTTGTCCAACATAATCTGCCTTGGTCCAGCGTAATGTCACGAGTTCAGGATGTTGTTCAGGTTCTTCAGGTTGTGTATGAAAGCCTCGTGAAGTGTGGTAAAGATACTGCAGCGAGGCACTTTTCAGATCCTTGAAGAGAATAAGCCGGGATTTCGGAATAGTGAACGATGAGCCTGCTTCCGATTTCCACTGTTCAAATACGATCATAAAATTTCCACTATCCGATGGCTCAATGACGATTCTTGTATTCATGCTTCCCCATTGAGAGCGGCCATCGACTGGAACAGCGGCAAATTCGAATACCGATTCGGTCGCGACGATCCGATATCGTTTGTCCGAGGTGACGGGTGGAATGAGGTTCGACAGAGCCTCTCTCACGACTGCAATCGCACGTTGTTCAGTCATCACCTGATCGGCAGCCTGCCTGGATTGCTCCACCCCTCGCTGAATCAGTGAGAATACTTCAGATGTCAGATAGACGAGTCCGCTGCCAATGATCATTGCGATGAGCAGTTCCAGCAGGGTGAAACCTTTTTCTGCCTTACAGGTGCCATGCATCCTCAACGAATCGCTCCGACACTATAAGCCTCAAGCGATACCAATGGTTGACCTCCCTGGAAGAAAACATCGACATGTACACGGCGAAGTGAAAATGGCCCTGCCGTGCCGGCAGAGCGATCTTTCTTTTCCGATGGCTCGATGGTTGCCGTCCACGAGAAGGGTCCATCCTGTCCTTCGAAATGGCCCTCCATTTCTGTGGCGATGACAGCGTGTGCCTCCATCTGATTCTGTGCAACCAATAGTGCTTCTGCACGTAAGGTATCTGCCTTGATTCGATCGAGATTCGTCACGATCGAAGGTAATAGCACACCAAAGAACAATGCCGCCACAGCGAGCGTTATCAGGGTCTCGAGCAGACTGAAACCACGTTGTACCGCCATACAGCTACTCGAGCCTCGAAGTCCCGGTCAACGTATCAATATGAATTCGTATGCGTGCCACTCCAGATACAAGCTCAATTATTCCCCCGCTGGATGATCCGTCGGTAAAGAAAGTGATACCCTCTGTACGTCCGACTTCTCCCGAACAAGTTACCATCCAATCAGTACTTCGGCTTGAGGTAACAGGTGTCGTTCTGTCGGAGGGAGCTGCCAAGGATTCACATGGAATAAATACAGCAGTACCGCTTCGCATCGCACTCAGCCGCGCCTTTCTCAAACGGTGCTCGATACGCTCCGATACAGTCTGCAAATGTCGATCATCCCCGGGTAAGGCTTGAGCGCCGATGAGAGAAAGCAACCCAAGCAACACGATTACCACCAGAAGTTCGAGCAGTGTTACACCGCGCTCACTGTTTATCCCAATTGCCGATATCGGTATCCTCGCCACTGCCCCCTTCCTTATCATCCGCGCCCAGCGAAAAAACATCTACAGGTCCATGTTTACCGGGTAACCGATATCGGTACGAACGTCCCCATGGATCAACCAAATGCTGTTGCTTTCGCACATAAGGGCCACGCCATCTGTTTACTCCCGGTGGAGCCTCCCACAGCGCCCGGAGCCCGTGCTCCATGTCCGGATAGCTTCCGGTATCGATCCGGTAGTAGTTGAGTGCAGTCGTGATGGTTTCCACCTGAAGAGCAGCCGTATCGGATTTCGCGCCGGAAAACATATTCATGACCTGAGGCGTGACTACGGCTGTCAACAACCCCATGATGACAAGCACAACCAGAAGTTCAAGCAATGTGACCCTGATTCACCCTTGGATTTAATTGAACAGAACAATAGAAATATTTCATTATGATCTCAATGCAAGTTGGTTGATACTGAGTATTCCGAGCATGACGCCACCCACGACAAGGCCAACGACGATACCGAGAAATGCAATCGCTAACGGGTTGACGAGAGCAAGCATTCGTTCGAGCTGCTCGGATGTATCTCGCTCGAGAAGCTGAGCCGCGCGTAAGGTTGTCTTTCCGAGCTCCCCGGTGTGCTCTCCTACTTCTATCAGCGCACATGTTTCATCCGGGATAACGTAGATAGCCCCAAGCGTCGTGCCAATCGTACCGCCTTCGCGCAGTTTTCGTGACGCCCCTTCCAGTGCAACACGAAGACGCCTTGAACCCGCAGCCTGGGCGGCCAGCAGCACAGCCTCCGAAGCTTCCACACCACTTTGGAAAAGCATCCCAAGCACGTTGAGTACGCGAGAGACGTTCAACTGGTCAATGATCCGGACAGGTGGAAGCCGCATAATCGAAGCAGCGACCCAATCCCCAAAGCGTACCGATCTGCGATACAGCAAGAACCCGATCGCCAGGATTGCACCCATCCAGAGCAAAGATGTGATTGCATGATTTACTGCGAGATCCGAGAGCCACAGCACAAAACGAGTCATCCCCGGCAAACGGTGCTCCTCGCCCGCAAAAATCGGCTCAAAACCCGGGATCACCACGGTAAGTACGATCAAAAGCGCAATCATCACGGTAACCAGTACGATTACCGGATAGGTCAGTGCATTTGCAATCTCAGCCCGGGTGCTGGCTTGCCGCTGCAAGTAACGCCCTGCTGTTTCCAAACCTTCGGCCAGTCTGCCACCACTTTCCGCAGCTCTGATCATCGATGGCAGATACCGGGGCATGCCCACCTCGATATCCAGGGCATCTGAGAGCGGGCCGCCTGCCTGAATGCGTGGTAACAAGTGTCGAGCCATCCTGGCAGAGGGTCGGTTTCCTTTTTGCCGCGAAACGACTTGCAACGCTTGCTCGATATTGAGGCCCGACCCCACCATCGTGCCGATCTGCTCACAAAAGAGCGCCACATCACGTATAGGTATCCGTCGGTTCAAAGTCACGGGCCGGCTCAGCAGATCATTCAAGCTGCCATCCTGCTCAATGATCCGAATCGGCGTCAGATTTTCACCAATCAATTGAACAGTAAGTTGGCGTTCGTCATCTGCTTCCCGGGTAAAAATACGGGAACCCCCTTCCGGCGTAATGGCCCTCACCGTGAATCGTGTCACTGTCCGACCTCTTCGACGACACTCAACACTTCCTCCAGTGTCGTTTCCCCTTGTATTACCCTATCCAGGCCATGAGACCATAAGGTCGGCGTGTTCTTTCGCCTGGTGATCCCCAGCAGTACCTCCTCTGCGTGTGGTTGCCGGATTGCTGCCTGCTCCTCCAGGCCGATTGGAAGAGCTTCAAAGATCGGTAATCTGCCTGTATACCCGCGTCCGCGGCACGCTGGGCACCCCATAGCCACGGGTAACTGACATGTCTCAGCCTTATGACCAGACACCGATGCCAATGCATGACGTTCATCCCCTGTCGGTTCGCGTGTCGTGCAACATTCTGGACAAATCCGGCGAACCAGCCGTTGTGCACCTGCAAAAACCAGTGTCGACGCCAAAAGATAATCCTCGACCCCGAGATCGAGCAATCGAGTTATGGCCCCGGCTGCCGTATTGGTGTGTAAGGTGGCGAGTACCAGATGCCCCGTCAGAGCCGAACGGATGGCAATATCCGCGGTCTCCTGATCGCGAATTTCGCCGATCATGATCACATCCGGATCGTTGCGGAGTACCGATCGCAGGGCGGCCCCGTATGTCAACCCGATCTCCGGTTTGACCTGCAACTGAGATACCCCGGGAAGCGTGTATTCAACCGGATCCTCAACCGTCACGATCTTTCGTTCCGGACTCCGGATCGCGTTCAAGGCGGCATAAAGAGTTGTCGTTTTGCCACTACCTGTCGGACCGGTGATCAAGACGATACCGTGAGGACGATCGAGGGCTGCGCGCAGTGCCTGCAAGCCAGACGGATCGAGGCCCAGGCTCTCCAGTTCAGGCGACACCGAATGCTGCCCGAGCAGGCGCAATACCATGGATTCGCCATGGAGTGTCGGAAAGGTGGCAACACGTAAATCAAGACTGACTCCTCGCGTCGTAAAGCGGATACGTCCATCCTGTGGCAAACGTCTTTCTGCAATGTCGAGCCGCGCCATGAGTTTCAGTCTCGAGACCACTGATCGCGACCAGCGATTCGACAGCACATCGACTTCCTGCAGAACACCATCGATCCGGTATCGCACGACCAGCGAATCAGTCATCGGTTCGAGGTGAACATCCGATGCACCGGCATCCATGGCCTGAGTGAGTAGCTGGTGCGCCATACGTATGGCCGGCGCCTCCGAGTCATGATCCGAAAGCTTGTCGATATCATCCCCGGTACTGGAAGCGCCCGGCGTAACGTTGTCGGTACCTGCAGAAATATCAGCTATTCCTGCCTGGAGATACTCGTCGATATCCGACTCCAACGCAGCAACCGGTTCCACATCCTTGCCCAGGGCAAAGCGTATACCCGTAATCGCTACACTATCCTGCGGATTAGCCATGGCCAGCCTGACATACGTCTCGGATACCATAACCGGACATACCCGGTGTTTTCGCAAGAAAGCCAGATTGAGATCATTCGGAATATGGGGAGGTTGCGGATACTCGGCACGGGTCAATACGGCGACACCGAGTATATCTGCAAAAGTCCGCGCCATATCGCGTTCGGATACGACACCCAGTCGCGTCGCTGCAGTAGAAAACGCAATGCCATGTGCCAGTGCTGCCGCCTGTACGCGTTCGATTCCCTCGTCTGTGATGAGTCCGCGTTGCTGAAGTATTTCGATCAGTGCAGAAGTTGTACTGGAAAGGTACTCGGGTAGGTTTGATAAAGCCTGATTGGCTCGCATGCTCATCGTGAATATCGCAGTGCTACCTTGTGCTGAACAAGTCTGGCCTGACCATTGATATGATATTTCTTGCTGAGACTTGCACTGCTACCCCTATGCCAATTATGTGATCGAATTATATCAAAAGAGTGTATTGATTCTGGTCACCAGTGTGATCTGTCCCGGACATCCAGCACCATCGTAAATCAGACTGTTGCTCAAGCGGATTGGCACGCTTAGCTTGTATCAGCGTACATATCGCCCGGGCGACGCGATTGTTGTCATAAGCAGAAATTTAAGAAACTTGTTCACGCACTAAATAAGCGCTATATTTACGCATAAATGACGCTTATTTATCAACAGGAAAAATATGGCAAACGATAAAGAAACAATCCGCCTCAGCTTGAGCGTATCACCCGAGCTAAACGAACGGTTGGAACAGCTGGCTTCTTCTGGGCATACAACTAAAACTGAGATTTTACGCAAAGCCATTGCGCTGTATGACGTGGTCGCTGAAGCCAAATCAGAGAAAAAAAGACTGGGTATTCTTGATCAAAACAAACAATTACTCACTGAAATCGTAGGCATTTAGTGAGTGAACAGAGCAATGAGAGGCACAACGACTCCCAGATCAATCTGGGACTAAACAGCTGTTATCCCGCCAAAAAAGAATCGAAAAATACCAAGACCTTACGATAAAGAACTGTATAAGCTGAGGCATCTCGTCGAAAATGCTTTTCTTCATCTCAAAAGATGGTGTGGTATCGCTACAAGATACGCCAAAAACACCTCTTCTTTCCTTGCTGTCGTACAAATTAGATGTATCGCCCTCTGGGCTGATATCTTGTGACTAAACATAAGCAATTATCCCTCAGATGGAAAAAAAAGCTCTGCACTTGAGGAAATGAAGCTCGCTTGAAAAAGCAATGAAAGTCGTTCTTTAGGCACTCCATAAAGTCTAACGTATACCTCCTTAACTTCATTACGATCATCAAAAAATATTGTGGCCTTCATAGTATCTCCCTCATAGGTAGACATCCCCAAGGAATTCTCAACAAATTTTAGCTCCAACACTTCTAGCAAGAATTTCTTCGTATCGCTTGGAAGCCTCTTATCAGTCTTAAATTCCCATCCTGCATCTCCTAAAACTTTCTCATTTGGAACCGGCAATATAAAAGCAGCTTTGTATTGTCCTTTTGGAACCATTTACTTCTCCCAAATTTGAACTGGTATCTGATCAATTCCAGCTCTTTTTGCAGCTTCCACTCGATGGTGACCGTCTTGAATTTCCAGTCTTCCATCTGTACGACGCACAGCATCTATAGGCTTGTTTTGATCAAATCCATTTGTTCTCATATCTTTTTCGAGACGCTTTATTTGAGAGCCAGACATTTCTGAGCGAGTTTGGGTTGGAATTAAATTTGTCGGATTGACTTGTTTTATTGTTGATTCTGCCACTCCTTGTATTGAAGAACCAATTCTTCCCGCATTTCTGATTTCGGAGACGCCTGGGATCAGTATCGCAACCCGTTCCCAACCGGAGAGAGAATCACCGGTTATGGGTGTTCTGCCTGCTACTGCACTGTAGAGATCGGTATAGAAGCCGGCAGGTGTAAATCCTATCCCGATTTCTGTGAGCGTACCGGCATTCTCCCTTCCCCAGGAGCCCAGTTTACCCAGCAGCATACTGGCAGCAGCTGCACTCAGCCCCGACGGATCATTGAAGTTGATGGGGTTGTTGCCAACGTATGCATACAGATTGAGATCATCCGCGATGCCAATCGGATCGGTCTGCAGGAACCGGCCCAGTGCAGGTGAGTAGAACCGTGCCTTGTAGTAGTACAGATTGAGTGAACCGAGGAACTGCTGGCCGGTGTAGCGGAAGCGGATGCCGGTAGCGATGTTGGGTTCACCGTACGGGCCGTAGCTGTGGATGGCGGTGCTGGTGCCAGCACTGTTGGCTGTGCCGATGACACTGCCCAGCTGGTCCTGGTACAGCCAGGTTTTGTTGGTCGTGGTGGTGCCTTCATACCACACCAGCGGTTCATCTACGCCGGGGCCGTGCACGTAGCGGCGCAACAGTGTGCCACCGCTGTTGTATTCAGCCACGAGATCGACACCGTCATAGGTCAGGCCGGTGATGGTGCCCGCCAGGGTGGTCTGGCGCAGACGCCCTGCGCCATCGTACGCGAGGCTGTTGCTCGAGCCGGTTTTATTGGCACTGATCAGCTGGTTGTCGAGGTCGTAGGTGTAGGTCCACACCCCGTCGCCGCTCAGGTTGCCGTTGACGGCATACGTCGGAACACGGCTAACGCCGCTTCCGACTTATGAGCTTAGGTAGCCTCAGAAAATAGGTCGTTCGATTCGGACTTGGATCGTTCCATAATAATCTTTATAGTCTTTTTTAGGGATTCAGAATCCCGCTTCGAATTAATGATTTCGTTCAAGTCACGAAGCTGCCTACTTAGCTCATTGCTAACTATGGGGTGATCTAAAATAAATTTTTCTCCATCAGTAGCATTAGTATTCACGTTATAGGTATTTACTACAAAATTATCTACCGCTTCATAGACGCGCTTTGCAGCCCATATAGCCTCTTGAGGACATCCAGAAGCCAACGACCTCAGAGAATAAATAATCGCCGCCGCAGCGTCTTCGGCATAGGGCGTACCACTTTCCCAGGCATCCTCCTCAGAAGGTAACACAGCCATGCAGCGCTCCAGCAAACCATTGAGAATGATTGCATCGTGGTTTCCCGCTATCACAGCGTTCCAAACATAGGAAATGGCTTCGGAGTAAGCATCGAGATCGACTTTTTTTGACTTGGCCACCCTTGCATATTCAACATAACAAGTAAAAATCCTCTGCGCGCATGAGGCTGCAAAAGCACTTTGCGCTTCTATAGGAAGCTGGTCTAGGATTTCCTTCAATTTGGATTCTGAAAATTCAATGCCTTTCATAACACCCATTTTAGCTGTCCGTGGTTTCTTGATATATGAGTAGCTTAAAAAACATCCCGGAACCAGAGCGAGTCCGGTTCCGGGAAATTATTTTGCGAAAGATTTAAGGAGTGTCACTACTTCAAGCTACTACCTAAAATTCCACCTGAATCGCCCCGGGTTTTGAGGAGGCTCCAACTTTTGAGAGAATGGAGCCATGAGCAATCAAACAAAGTTTTCCCCTGAAGTTCGTGAACGATCTGTTCGTCTGGTACAGGAACATCGAGGCGAATATCCATCGCTATGGGCGGCGGTTGAATCAATTGCACCCAAGATTGGCTGTGTGCCCTCCACGTTGCTGGAATGGGTTAAACGTAGCGAAATTAACAATGGCGCACGCGAAGGTCTGACAAGCAGTGAACGTGATCGCCTCAAGGCGTTGGAGCGTGAGAACAGGGAACTGCGCCGAGCCAATGAGATATTGAAAACAGCCAGT
>NZ_FUWK01000005.1 GCF_900167395.1 Nitrosomonas europaea
CCGAACGTCTGGCACAAGCCGGTATTGAACCGTCTGTCGGCAGTCGCGGTGACAGTTACGATAATGCGCTGGCTGAAACGATCAATGGCCTGTACAAGGCTGAACTGATACACAGGAGAGCTCCCTGGAAAACCAGGGCTGCTGTGGAGCTGGCAACTTTGGAATGGGTTGCCTGGTATAACCATCAACGCCTGCTTGGATCTATCGGGTATATTCCTCCAGCTCAGGCTGAAGAAAACTACCGACAAACCCAGGATAATAAGACATTGATGGATATTTTACTTTAACCAAATAGCCTCCTCGATTGTCGGGACGGTTCATTGTGATGTTTGGTGGTAATCCCTATGAAGCAACTGCTCTCCGTGGCAGCAAAGAAATGGATTACTGCATCCTCAACACCGTTGGCTTACCCGCCAGAGCCGCCCGCATCGGCAAGCTCTCGTCAGTCGCTCCGGGGCAGCGCGTTTACAGCGTTGGCTCCCCACGAGGGTTCGAGCTGACCATAGCGGAGGGCCTGGTATCCGGGTTACGCAAAAAGGACGGTGTGCCACTGTTCCTAATACAAACATCAGCAGCAATATCCCCTGGCTCGAGTGGCGGCGGACTATTCGACGAGTTCGGGCGCGTTATCGGTATCACTACGTTCCTACTCAAGGATTCGCAGAACATCAACTTTGCTTTGCCAGTCGAGCTTTCCCAAAGGTTTGGGCGTCAATGAGAACTGACCAACTGTTGCAACCCCGACGTCGCAGCTGAATGTGGGCGTCAGGCCGCAACGACACCGATTAGCATCCTGCCAATATCCGAAATGCAATTCCCCACGAGACAAACGTACTGATTCGTAGGTGACGCTCTTCTGGCACAGAGGGTGACCTCTGTCAAACCTACACATATTGCCCAGCTACGTAACCTGAAGACCAAGCCCACTGGAAGTTGAAACCGCCGAGGTGGCCGGTGACATCCACCACTTCGCCGATAAAGAACAGGCGGGGTTGTTTGTTTGCCTCCATGGTTTGTGAGGATAATTCACGTGTATCCACGCCGCCGCGCGTTACTTCTGCTGTTCGATACCCTTCGGTGCCAACCGGTTTGACATGCCAGGCGTTAACCGCGCTAGCCAGCGCTGCGAGTCGGGTATCAGATAAACTGGCCAATGGGCCGCTGCCGTTATGTTCATCGCAAATGCTTTGGGCAAGCCGCCTGGGCAGGATTTCCGCCAGTGCGTTGTTGATATGCAGCTTGGGCTGGCTTTGTTTTTGTTCTTTCAGAAATGCAAGCACATCCGTACCGGGTGCCAGATTGATCACAATCGGCTCTCCTTCCTCCCAATACGATGAGATTTGCAAAATGGAAGGGCCGCTCAATCCACGGTGGGTGAAAAGCAATCCTTCGGCAAAAACCTGTTTCCCGAAGCGTACATCCGCCTCGACTGAAAGCCCGCTCAATGCCTGACAGCACGCCAGCAATGCACCATCGAACACCAGTGGCACCAGCGCCGGACGCGGCGGGATAATATTCAATCCGAATTGTTTGGCTACCTGATAGCCAAACGGCGTGGCCCCGATCTTGGGAATCGAAAGCCCACCCGTCGCGATCACCAGTGAAGTACAGGTTCGTTCGCCCTGGCTGGTATTGAGCCGATAACCGCCTGCAATGGTTTCGATGGTACTCACCTGCACCGGGTTTTCCAGTTTCACGCCCGCTTCACGCGCTTCTGCTAACAGCATGGCGATGATCTGTTTGGCGGAATCATCGCAAAATAACTGCCCCAGCTTTTTTTCATGAAAAGTGATGCCATGCTTGCGTACCAGCGCAATGAAATCCTGCGGTGTATAGCGCCTGAGTGCCGATTTGCAGAAATGCGGATTCTGAGAGAGGTAGCACTGGGGCTGGGTATGCAGATTGGTGAAATTGCAGCGCCCACCGCCGGAAATGCGGATCTTCTCCGCAATTTTGACGCTATGGTCGATCAGCCACACCTTGCGCTCACGCTTGCCAGCCTCGATTGCACACATCAGCCCGGCTGCACCGGCACCGATGATGATCACATCAAAGGAATGAGTCATGTGTAAAAATAGTTAAAAATATGACGGACTCCATATTGATTCAAAGAAAACTGGACAATGAATAAGTGCTCTCATACCACCTTGCCCTTAATACTGGGTGTATTTCTGCTAATCGCCTTTACCAATCCGGCTTATGCACAAGTCAATGTAGTTGAAGCATTGATCGAATTCAAAAATCTGGATGGACTCGTCAAATCTCTAAAGCCAGAAGAACTGAATACCCTCGCCCGGCAGAAAACTTTGAAAGTTTTTGAAGTACACGAAGGTAGGGAGCGGCAATATAAAGTTTATCCAGCACAATCCGTTTTTGACCAAATGTTCGGTCCAAGCTGGCGAATAGCGGATGAAATCATCTTCACCTGCCAGGATGGCTACCGGCCCAGTATTCCGGTTGCAAAATTCCTCACTTACGATGCTTATCTCGCCGTTGCCAGCGCAGACAGCAAACCCTTTACACTCAGTAACGCACTCCAGAATCATGAAGTTGTAGCACTGGGACCCGCTTACCTGATATGGGATAACCTGAAATCTCCCGCTCTGCTCGATGAAGGTGCTTCCGATATGCCTTATCAGATTGCCCGTATTGAGCTGGCTTCTTTTGCGGCACGTTTTCCGGGAATGTTTCCACCAGCAGGTGCATCTGCAGAAACCAAGCGAGGGTTTCTGCATTTTCGCAAATACTGTATGGCGTGCCATACGATCAATGGCCAGGGAGGTGGCAAAGCACCCGAACTGAATTACCCGGTCAGCGTGATCGAATACTTCAAACCCGGATATCTGAAGCAATGGATCGATAACCCGGCCAGCCTACGCTACAACACCACCATGCCAGCTCTGACTGTAGCAATACCGGAACGGGAAAAGGTCATAGAAGAAATCATTGCCTATCTGACAGCCATGAGGGATGTGAAGCGCATGCGGCCTGCAGGAAACAGTAAGCAATAAACAACACTGGAAATCCTTACCGCCTGCCCGATAAACTTGATCCGGCCATTTCTTCCGTAACCGGAAGCGCATCCGGAAATCACTCTTTTAACCGGATATCAACTTTGCCATCCGTCACCTGGATGTGTTCAACGCCCTCGGAAAAAGATTTCCAGAAACCGGGATCCATACCAAATTCGCTGACCAGATCGATATTTTTCAATCCACCCAGCCAGGCATTAGGAACGGGAACTCCCATGATACTGACACCCTTGAGGATGATGACGGGCTTATCGTTGCGATAAGCCATACCGAGACCGGCGTTCAGGCGCAGCGTTTTCCCGCCCAGTACCGGAAAATCCTCATCGAGCGGAAGGAGCAGACGTGCACTTACCAGATCATCGGCAAAATCGATCGCCAGTTTTTGTGCAAGATCGGTATTTTTGGCCAGCAATGCGTTTATTTCCCGCTCGGTAAAGTTGACTTCACGTTTTGCCCCCTGCTCGGAATACGCTTGAGGTTTCAGAAAACCTTCCTCATCGATTTCACCTTTGAGATCATCATTCCGCTTTGCTGTCGGTGACGAAAATGAAAAATCGTAACCGATCGTCCGGAGCTTTTGCTCCAGCGTTTTTTCTTCCTTTTTGCTCAAAATAACCGGTTCAAAGGATGAAACAAAAACATAGGTTGTGAGCACCCAGTAAGTACCGGCCACAGTCAGCACAATCGTAGCCAGAACGATCAGCAGCACATGTGACCAGTGCAAACGAGCGTTATTACTCGTATTTCCGGTTGAATTCATCTTTGTCCGTCCAAGTTATTCAGCCGAAATTATAGCTGTTGCTCTATAAACCTGTACGCTACTATGCAAATAATGCCAACCGGTAGAATCACTACGGTAACCGGTCTTGGTAAGGCATACGAATACAGGCTTTCAAACCGGGAAATATTATCGGCAGATCAGCCATTTATTCCTATAGCACTCCGATTTTTTGTACATCTGATGTTTCATTCTGAATGCTGCCGAAAGTACGTCATACTGGACCTTAACTTCTAAATTTTTTAATACTGTTGCCGGATCTGGAGGAAAATCATAAAGAAGATTTACTTATTTCAGTTCCGGTACCATCAAATGCGTATAATTCTTGTTTGCATATAATCAGAAGATACAGGTGAATTCACGGCGGTAGGATCAGGGTTATTTCTCATCAAATGATAACGAACCCTGTAATTGATCCTTACGACAATCGTATTTTTAATTCACACAACTAAAGGAGAAAAACTGAAATGAATCTTCCATTCCAGAATGATGCACTGGGTAAATTAACCCTGCGACTCACTGTAGGTGTACTCATACTCCTTCATGGCGTACATAAAATATTTAACCCGGGTTCTCTTGACTACATCAGCACACTGCTGGCAAATGTAAATCTGCCTCAGATACTGGCTTACGGGGTTTATCTGGGGGAAGTCATTGCACCGCTGATGATCATACTGGGAATATTTTCCCGAATTGGCGGCTTGCTCGTTTTTGGTAATACCGTATTTGCGATAGGGTTGGCACATCGCAGTGAACTATTCGCATTCACTGACCATGGCGGATATGCGTTGGAGTTGCAGGCTTTCTTTTTACTGACAGGGCTCGCGGTATTCTTTCTCGGAAGTGGCAGATTCGCCATTAAACCTGATTAAATATCTGAAAATTTACCAGTAGTCGTCTGTACAAGAGTATTCAGTCAACATGCACAAACGACTGCCTGTCGAATGCCGGTTTGTGCTACGTAATAACTGGAACCATCGTCGACAACGGTGTTGCCGACGAGCCATACATTCATAGTTGTTTCAGTGGCTTGCAGGAACCGACACTGGTTTTGGCGCTGGAACGACAGTCGATACCGGTTCAGGAGAAGCCACAGATCCATTCTCCACTCCTTCCTTTGCCGCAGGCTGAGGAGGCTTGTCATCCTCGGTTTTCTGACCGTCAGCAATTTCCTCTGCAGGGGATGCAGAAGGAATCTCTTGTGCAGTACTTGCTTCTTCTGTGCCAATTTCTGCTTTATCCGACAAGAAATGCTTTTTCAACGTGTCGACAGTACCCTGATTGAGGTAGCCACTGTGAAAAAGATAAGCAATGCTTCCCAGCAGGAGCAGAACGAAAAGATAGAATTTCCACGGACGTTTTTTCTCTGCATAAGGATCGGTCAGGGAGCGCTGCGCGCCGGCAGGCAATGTCGCCATTTGAGTCAATGAGATGCCAAACGGAATATTGATGATTGCCCGTGTATTGATTGCCCAACCATTCCCGTCAAGTAACGGTGCCAGATTACGTTTTCTGAGCTTGAGAAAAGCAATCAGTACGGAAGGACCGGATATTACGAGAATCAGGCCAAGAACCGTGAGTGGCATTTGCCACCAGGCCAGACCCAGGAAGCCGGTTACGACCGATGCAATCGCAGTACCGATTGCACCGATTGCAAGACCGATCGCAGCAAAAATCCCTGCAAACTTACCTACATCGAAGGGCGCTGCCGCGGGTGGTTTACCTGCTTCCGCTTTTTGTGAAATATCCGCAATCCCTGCTGCCGCCTGATCCTGTACCGATTTTTCACGCGCACTGGCCACTTTCTCGATCTGTTCACCGATCATTTTGCCGATGCGCTTGTACGGATACCAGAAGGCCTGACGTACGCTGATGGGATGCTCGACGATCTTGACGATGGTGGCATCCCAATCCTGCCCTCTTCGATCATAGAAAATACCGTTCCGGCCAACCATCAAATTGTCTGCATCACCATTCGTAAACGCAGCCGCAATATTCATTTTTTCGCTGCCGCCCCTGCGCTGACATTCGCAATAGGCCAGATAGATGCCACTCAGACCGGCCATGCTGCTGTGCTTTTCGATATCGTCGACACGCAGGCAAAAATCACAGTTACGGCCATCCAGATACAGTGAACCTGCCTGAAAAACTGCCTTGTTCTGTGCAGTATAAAAATCACGAAACGAAACGAAATTGTTCAACAGCTGAAAAAGATTTCGCTGATAGCGAATCAGCTTTTCAACTGAATCGATCGCATCGGATGCGCTGGCAAGCGACTGATCTTTCTGCAGTAATGCACTGATCTCATCCTGATACCTTCCTGCCAGGATCGAACGAATACGATTGATTCCGAGAGATTCTACCGTTGCCCCCCGTTTGGTATCCAGCCAGGCCTGATGGGCAGTAAATCTGTCACAAAGCGCCTGCCATTCATCTGCGCTCAACTGTTCTTTATCGGCCAGTAGAGGTTGAACGACTTGTCGTTTCAGTGCATCGATCGCACCGACCCAGGCCGGATTGATGCCTTCATTGAGTGACAGTGGTTTTTTTGCCTCGATTTTTGCAAGCGGTAATGTGGCAAGTTGCTCAGTGGTGCTGGAGAGATCGGTATTGGTGAGTGCTTCATAATCCGATAACGCCGGATTCAGCGGATCCCCCGCTTTCTGGTCAAATTCAGCCAGCTTACAGCGGGTAAAGTAGTCATCTATTTTTGCTTTGACTGCATCAAAGGCCGCCTTTGCGGCTTCAGTATTTTCTCCCAGCGGTAATATGCTGGTAGCATCCCGTTCCGCATCCTGCCACCATTCCGAGTACGCTTTCGCTTCAGTAAAAAATTGTTCGATCAGTTCTGCTGAAACCCCCGGCAGACCGGATCGGTCCTGAACCGATCCGACACACTTCATCATATCTTCAATGACGGCCCGGGTTTCGGCATCGCTGGCAGCAGTGGCCGGAATGATGCCATCACCATTGAAGCGGGTACTGGCAAAAATTCTGTTGAGATCAGCCGTATCTTCGACTGTAATCACCTCTTCATCTTTTTTACCGATGTTGAGCAAAATCTGTCTGGCTGACGCGAGCAGCGCCGCACCTTCCGGAGTACTGTCATCGATCGCACTCAGTTGCAGCGCTTCTGATCCAGAAGTGAGATCCCCGGGATTTTTCAGAACGGAAGACACCCATTCGACTGCAGCAATGATTTCCGGGACACGGATATGGCCATCATGATCAGTATCAATGAACTCGAGTGTTTTATCATCGAATTCCAAATTGCTCGTCGGGCAACTGAGCGCAGCCCACAGCTTGGGATCGAGCGTTCCGAGCGATTCGACATCCGCTCCGGTTTCCAGACGCACCTGATCAAAACCACCTGATCTGAAAAAACGCCATTTATGAGCTGTATTCATTATTTTTCCTCTTGTGTGAATCAGACTGTCGGGGTGTTACTGTATGGAATAAGCCGTCCCCTTCATACGATGAAACGGCTGCGAACTGCTACTGATCGGCGTCATCGGACTGGCAACAGTTTGCCCATCCTGTTTTTTTTCACATCATGATGTGTTTCACCGGCTGCATTTCTCCTGTCCGGAAGCTCTATTGTTTCACACCAACGATACGAAACATGAATCGATTCTACCGCTCCTCCCTGTTTTCCCGGCATAAATCTTGACAAAATCATCAAATGGCGCAGGATAAAAATGCGCCACTAGAAAGTGGCAGTGTCTGCCACTTTTGAGTGCCTGTCGGTATTATCCGTTGCAAAATCAGTCAATTGCATGAAAGGAGATGTCATTATGAGTACTCCAGGCATTCAACCCGGTTTTCAGCAAGTCACAAGGCACCATACCATTTTTCAGGAACGTGTCGACGATGCCTATAAAATCAAAGGAAAGCTGCCGGAACCGACCATATGCCCGCAATGCAGTGCGTATTCCAGAAAGGATGCTGACCAGCCTTCACCGTCCATTGTGCGTGCAATCGACATGAATCGGCAGATTTATTCCCGACTTTCCAGCTGTTCCCTTGAATTTCCATCAAAGCGCTCAATATTAGCGTCAGTGAATAATTCCTGAGAATGAGTGCCATGGAACAATCCCCCTCTAACCTGCCTGAACTGCCTGCCGATGTCATCGCCCTGGTGCCGATGCGTAATGTCGTGCTGTTCCCGCACGTGATCATGCCCGTTGCCGTCGGCCGCACCCGGTCGATTGCAGCGATTCAGCATACCTTGCAGTCGAAAGTACCTGTCGGCATCGTGCTGCAGAAAAACCCTTCCGTCGATGAACCTGGACTGGATGCACTTTGCCAGATTGGGACCATTGCCAATGTCGTGCGCCATATCGCTTCCGAAGATGGCACACATCACGCTGTCTGCCTGGGAGTCGAGCGCTTCCGCATCGAAGCGCTGGTTGAAGGCTATCCCTTCCTTGCCGCACGGATCCGGCGTATTCCGGAAGCCATTCCGGATACCACACAAGTGGAAGCACTGACATTGCAATTACGCGAACGCGCAATGGAAATTGTATCGCTGCTGCCTAGTGTACCGGCTGAACTGGCACATGCACTGCAGGCGACGCGTGCACCCTCCGATCTGGCAGACATTACTGCCAGCCTGCTCGATACTGAAGTGGCCGAGAAGCAGAAACTGCTGGAAACCATCGATATCGAGGAACGGCTGCACAGCGTGCTGCAAATTCTGGCGCGACGCATCGAGGTCCTGCGACTTTCTCAGGAAATCGGCGAACGTACCAAAGAACAAATGGAGGATCGTGAACGCAAGTTTCTGCTGCGCGAACAACTGAGGACCATCCAGAAAGAACTTGGTGAAGATGGTGAAAATGAGCAGGAAGTCGTCAAGCTAGAGGAAGCCATCACTGCTGCTGGCATGCCGACAGATATCGAACAGCAAACACACAAGGAGTTGCAGCGCTTACAACGGATGCCCGCCGCATCGAGCGAATTTTCCATGCTGCACACCTACCTTGAATGGATGACAGAACTGCCATGGCAACTGCCGGAAGATAAACCGATCGACCTTGATGCTGCACGTACCATTCTCGAGGCTGATCATTTTGGACTGGAACGCATCAAGCAGCGCATCATTGAATTTCTCGCCGTACAAAAGCTGAAACCGCAAGGCCGTGCACCGATCCTCTGCTTCGCCGGCCCGCCGGGCGTGGGAAAAACATCACTCGGGCAAAGCATTGCACGCGCGCTACAGCGCCCGTTCGTCAGAGTATCGTTAGGCGGAGTCCATGACGAAGCGGAAATGCGTGGTCACCGCCGTACCTACGTGGGTGCCATGCCGGGCAATATCATCCAGGGGTTGCGCAAGGCGGGTGCACGCAACTGTGTGATGATGCTCGACGAAATCGACAAAATGACTGCCAGCGCGCATGGTGATCCAGCGGCTGCATTACTGGAAATTCTCGATCCGGAACAGAACTCGACATTCCGTGATAACTATCTGGGTGTCCCATTCGATCTGAGTCGCGTGGTATTCATCGCCACGGCCAATGTCATTGATCAGATCCCGCCACCGGTACGGGATCGCATGGAAATCATCGATCTGCCGGGTTACACCCAGGAAGAAAAACTGCAGATTGCGCTGCGTTATCTGGTGCAACGACAAAGCGAAGCCAACGGTCTGCAGACAGATCAATGCATGCTGACATCGGCAGCTTTGCAAGGCATCATTGCCAACTACACCCGTGAAGCCGGGGTGCGCCAGTTCGAACGTGAAATCGGCCGGATCATGCGTCACGCCGCCCTGCAAATTGCACAAGGCACACAGCAGCAGGTACAGATCGACGCTCAAAATCTGGAAGACATTCTGGGGCCAGAGAAATATGAACATGAACTGGCACTTCACACCGACCTGCCAGGTGTTGCAACCGGTCTGGCCTGGACACCGGTGGGAGGCGACATCCTGTTCATCGAGGCGACGCGTATCAATGGCAGTGGCCGCCTGATCCTGACCGGTCAACTTGGCGATGTGATGAAAGAAAGTGCACAAGCAGCGCTCACCCTGGTAAAAGCACGCGCCGAAGACTTGCACATTCCAACCTCAGTGTTCGAGGGAATCGATGTGCATTTACATGTGCCTGCCGGCGCCATCCCCAAAGACGGGCCAAGCGCAGGTGTGGCAATGTTCATTGCACTGGCTTCGCTGTTTGCCAACCGGCCGGTACGGCACGATGTGGCCATGACCGGTGAAATCAGC
Organism: Nitrosomonas europaea; assembly: GCF_900167395.1. Lineage (GTDB taxonomy): Bacteria > Pseudomonadota > Gammaproteobacteria > Burkholderiales > Nitrosomonadaceae > Nitrosomonas > Nitrosomonas europaea. Next base: position 10,034 of record NZ_FUWK01000005.1, read on the forward strand.
CTGCGTGGGCTGGTTTTACCGGTTGGCGGCATCAAGGAAAAAATATTGGCGGCGCAGCGTGCCGGTATTCGAACTGTACTGCTGCCAGCGCGCAACCGGAAAGATCTGCATGATGTTCCGGAAGCAACACGCACTGCCATACAGTTCGTTTTTCTGGAAACTGCCGACAATGCTGTTCAGGCAGCTCTAGGTAAATCCGACAATCTGGAATCCGTTTGAGGACTGTAGCCGCCTGCCAGCCAGTTGCGCGGCAGCGGCAATTTGTCGCATGGCTATTTGGTGAAATCCGGGTTACAGTGTGAATCACCAGGCAGATACTTTTCTTATCTGTCATATATTTGTCTGGTGCAGTTGTTATCCTTGCATTTTGAATCAATGAAAGGAGAAAGCTTTATGCGAAATGAAACACAGACTACGCATTCCCACAGCAAGCATGAGCAACACTGCCAGCATGTGTACGAAACCGGACAGTTACGGCGTGCAAAAATGCATGTCGCACGTCTGACTGGTAATTTTGACAGCAGGAAAATTCTCTCGCCGTCATTACTTCAACTGCTTGAAACCAGCATTATTTTGGAGACAACCGACTCGAAAGTGCTTGCCTCCCGGTTAAAACGTAAACCAGCCGCAATCCGTGCTGACCTGCAGAAAATCTGCCATCTCCTTGCAGAAGAACCAAGGTTATAACAATATCAACCCGGGATCATTACCCGTACTCAAGAAGTTGCAATCGAACTGCCGAAGCCAGATCATTATTTCCAGCCCGGCAAAACCCATGTACCATTCTTTCATGAAGGCTGCACCACGGTCTTAAAAAGACTCCATTTCATGAAAGAACAGGAAAAATGAAATATCTTACAATAGTAGTTTTATCATTGTTGATGATCCCTGCCTCAATCACGGCTGGCGACTTGTCTAATCTGCAGCAGCAAACCAACCAGGCCTACGAACAGATGAAGCAGGCTGAAAGTCAGCTCAGCAACGCCAGGAAGGATGTGCAGGTCAAGCAGGATAATTTGCGCTACCACCAGGAAAAGGCAGCTGAAACCGAGAAGGAGCTCCAGGCCGCACAGCAGGTTTTACAAAGGGCTGAAGAAAATCAGTCGGCAGCCAGGAAAAAATGGAATGAGAATTCCGAGGAGCTTTATCAGAAGTGGCACCGGAAAAAATGAAGTGATGAAGCCAAAACTGCCAGACATCACTGCAACATCACTGTACCTGCGCGAGTACCGTATTTATCCGAAAGGATGGTGAAAAACGATCGTTTCTGTTCGATCAGGACCGGTTGAAATCATGGATATGGGTGTCTGGCAGACTTCTTCCATACGTTTGAGATAGTTTTGTGCTGCCTGGGGCAGCTGATCGAAATTCCGGATACCTGCCGTACGTTCCTGCCAGCCTGGCAGCTCTTCATAAACTGGTTCCGCAGCAGCCAGATCATCCGCTCCAAAAGGCAGGGCGTCATACATCTCGCCTGACTGCTTTGATTTATAACCTACACCGATACGCAGTGTTTCCAATCCATCGAGCACATCGAGTTTAGTGATACACAATCCCGAAACTCCATTGATCTGAATAGAACGCCTGGCAGCCACCGCATCAAACCAGCCACAACGGCGCGGGCGCCCGGTAGTGGAACCGAACTCGTTACCGCGCTGTGCCAGGTGTTCTCCGGTTGCATCCGACAACTCGGTAGGAAAAGGGCCTGACCCCACGCGAGTGGTATAGGCTTTGGTGATTCCCAGCACGTAATTCAGCATCTGCGGCCCGACGCCACTACCCACCGAAGCCGCACCAGCGATACAGTTACTGGAGGTGACAAAGGGATAAGTGCCATGATCGATATCGAGCAAAGCACCTTGCGCCCCCTCGAACAGCAGGTTGTTGTCAGCCTGACTGGCTTCAAACAGCAGTTTTGGAACATCCGCCACCATCGGCCGGATTCTTTCGGCTTTTATCTGACAATCATCCAGGACCTGGTGATAGTCAACCGTTGCAGCGTGGTAGTAATTTTTCAGCAGGAAATTATGATAATCGAGTACTTCTTTCAGTTTGCAGGCAAGCCTTTCAGGACGAAACAGATCCTGCAGGCGTATTGCACGCCGCGCAACCTTGTCTTCGTACGCCGGGCCGATTCCCCTGCCGGTCGTACCGATTTTTTCCATCCCCTTCGCCAGTTCACGAGCACCGTCCACAGCAATGTGATAAGGCAGAATCAGGGGGCAGGTTTCGCTGATACGCAGCCTGCCGGATACATCCACTCCGGCCTGCTCCAGCATATCCACTTCTTCCAGTAAGGCGCCGGGGGAGAGAACCACACCGTTACCAATGTAGCAGGTCACATTCTCACGCAGAATTCCTGAAGGAATCAGATGCAATACAGTTTTCTCACCACCTACCACCAGCGTATGACCCGCATTGTGTCCGCCCTGGAAACGGACGACTCCTGTAGCCCGATCAGTCAGCCAGTCGACGATCTTGCCCTTACCTTCATCTCCCCACTGCGTTCCAATGACTACGACATTCCTGGCCATACACTATTGATCTCTCGAAATTATTCCAAAATAAAGCACCGCACTGTGAACAGCACGGTGCATGAGTATCCTTTTTCAGCGACTGATTACCAGCCTGCTTCTTTTAAAACAGGCAGTTGACTGAATCCGATAAACTTACACTTCCTCTGGTTGACGGGTATCAAGACTCCCCGCTTCCCTACCTCAGTACAGCCGCCCCATCTGCAGGCAAAACCGTTCTCCTCCAGCGTCGTTTATCCTGTAACCGGATCGATTTCCCAGTTACCATTACGGAAAACGAGTTTCCTGTCGCAACCTGTTACTTCCTGATTTTCTTCTCCCGGCAGCTCAGTCACCACGATATGCCCTTCAGCACGTAATTGCCGAACCATTGCTGCCAGTTTCTCATCTTCCGGCTTCCATGGCGCCAGTATTCCCGAAGGATAACCATTCATATCCGTCAGCTGCGACAACTGTTTCAAGTCGAGACTGAATCCGGTTGCCGGCCTCGCTCTGCCAAACGATTTGCCGATTTCATCATAGCGTCCTCCCAGGGCGATGGGCGCAGGACATCCCGGTGTATAAACGGCGAAAACCATACCCGTATGATAGTGGTAGCCCCGCAAATCAGCCAGATCAAACGTTATCCGGTCGACATAAGGTTGCAGTATTCTGGCAACATGTTCCAGTTGATCCAGTGCCTCACCGATTTCCGGGAAATCCGGCAAATGCTGACGCGCACTCAGAAGCACGGTACCGTCCCCATACAGCTCCGGTAACAACAGCAAAGCATTTTGCACCGATCTGGTCAGACGTTTATTCAAGCCTGTACGTACCAGTTCCTTCAGGGAGCTAATATCCTTGGCCCACAATGCAGCATAAAGCTCCATTTCGAACTCGGGCTTGATGCCTGAATCACGAATCAGGCTGCGAAAAACCCTGATATGCCCAAGATCGAGATGAATCGAATGAATGCCTGAAACTGACAGACACTCCAGTAACAAACACTGGATTTCAAGATCACTCTCGATACCGGAATGTCCGTACAATTCGGCACCCACCTGGAATGGCTCACGTGTGCGGGTAATTTCATCCGGTACCGTATGGACCACGCTGCTGGCATAACAAAGCCGCGTCACGCCACTGATATTCAGTAAATGAGCATCGATCCGGGCTGCCTGCGGAGTCATATCCGCGCGCAATCCCATCATTCTGCCGCTGAGCTGATCGACGACCTTGAACATACGCAGATTCATACCGCTTCCGCTCCCGGCCAGCAAGGATTCCACATATTCCAGCAGGGGCGGCATGACAAACTGATACCCGTGGGCAAACAACATGTCCATGATAAGACGGCGGATCTTCTCTATACGATAAGCATCACGCGGCAATACATCTTCAATATATTCAGGAAGCAGCCAGTTGCGCATTTTTCAACATTGACCGGAATGAGTCATATCCGGATCGATAGCAGGAACAATCAAAATTATCAGAGGAAAGATCGATCAGTTGACCAGAAAGAGGATAACCAGGCCGACCAGCATGGTACTGAGGCCCACGAACCTTATCTGGCTGTCTTCCAGTTGCATGAGTTTGAGAAAGGTTTCACGCCAGGCACCAGGAAATGAAAAAGGAAAGATACCTTCCAGTATCAGCATCAGTGCAATTGCTTGCAGAAAGGTATCCCACATATCAGTCTTGAACATCGATTAATGAAACGTTTCCTGATACGCTGCCACTTAAACCTGCCAACCAATATTCTCCAGAACGCCGGTTTTCAGTTTCGCAATCCAGTTTAAGAGGCCGCATATCAGGTTCAAATCTCTATTTTTTACGATCTAACGGGGTTTTCATATATTTGAAAAACTCCGAATTAGGTTCCAGGACGAGAATATCCTCCTTGCTTTTGAAGGATTTTCGATACGCCTCCAGACTCCGGTAAAATTCATAGAATTTCGCATCCTTCTGGAAAGCATCGGCATAAATTGCCGTTGCCTGGGCATCACCATCCCCCATGATTTTCTGAGCTTCGCTATAGGCTTCCGCCAGAATCACTTCATGCTGGCGATCAGCATCAGCACGGATTTTTTCCGCTTCGGCAGCACCGGTCGAACGCAGCTCGTTTGCCACCCGTTTACGTTCCGCTTCCATTCTGCGATAAACGGATTCACTGACTTCCTGGGGCAAATCTACGCGCTTGAGCCGCACATCCACGACTTCCACACCAATCTTTCTGGCATCCGCATTAGCTTTCTGACGCATGATCTCCATGATCTTGTCACGTTCTCCAGAAACCACATCGTGCACGGTCCGGTTACCGAATTCATCACGCATGCTGGAATTGATGGTCTGTGCAAGGCGAGTCTGTGCCAATGTCTCATCTCCGCGAACACTGACATAGTATTGTTTGACATCCACGATGCGCCATTTAACGAACAAATCCACCAGAACGTTTTTCTTTTCCGATGTGATGAAGCGTTCGGGTTCCTCTGAATCCATCGTCAGAATACGAGAATCGAAAAAACGAACATTCTGGGCGACAGGTATCTTGAAATAGACACCCGGAGAAGTTTTGACTCCCACGACCTCCCCCAGCTGGAACAGTAATGCCTGCTCACGTTCGTCAACAATATAGACAGCAGAACTGCCCAATACCGCCAGCACCAGCAGAAGCCCGCCAAATACAGATGAAACTGCTTTCATTATCTCATCTCCCGTTCACGACTACGAAAAGACTCACGCGAACGTGAGCCGACATCTGAGGAAAATTCCTGGGATTCATTTTGTGATCTGGCCGCTGCAACTGAAGATCTCGTCGCACTGGAATCAGCCTGAATCAGCTTGTCCAGTGGCAGATAAAGCAGATTGCTCCCGCCTTTTTCCTGATCGATCAGGATTTTGCTGGTACTGGATAAAACTTGCTGGATCGTATCGAAATACATACGTTCCCGTGTGACCTCGGGTGCTTTGGCATATTCTGTCTGCACCTGCGTAAAGCGGCTGGCATCCCCCTCTGCAGCGGCAACTACCCTTTGCTTATACCCCTGAGCTTCCTCCAGCAAACGTGCGGCTCCCCCTCTTGCTCTCGGTATCACATCATTTGCATAAGCCTGGCCTTCGTTTCTTTGCCGTTCACGATCCTGACCTGCCTTGACGGCATCATCAAAAGCGGCCTGTACCTGCTCAGGCGGCTGCGCATTCTGCATCGTTACCCGGTTGATGGAAATACCGATCTGATAACGGTCGAGAATTTCCTGCATCAGCTCGGTCGTTTTGGCTGTTACCTCTTCACGCCCTTCGTACAGGACAAAGTCCATTTTGCTGGTACCAATGACTTGCCGGATGGCTGTTTCTGCCACCTGCAAGACGGTACTTTCCGGATCACGGTTATTGAAGAGGAAATTCTCGGGACTGTTCAGAATGTACTGCACGGCAAACTGGATATCGACGATATTTTCATCATCCGTAAGTATCAGCGATTCCTTGAGTACCTTGCTGCGAACATTATTACGATAGCCGATTTCCACCGTGCGTACCTGACCAATATTGACAGACTCGACAGCTTCGACAGGCGAAGGAATATGCCAGCGCAATCCCGGCATGGTCGTTTCCACATGTTTACCGAAACGCAGTACCACACCGCGCTGACCTTCATCGACAATGTAAAAACCACTTCCTATCCATGCCAGAGCAAGCAAAGCGACGATTGCTACAAACCCCCTGCCGCTGGGAAGATTAGGGCTTCCCCCGCCAGAGTCTTCATCATCGTTACCCCCTCCCTTTTTGCCGAAAATTTCACTTATTTTCTGGTTAAAGTTACGCATAATGTCTTCAAGGTCAGGAGGCCCTGAGTTGCCTCTTCTTTTTCCCCACTGCGGATCATTCAAGCCCATGTGATTTAGTCCTTCTCATTATTTATAAAAGTGGCACGGACATTGTCGTTCATGCTTTCAGGTGTTGCTGAATGTTGCTCTAACCTCTTCAAATTCTGGTCAAACACCTCTGCCAGTGCGTCGTACAGATAACTAAAACCCGCTCCTGTCCTCGCGCTGAGATGAATGCTTTTGATTCTACCATACTCATCACGCATGTAATTCCCGGACGGATACTGTTCGAGAAGATCAATTTTATTCAGAATCAGAATCTGCGGTATCGTATCGGCACCAATTTCTCGCAATAATTTATTGACTTCGCTGATCTGCGCATCCCGATTGGAACTGGAGGCATCGACTACATGCAGAAGCAAATCAGCTTGTATGGTTTCTTCCAGTGTGGCACGGAATGCCGCAACGAGCGTATGGGGTAATTCGCGGATAAATCCAACTGTATCGGAAATTACTATCGTCCCGCGTCCGGGAAGTGTCAGCCTCCGGGTAGTCGTGTCCAGCGTAGCGAACAACTTGTCGGCAGCATATGTATCCGTTCGTACCAGCCGATTGAACAAGGTCGATTTACCGGCATTGGTATACCCTACTATGGAAACGGACAGGATTTCTGCACGCTTTCTCGCACGCCGCCGTACCTCACGCTGCCGTTTGAGCTTGGTCAGCTTCTCTTTCAAAAGTTTTACGCGCTTCGCCAGCAAACGACGATCCGTCTCCAGCTGCGTTTCACCCGGCCCGCGCAGACCGATACCACCCTTCTGACGTTCGAGGTGAGTCCATCCTCTCACCAGTCGTGTTGAAAGGTATTCCAGCTGGGCCAGTTCGACCTGCAGTTTACCTTCATGACTTTTGGCACGTTGCGCGAAAATATCCAGAATCAGACTGGTACGATCTATGATGCGGCAAGCCAGCACCATGGAAAGATTTCGTTGCTGTACCGGAGACAGCTCATGGTTGAATATCACCATTGCAGCGTGTGTCTGCGCCAGAATCTGGCTGATTTCCTCTGCCTTGCCCTTGCCGATAAAGGTGGCAGGGTCAGGTTGCTTCCGCGTCCCTTCAACTACAGCGACCACCGAGAGCCGATCGCTGCGAGCAAGCTCCCGCAGCTCTTCCAGGCTTTCTTTATCTCCTTCACCAAAATCGATGTCTACTAATATCGCGGTGTTATCAGCCACCGTTCCAGTAGCAACATCATGGCTCATCTTGCTCAGTCTGGGTGTCGGCAGGTATCGGAATTGAAATAGCTTTGGCCGGAACTATGGTGGAGATGGCATGTTTATAAACCATCTGCGTGACAGAATTTTTCAACAGAACGACATACTGATCAAAGGAATCAATTTGACCTTGTAACTTGATGCCGTTGACCAGATAAATGGAAACCGGAATACGCTCCTTGCGCAAGATATTCAGAAAAGGATCCTGCAGTAACTGCCCTTTGACGCCCATTGTTCATCCTCCCTGGTGAATTTTTTTAGTTATCTGATAAGAATAAATACCCTTCTGGGTTGGTCGGCCGTTTCCGGCAGTATTTTTGTCATGATCCGAGAATCTGACTGCATCATCAGATCGACAGAAAGAAATCAAAAATTCATAAAAACTCATCCCGGGTATTTTGATGTTACTAAAGTATAAGTCGCGCAAAACCATAAGTCTAACACGGTGTATCTCGCCGTCTACGCGATACAGTATTTTTGATTTACCTGAAAAAGGAAATCGCAGAAAAAACCAGAACGGTAGCCGACAGCATGAAATATCATCCTGCTTTACTGATACAAAGCTCTCAGGCAGCAGAATTCTGTTTCGTATGTTCTGGAGAAGAGCTGATCACTGGCGCGGTTTCGGCCGGTAGCACACGATTACTCGGAAACCATATCCTGAAAATGCTTCCCGCTCCAGGCTGGCTGGTAATTTCCATACTCGCCTGATGACGATTCAGAACATGCTTGACTATGGCAAGACCGAGACCGGTTCCGCCGGTTTCACGGGAACGGCTGCGATCCACCCGATAAAAACGTTCCGTCAACCGGGGAATATGATTTGGCTCGATGCCGATCCCGCTGTCCTGGACGTAAAACAACCCTTTTCCATTTTCCACTACCCAATTCAGGGAAATTATCCCGCTCTCCGGGGTATATCGCACAGCATTACTGATCAGATTCTCAAATGCGCTGCGCAGTTCATCTTCACTGCCGAGCAACATGGCATGACTGGCAAGATTGAGAGAAATGACATGACGCCCTGCACTCAGTGACTGGGCTTCCTGGTAAAGTCCCTGCAACAGTTTGACGACATCCACCTGTTCTTCTGTCAGGTTGTTTCCGGCGTTCTCCAGCCGGGACAACGTCAGCAAATCCTCTACCAGGCGACGCATGCGGATGGCCTGGTCGGACATCAGCCGCAGTGCATTTTTCTCCATTTCGCCGGATATTTTATTTTCTTCCAGCAGTGTTTCAAGGAACCCGCCAATCACTGTCAGGGGTGTACGCAATTCATGCGAGACATTGGCAACGAAATCCCGCCGCATGATTTCAATTTTCTCAAAACGCGTCACATCCTGGCTGATCAGCAGTTTTTCCCTGTCACCATAAGGCACGATCTGGATGGAGAGCAGGACATCACGCAAGCGTGACTGATTGAGTAAAAAGGGTTTACTGAAATCTCCCATGTCGAGATAGGCCACGAACCTCACCTGGCGCACCATACGGGTAATGTGCTGGCCGGCATCCATTTCGAGATTGAGGCCCAGATGCCGCTCGGCGGCTGAATTGCACCACTCGATCTGATCCTTGTCACCCAGAATGACAATACCTTCCGGCAGTGCAGATGTCGCGCGCTGCAATCGTTCCAGGGAAGTATTCAATCCCAGGCGCTCCTTGTCATGACGCCGCACGAAGCGTGCCAGCCTGGCGAATACCACACCCCATAAGCCTGATCTGTCAGGTACCGTCGCGTAGGAAAGATCCGAATGATGCAGCCATTGTTCCAGACAATACAACGTATGAATATGGTAAATGACGATCCCTAACAGAATGATGCTGTACAGGCCGAATACGATTGCAGCATTGAACAGTATCCCCACCGGTATGGCAATGATAGTCAGCCATAAAACAGGAGCAAGGCTCAACCAGAAGGAGTTCATATGGTTATGGAGCAGTAGTGGAATCGATTTCCCTGATTATTCTGCTCAACCATGGTGGTATCTGTTTTTTCGGGCTCATTCTTCATCCCGGAATAGCATCCAGGCCACATAACGATGAAAAAAATTCTATGATACGTTGTGGCAGCCAATCCAGTTTTCCCGGAAAAGTACCTTGTATGAAACCAACATGTCCTCCCTGCTGTGGAAATTCCAGTGAAACGAAGGAAGAAACCTCGGATTTTTGCGGCAACACGCTCTCGGGCAGGAACGGGTCGTTACGCGCATTGATCAGTAATGTCGGTACCTGAACCGATCCAAGCCATGGTTTGCTGCTGGACTGGCGCCAGTAATCGTCCGTATCCCGAAAACCATGCAGCGGTGCCGTCACCAGATTATCAAATTCATACAATGAGCGACAGGCTGCAACGGCTCTGGCATTCAGCAAGCCGGGAAATTGTCTGTTTTTCTCCAGTGCCTTGCGTTTGAGGGTAGTCAGAAAATGATGGGTGTAAACCCGGTTGAAACCGGAATCGAGTACCTTGCCTGCAGCTGCCAGATCGAGTGGAACCGAAACTGCAACGACCCCTGCAATCTGCCTGGCTGCTTGTGCGCCCTGCTCACCCAGCCATTTCAGCAGTGCATTGCCTCCGAGAGAAACACCCACAACATAACAGGGGGTATTCCATTCATGTGAATCGTTCCGATGCGCTATGTGCCGCAGCATACGATCGATTTCCATCGAATCACCGGCATGGTAAGCACGCGGAAGGCGATTGGAATATCCGGAACAGCCACGAAAATGAACGACGGCACCGCGCCAGCGCAACATCTGCAGGAGATTCATCAGGCTCAGTGCGTAATGACTTTGCGAACTGCCTTCCAGACCATGTAGCATGATGACCAGCGGTTTATCCGATTCACCATCCAGCCAGTCGATATCGATGAAATCTCCATCATCCATTTCCCAGCGCTCGCGCCGGTAGCTGATAATCGGACTCAGATTGATAAAGTAAGGAAAAATGGTTTGCGCGTTACCGCCCGGCAGCCATTTGGGAGCACGATAAGATTCGAGCAATCCGGAATCGGACAGAAAAAAAGGGTCAGTCATTGCAGATAATATAAAACCTTTTCAGGTGAATCCAGCCGGCCAGATCGTTACAGAATAACCAGGTTATCTCTGTGAATAAGTTCATATTCATCCACATAACCCAGCACAGCTTCAATCTGGCTGGTAGGACGACGCATGATCTTGCGTGATTCACGAGCATCGTAATTGATCAGGCCACGAGCGATTTCACGGCCGCTGGCATCGAGGCAGGATATGGCTTCTCCACGTTCAAATTCACCCTTTATCTCCACCACCCCGATGGGCAGCAGACTTTTACCTCCAGACAGCAATGCTCTGCTGGCCCCATCGTCCAGCACTACACTCCCCCGTACCTGGAGATGATCGGCCAGCCACAACTTGCGCGCCACCTTCACTGGCATATCCGCCAGCAGAATGGTTCCGATAGCCTCTCCACCTGCCAGACGAACCAGCACATCCTTCGCCCTGCCTGAAGCGATCACCGTATGCGCACCGCTGCGAGCAGCACGCCTGGCAGCCATTACCTTGCTTTGCATACCACCGCGTCCGATGCTGCTGCCCGCCCCACCGGCCATGACTTCGATATCCGGATCGCTGACGCTGACTTCCGGGATCAGTCTGGCATCGGTATTTTTGCGCGGATCGCCGGTAAAAAGACCTTCCTGGTCAGTCAGGATCACCAGCACTTCGGCTTCGATCAGATTGGCAACCAGTGCAGCCAGATTATCGTTGTCACCAAACCGGATTTCATCGGAAACCACAGTATCGTTCTCATTGATGACCGGAATGATACCCAGATTCAGCAGCGTAAGAATGGTCGAACGGGCATTCAGATAGCGTTTACGACTCGACAGATCATCATGCGTCAGCAGAATCTGAGCCGTCTGTAATTCGTATTCACTGAAACAATCGGCATAGGCCTGGGCAAGCCCCATCTGCCCCACTGCCGCGGCAGCCTGCAGCTCATAAAGCGCCGCAGGACGCATTTTCCAGCCCAGACGCTGCATACCCTCGGCAACGGCGCCGGATGAAACCAGCACGACTTCCTTGCCCATCTGTCTGAGCCGGGAAATCTGTCCGGCCCAGCCTCCCAGTGCACAGCGATCAAGACCGTGTCCTTCATTCGTCACCAGGCTGCTGCCAACTTTTACGACTATCCGGCGGGCGGATTGCAGAATCGATTGCGTCATAAAAATCAGGTTTCTTCGCTATCAGACTGTAACTGTTGCAGATGCCCCATGATGGCATAAATCAATGCCTGGCACCCCCTCCCGGTCAGCGCAGAAATAGCAAACCAGCGCTCCTGCCAGTTCATTGCCTGCAGCAAACGTGTGCAAACAGCCTGCTGCTCATCTTCGGGGAGCATATCCACCTTGTTGAATACCAGCCAGCGGGGTTTACGATAAAGTGTTTCATCAAATTTGCGCAGCTCATCCACCAGCGCTCTGGCCGAATGAACGATATCGACATTCTCGTCAAAAGGAGCCACATCGATCACATGCAGCAGCAGGCGGGTACGGCCGAGGTGCTTGAGAAATCGGTGACCGAGACCGGCTCCTTCTGCCGCACCTTCGATCAGGCCTGGAATATCCGCCATCACGAAACTGTGCCCGGCATCGACCCGCACTACCCCCAGATTGGGATAAAGCGTGGTAAAGGGATAGTCGGCCACTTTTGGACGTGCCGCAGAAACAGCGCGAATCAGGGTGGATTTACCGGCATTGGGCAACCCCAGCAGCCCGACGTCTGCCAGCACCCGGAGCTCCAGCCTGAGCTCGAACTGCTCTCCTGCTTCACCATGGGTAAATTGCCGGGGAGCACGGTTGGTACTGGACTTGAAATGGAGATTACCCAGTCCGCCTCTTCCGCCTTTGGCCAGCAGCACTTTCTGCTGGTCGTGTTCAAGATCGGCAACGAGTTCACCCGTCAGATCGTTGGTAATGATCGTACCTACCGGCATACGCAGCACGATATCTTCCGCTCCTTTACCATAGCAATCGGAGCCGCGCCCGTTTTCTCCCCGTTTTGCCCGGAAAACCGGTGTAAAACGATAGTCGATCAACGTATTGAGATTGTGATCAGCCAGTGCGTAAATACTGCCGCCGTGACCACCATCTCCCCCGTCCGGTCCACCTCTGGGAATAAATTTTTCACGACGAAAGCTGGCAACACCATTGCCGCCATCTCCCGCAGAGATCTGTATTTTTACCTCATCAATGAATTTCATGAGTGCCCCGAAGCAATTATTTTAATTGCGGGCGGAGAATTTATTCCAGTAAAAAACTATAATCAAAGTAAAAAGCCCCATTCAGAAAATGGGGCTTTTCTCCAACTTGCACGGTCGGGCTGATCGGACGATCAGGAGGGAATGACTGCAACTGTTCTCCGGTTCATCCGCCCTTTGACAGCAAAGACAATCTTACCATCCACTTTTGCAAACAGGGTATGGTCACGCCCGATCCCGACATTATCACCGGGATGGAACTGCGTGCCACGCTGACGTACGATGATTCCACCCGCCCGGATGATTTCACCACCATAGCGCTTCACACCCAACCGTTTGGAATGAGAGTCACGCCCGTTTCTGGAGCTGCCGCCCGCTTTCTTATGTGCCATGAATCAATCTCCTTATGCAGAAATACCGGTAATCTGAATTTCAGTATAATTCTGTCGGTGTCCCTGTTGTTTCCGATAATGCTTGCGGCGACGCATTTTGAATATGCGTATCTTGTCATGCCGCCCGTGACTGACCACAGTCGCGCTGACTTTTGCCTGATCGAGTAATGGCGCGCCAGCAGAAATCGCTTCACCATCCGCAATCATCAGAACCTGGTCCAGTTGAATATCACTTCCCACTTCTGCGGGCAGCGTTTCCACCTTCAGCTTATTCCCGACCTCAACCCGGTACTGTTTACCACCTGTCTTGATTACTGCGTACATATACGTCTCCCGTCCTAGAACCGCGCATTATAATGATATCCGCGGATTTTGTGTAATAAATTCAAGTAACACGGCATACTCGTCAAACATTCGCTCCGGCTTTGATCGAGTCTGCCCTGCCGCAGACAGAATCTGCTGGCCCTGGTCAATGCTATAATCAGCCGGTTTATTTCCAAGTTTACGGATATCTCATGCCGGTACCCCACCTCACCCATGCACTGAACGCACCCACCCTGGATCTGGAAAAACGCATCCTGGCTGCCAAACCGACGATCGAGCACTGGTTCCGCAAACAATGGCAGCATCACACCGTGCCGTTCTACTGCTCGGTAGATTTGCGCAACAGCGGTTTCAAACTGGCACCGGTCGATACCAATCTGTTTCCCGGCGGATTCAACAACCTCAACCCGACTTTCATTCCGCTGTGCATTCAGGCAATGATGATCGCTGTCGAAAAAATCTGTCCGAATGCACACAATGTTCTCCTGATTCCGGAGAACCACACCCGCAATGTCTTTTATCTGCAGAACATCGCCATGCTGCAATCCATCATGCAGCAGGCAGGAATGAACATTCGTATCGGCTCGTTGCTGCCCGATCTTGACCAACCCCTGCCTGTCCTGCTACCCAATGGTGATTCCCTGTTGCTGGAACCGGTACAGCGTGAAGGAAACAGACTGTTTACCCGGGATTTCGACCCCTGTGCCATCCTTCTGAATAATGACCTGTCTGGCGGCATACCTGAAATTCTGCAAAATCTGGAACAGATCATCATTCCACCCCTTCATGCAGGCTGGGCCACTCGCCGCAAATCCTGGCATTTCAGTGCCTATGACAATGTGGCGCAGGATTTCGCCGATCTGATAGGCATCGATCCCTGGCTCATCAACCCTTATTTCATTTCTTGCGGAAAAGTCGATTTTCATGAAAAAGAGGGTCTGGATTGTGTCGCGGCCGGCGTAAACGAAATTCTGCATCTGATCAGAGAAAAATATGCCCAGTACGGGATCAGTGAAAAACCGTTCGTCATCTGCAAGGCAGACTCGGGCACTTACGGCATGGGTATCATGAGTATCAAGGACGGCGCCGAGCTCTATAAACTCAACCGCAAGCAGCGCAACAAAATGGCAACCATCAAGGAAGGACTCGTTGTCAAGAACGTGCTGGTACAAGAAGGGGTACACACGTTCGAAAGTATCCATCAGGCTGTAGCCGAACCCGTTATCTACATGATCGATCGCCATGTAGTAGGTGGATTCTACCGGGTACATACCGGCCGGGGGATCGATGAAAACCTGAATGCACCGGGCATGCACTTCGTACCACTGGCCTTTGACACCACCTGTATGCAGACAGACCCCACTGCCCGGCCGGATGCCGCCCCCAATCGTTTCTATACTTATGGTGTCATCGCCAGACTGGCACTACTTGCCTCAGCCATCGAGCTGGAACGGTATCTGCAAACACCCCTGCCTGTATTGGCGGAAGTCTGATGAAACTGGCTTTCATCCTGGATCCGCTCGACAGTATCAAAATCGGCAAGGATTCGAGCTACGCCATGATGCGTGAGGCCGCAGTCCGTCACCATCAGCTGTATACCCTGCAACAGAATGATCTGGCGTGGAAAGATCATCAGGTCATCGGCTTCGCACGACCGCTGACACTCCTCGATCCGCCGGAAGGTGACCACCGCTGGTATGAAGAAGGTGCCATCGAAGAAATTCCGCTGTCCGGGTTTGATGCTGTGCTCATGCGAAAGGACCCTCCTTTCGATACCGAATATATCTACAGCACCTACTTGCTCGAACTGGCTGAACGCCAGGGTGCCTATGTCGTGAACAGCCCGCGAGGAATTCGTGACCACAACGAAAAACTGGCGATTACCGAATTTCCCCGATTCACGCCCCCCTCACTGGTAACCAGCCAGGAACAACTGATTCTCGAGTTTCTGGCCGAACATGAGGACATCATCCTAAAACCCCTGGATGGTATGGGAGGCGCCGGTATTTTCCGTATCCAGAATACCGACCATAACATTGGCGTCATCATCGAGACACTGACACGCTACGGTACGCGCACCATCATGGCACAGCGCTTTCTGCCGGAAATCCGGGAAGGCGACAAACGCATATTGCTGATTGCGGGAAGACCAGTCGATTATGCACTCGCACGCATCCCAAAACCGGGGGAAACACGCGGCAACCTGGCAGCCGGCGGGACGGGTGTGGCACGACCGCTATCAGCCCGTGACAGGGAAATTGCCGAAGAACTGGGACAGATACTCTATGCGCGTGGCCTGATGCTGGTAGGGCTGGATGTCATCGGCAACCATCTGACGGAAATAAACGTCACCAGCCCGACCGGCATGCGAGAAATCTCCGATCAGACCGGAACGAACGTTGCGGGACTAATGATCGATGCGCTGGAACAGAACATTGCCAGGAAAAACCGGTAAAAATATCGCACGGCACTAAACAGCTAATCTCCAACCGGGCCGCGCGCCAGATCAACCATTTTTCTCAATCTCTCGACATCGAGCACGCGCAATTCATGGCCCGTCCGCTGAATCAGCCGGTTCCTGGCAAGTTCACTCAATTCACGGGTAACGGCTTCGCGGTGGGTGCTGACAAAACACGCCAGCTCGGCATGTGTCGGGGCAGGCTTGATAATGGCCGTATTCGGAGAATCCATGTGCTGCCTTGCAAGTCTCAGCAGTTCTGCATGGATGCGATTACGCACCGCCAGCGTACTGAAATCGAAGACCCGTTCAGTCAGACGGCGCACCTGGCCTGCCAGACGCTGCATGATCGCCATGCAGAATACCGGGCTCTCATGCACCAGCCGTATGAACGCCTGGTTTGACATGACCGCCAGCAAAGAATCAGATCGGGCAACGACCGTAGCAGATCTCGGCTGACCATCGATTGCCGTCAGCTCACCGAAAAACTCCCCTTGCGATAAATCGCACAGAATCACTTCATCACCGGAATAACCGAAGTAATGAATCCGCACACCACCTTCAAGCACAAAAAACACATTGTCACTATGATCGAGGTAACGAACGATCTCTTCTCCAGCAAGAAAATGCTGCATTTGCAGAAGCTGCGCCACCATCTCCAGATCTGAAGCGGAAAAATCCCTGAATTCTCTGATGACTGTCAGTTGAGTACCGGTTACCTCTCTGGATTGATTGTAAAAATCATTGGCATAAGTACTCATACTCACCACTCCCTATGAGGCCTGTTGCGCGAATAGCTTCGATCATACGATCCTGCCGCAAATTACCAGGGGATACAGTAAACTTGTCCGCGGAATACCAATACTGACCTGCAGTTATCATCTCCAGCATAGGCATCTGTGCTGCCGCTCCCTAATTGCAGCATCAGTTCTTTTATACTTGAACCCGCTCCGGCTGTCATCCCTGCAAGCCCTTTACCATAAAAAACCAGATCAGCTTGTTCACCATCTTTCTTTTTGATGACAAGCACCCCCTCTGTTCTTTCAGAATCCAATTCGTTCCTGGTTAGCGTTTCCAGGTTCTTAACTGTCAGATCCTGTTTTTCATAGGATACGACCTTTACCGGAATACCCGTCTGGCTTAATTTAAACAGGTAAGCCAGGATTATTACCAACAGTATGATATTAACAAGAAAACTGATTCTGTATCTGGTCAGTAATCCTTCCCGATCATGAGTTCCCATCGTATCTCCCAAGTTAAAAGTTCAAGGTTATTCTGGCAAACAACGTCCGTTCAGGTATATATCTGGGCAAAGCCGGCTCCGACAGATAAAGATACTGATTCCGGTAGTAGAAATGTTTATTCAGTAGATTTCTGACTTCAAAACTCAGCAATCCTTTGCGTTTGGGCAATCTGTACCCTGCAACCATATCCAGCAGAAAAAAATTGGAATCCTTCTTCTCAATCCAGCCAAGCCATGTATCTTCGTCAAATCGCGCCCATTTTACATCCTGCATGACATAAGTGCCGGTCAGCTTCGCCCAGAATCCATTCTGGTCAAAATAGCTCACACTGATCGGCGCTCTCAATGTATGAATATTCGTAGGCAAATCTGCATATCTTTCCTTTCTATCGAATTTCTCGTATTCAGGTTCGATCGCAACAACCCAGTTCGGGCGAAACGTGCCATAAACATAGCCCCGGAGTAATTGTTCTTTCTGCTTATCCCAATAATAATCCCTGTCCGACACACCCAGCTCAGGAATTACCGGCACATCCAGATCACGCTCGGATACCTCCACTCCGCCATAAACGGCATTGGCAAAATGAATATCCAGCCCGACTGCCTTATGTCGTGATTTCGTTCCGGTCATTTCATCATAGAATTGATTAAATCCGGCGATCTGGGTCGGCTCGATTGTCGCCTGACCAATCAGATCCCGCTTCAGCGCTTCAAACCAGGCCATACGCAAACGAACATTTTTGTGGAAATCTACCTGCAGTCCAATTTTGGGATCAAATTCACTGACTTTTCGATTGATTCCTCCAGCATCATTGGAATAGGCTTGATAACTGAAACCCAGCGTGGCCATCACATTTTTGAGTATATTCAGATTCGAATACAGATACGCAACATTCTGTTCCTTATCCGCTTTGGACTTCTCACATCCCATCATCATACAAATCAGCGGTTCGGTATTTTTTCTGAAATCATTCGTCAGATTGGTCCGGTAAATACCACCACCAGTAATCACATTCACCCGATCCTTGCGAAGAATATGTTGTGCTTCAACCTGGTAACCATGGCTGCGCTGATCCCCATAAAACGGGAAATCACTACCCAGATCTTCTATTACATCAGCATCCTGGTGCGTATAAATCGTCGAGAATAGAAAATTCTGCCGAGGTGAAATCCGGTACATCGCCCCTATACGCGCCGTATCTTCTTCGAGATTCAAGCGCGCTACCTCGGAAAATTTCTTTGGATCAAAATCCATCAGCAAATCCCCGTGCTTCTTTTCCCGCCGGCGCAACTCTGCCTGAACATTCAAATCCGGTGTAACCGCATACTGCACGAAAGCATTATAGATATTATGCGTCTGGTCATTGTTGGGCCGGAATCCATCGGTCTGATAATGAAACTGCCCCACACTGACCGAAGCCCGGTCATACACGCCGGACACAACGACTTCATCCCCCAGCGCACCATGATTGCCAACTACACCGGAGGCCACCAGTTGCGCCTTATTGCGCTCCATCAGTGGTGCGAATTCGTTGAACCCCGGTGCTGAGGGGCCTGTACCGGTAATGAGATTGAGGTCAGCTACCGCCATTCTGGGCTGTACCGGATTGACGTTGACTGGCTGCAGCAGTTGAGCCTGCAGCAGTTCGCTCACCCGCGCGATTTCGTGGCGCGGAACATTGGCATAAGCATCGGACAGAAACCGGTGCGCGGAATGACTGGCCGGATCAAAGCTCAGCGACTTGGCCGTTTCCATCAGAGCACGTTTTTCAAACCCGAGATTGTCATAAATCCGTGCCAGGCTGGAACCGCGCGCTGCCTGATCCTGATCCAGCAGCAGTTGCGAACGGTACACCGCACGATTATCGTTCAGCTCAATTGATTTCTGGACATCGCGCAACGCTTCCACTGGCCGGTTCTGGGTCTGTTTCTGGATCGCATCGTACAACCAGGGAGTGGGATCGTTCGGGTCGCGTGCTTTGGCCAGATCAAACTGGGTGCCGGCCAGCGGATAGCGCTTTTCTTCGAAATAGGCTTTCCCGAGATAACTGCGGATCAGCGAATTCGCCGGATCCAGGCTGGCTGCCGTTTCGATATCGATACGTCCGGCTTCGAGTTTATTCTCACGTATCCGGGCAATCCCGATCCCCAACCGGGGCATAGGATCAGCCTGATCGAGCACGGTCGCCCGGGCAAAAGCTACCTGCGCCCGGTGAGTATCAATCTGCAGAAGATGGGCAAAACCCAAAACGGTTTGTGTCCTGCTCAGATCAGGGTCGAGGCTGACAGCTCGTTCGGCTGACTGCAACGCATGGTCGGATTTCCCGGCAGACATCTGCAATTCTGCCAGGCGTGCCCAGGCCAGGGCATTTTGCGAATCGAGCCGGACAGCCTCCTCCGCACTGGCCAAGGCTGTTTCGATCTGAAAATTCGCTTGCTGCGCATAAGAAAGTGCCAGCTTTGCTGCAGATGAAGCCGGATTATTTCTGACAGCCTGTCCAGCCAGTGCCAGTGCTTCCTGCTTACGATTCTGTACCACGAATATCATTGCATGCAATGCCAGTGCATCACTGTTACCGGGTTCAAGCTGCTCTGTTCGTTGCAGATCCGATAAGGC
Source organism: Nitrosomonas europaea (assembly GCF_900167395.1). GTDB lineage: Bacteria > Pseudomonadota > Gammaproteobacteria > Burkholderiales > Nitrosomonadaceae > Nitrosomonas > Nitrosomonas europaea. Next base: position 29,918 of record NZ_FUWK01000005.1, read on the forward strand.
TTCCTTTACCCGACCGGTGGTCAGCAACAGCTCGGAGCGAAGAATCAGAGCATCTACCGTCAATTCTTCGGCCAGCAGATGATCCAGTTCAGCCAGTGCTTCTGCCAGCTTGCCCTGCCGATACTGTTCGATTACATGATGCACCGCAGGTGATTGCTGATTTTCATGACCTGATCGGGAGTACAAATCAATCAGCATTGGATAGTGCAACGCCCACTGCACTGCATCGAGCGGGTGCACCATGACGGTCTTTCGGGCAGGCTGATTTTCCTGAAAAACCGCAGCCTCCTGATTTGCCAGAATCAGATTATCCTGATCACTACCAGCCTTAACCCGGCCTTCATAAACCGCGATCGTTACGCTGGGAGACGAGTCATCCTCGCCGCCTGCATCCACCAGAAATTCGGTTCCATCGACACTGGCATTGACCACAGGTGTTCTGATTTTGAAGGGTTTAGGCGTGCGGGTGATGATGTGCATCACGCCATTCATTAAATCCAGCAGAGTATTCTGCTCGACATCAGGGCCTGAGATAGTAATTGCCGTTCGCTGATTCAGCCGAAGCATGCTTTCGTTACTGAGCCGGAGCGCTGCACGACTGTTGGCGCGCACCCTCACTCTGTCACCGGCACAGAATGTGCTGTTGGAAGCAGCCATGTGCCAGCCCGAATCTCCCGGCCGGTGATATTCCACCACACCCTGCAATGAAACCATCCGTGCTACCGGTGCGTTGCATACCTCCTCCGCAAAGGCAATCGAAACAGCACCAGTCGTCATGAAAAAGCACAATCCCGGCAGAGCTCTGTAAAGTAATTTCAGTGTTGCAGGAATCCACCCGGTACATTGCGCATTTTTCATAAATTTATCATTTCGCCGTTGATAACAGACAATCATAACAAATTGCCGGAATATGGTTTCAATACATCAGCATAACATCGCTACAGATTAACCGGTAAGGTGCTGTATCGACGTGATTTTTGACACAGTTGCCAACAGGAAATCTGCGGGCCGGATGTGCTGTCTGCATCCGGACATCATTTCGATTGTATGGATATGATCAGCTCACCCGCTTCCCGGACTGGAAACAATCGGGGTTCACGGCAATAGGTAAGCATGAATCGGGTGGGGCCATCTTCGGGGAAACGTTCATGGATCATTTCGAATCGATGCAATGCATCCACCCGGTTGCCGGTTTGACAAACGTGCAGTGCTTGCTCATACGCGGCACACAGCTGTCTCTGCGCTGCATTGCTGCCACTCTGACGAGCGACCAGTTCAAACAGGTTGACCGGTTGTGACTTTCCCGGCAGCAGAAACCGCCCGAGCGGACGCAGCAGCAGATCATTCAACCCATTTACTACTTCTTCCGATACCAGCAACCGGGTACCCAGATGCTTATTGACTCCCTGGATACGGTTGGCTGTATTGACGATATCGCCCACCGCACGGTACTCATAATGCTGTCGTGCACCAATGTTGCCTAGTACCATTTCACCAAAATGTAACCCTAGCCGGGTTGGAAGGGGCGGACGGCCGTATCCGCCCTGGTGATTGAAGCGCTCTATCGCGCTGATGATATCCAGGCAAGCCAGGCACGCCCGTTCGCGCACAAGCGGATCAGCAGAACCAGCCGCCCAGATGGCCAGCATGGCATCGCCGATCACATCGGACACTTTGCCCTGATAACGCTCAACCGGTTCAAACAGGCACTCATAATATGCATGCATGAGTGCGGCAAGCTGGCGAGGATCCATAGCTTCAGCAAGCGCAGTATATTTTTCCGCATCTGTCGCCAGGCAGGCTCCATAGACCAGTTGCCCTTCCGTATGGATCGGGCCTGCACCACGAACCATATCCCGCACCACTGGCTCTGGCCGATGTCCACCAAACAGCGCCTCGATCCGCCTGCGTTCCCGGTCAGCTTCAAAATACAGCAGGGTGACGATCCCGATCACACCCACCGGTAACTGCACCATCAGCGGAATAGCCAGAGGAATCCACAATTGCCATTGTCCGAACAGCCATACACTCGCACTGCCATAAGCACAAAACGACAGGATTCCTGCCAGTGCCATTCCCAGCGTATGCACCATGGTATTCCTTGCGGGAATGACAAAGCAGAGCAGACAAACACCCGTTCCCAGCAGCAACAGAATGAGGGCACCATTTACCGGTGCTGCCGGATGGATCGATTCGCCCTCCAGCAAATTGGCAAAGGCAGTCGCGGCAATTTCCACCCCGCTGAGCGTCAACCCGTCCGGCAAAGAGAAAACGGTCTGGTAATCATCTCTGACTTTGTCCTGCCCCGAAACGGTTTCTGCTGAAAAGCCGACAAAGATCGTTTTTCCTGCCAGATCCAGCTCACCGGCCGTTTCCGGTTGACCACCGCCTTCATCCAGCAGCAGATGATAAGGAATAGTCCTGATCGTGCGCGGTGGGCCGTAGAAATTCAAGTAACGCACTTCACTGCCGCCATAAAGATCAATCAGTGCTCGGAGAATACGCTGCTGCGCGGTATCGAGGTTTTCCCCTTCAGCCGATTTCTGCAACAGCTTTTCTGCCAGCACTGGTTTTTGCATGAATAGATTGCGCAAATCGAGAACCAGATTCTCGACATCGGCTTCATTCACACTTGCAGGAAGCTGTCGGATCAAAGCAGGATCGATACCGGCAAGCAAAGTGAGAAAATGCTCGTATACTTCAGCAGATGACAGCTGCAGCAAAAGTGATGGCAACGTAGGCATATCACTGCCACCGGGTCTGAACGTCCAGTAATAACTCACCCAGGAGGATTTTTGCAGCGGAAAAGGCGCATGGGCACGTGCGGCATCCGCAATGATCGGCAGAATCTTTCCGGTATATTCCCGCAGAATATGAGTGTATGACCCATCCGCAGCCATTCCCGGGAACCGGGTTTCCTCGAAATCCAGCCTTTCCACCAGCACCACATTACCCGCATGCTTAAGCGCCGCAGCAAACTGCTTATCATGGCGAGCATCGCTGCCGGGCCTGTCGAATACCAGATCGAACACCACTACTCTTGCCCCCGCCTCCACCAATCTGTCGATCAGACGGGCATGCAGTGCGCGCGACCAGAGGGAAGGTTTGAGCGGCAGCTCCAGATGAGTGGCAGAAGCCTGGTCAACAGCAATGACAACGACATCAGCGGGAGCGGTTCTTTCCCCGCGCAGATGAAATAGCCAGTAAAGGCCGAATTGTTCCTCGATGGCTGTACCCTGCGGTGACAGATATACAGCAGCCCCCAGCAGGCCAATAAACACGGCGAGAGCAAACCGCCAGCGCCACAATTTCATTTAACCCGGATTATCCATTGACTCGCGAGGCAGGAATATAGCAGGTATCCAACAGGTAACCGGACTGGTGATGGTGGCAGTGGAATGTGTAACCGTGATACAAAACAGCCCTCTTTGCAAGGTGAAACGCCAAAGCAATCAGCCAACGTTGAAAAACTGTTTTCTACTACTCAGAAATCTACCGTGATCTCCTGCCAAACAGCCGATAGGAATACTGAGACCTCTTCTCCGCAATACAGTATTGCGTGGTTGAAGAGTGATTCTTCAAAAACTGCAGTCCAAAAAGAAAAGGCCTGTTCAACAGGCCTTTTCAATGGAAAAACCAGGATTAATAACCGCCCTGCCAGGCGTCACCCGATTGTTCTCTGGCCTTCTGAACAAGCGCAACGATATCGCCACATTTTACTCTGACGATTTTCCCGTTCTCGACTTCAGTATGGCTTTTTACGACATCGGTCGGTTTTTTATCTTTGCAGGCCAGATAATCCAGCATATCTTTGGCACTGATCGGCGCCAAAGAAGACTCCAGATTTCCACTGGCAAACGTTGCTGTGGAACCCAGTACAAAAGCAGAAACAAAAGCTGCGACGATCACCTTGTTCATTTGCACTCCTCTTCAAATTTCCCAAAACAAATCCACTACCTGACAATCTTTCAGGCTCCCTCTAACCTGTCCCCTGATCGGCTTCCCGGCCTCTCATCTCAAAAACCGGCTCTGATCACAGATACAGATTACCGGCCGGCACCTTAACCCTCCCGCCGACCTTGGTTAATACAAACCGGCTACATTCTATCAAGTAATTCATTACCTTTGCATCTAAAAACAAGCGATTTTCCGTTTTTACCCCTGCCTTCCGTTTCAAATATTTTTCCATATCCGGTATGCTGCCTCGTCACAGAAAATTTATGGAACATCATGGATCACAACCTGCACCGCCCACGCACCTTGATTCTTCCGCCTGCCCCCTATGCTGCGGCTCTGTTTGCCGGCTGGTGGATCGACCGCAACCTCCAGTCACTCTCCTGGGATTGGGGTACAGTGACACAGTCACTCGGCTGGCTGGGAGTAATCACAGGACTGGCACTGCTGGCATGGACAGCCATTACGCTTTGGCGCCACCGAACCACCGTCAACCCCTACAAAGCGGCCTCCAGTCTGTGCACTACCGGACCGTTCCGCTACAGCCGCAATCCGATCTATCTCGGTGACTGGCTGATTTTCATCGGGATCTCGATGCTGCTGTCGACCTGGTGGCCACTATTCTTCGCACCGCTGATCTGGGCAATGCTGCGCTATGGCGTCATCCGTCATGAAGAAGCCCACCTCGAAGCCAGATTCGGGGAATCCTATCGGGACTACCAAACCAGAGTAAGACGCTGGCTCTGAAACCATACACCCGCTGTATCAAAGCCTTGCCGTGACAAACCCGCACAACTCTTCATCATTCCTGCCATTCACTCGGCACGCAACTATGCTCTCGTTCCATCTTCGCAAAGCTGCAGGCCGGTAGCCCATTGTTTTTTTGTTGAAATCTTGATCAATCTCCGAACACAGCTTCAATCGTCTGAGCAGTCAGGATTCGTTTTCCCCAAACCAGCAATGTTTGCGTATCCGCCGATCCAATCCGCGCGCGTACAGCATCGCTCACCGGGCCAAAACGCTGTTCCAGTAAATACAACAGAAATTCGGATTCTCCTTCCAATCGTCCTTCCTGCCGTCCTTCCAATCGCCCTTCCTGTCGTCCTTCCTGCCGTCCTTCCAATCGTCCTTCCTGGATTCCTATTTGCTTGCCTTCCTCGATGCCTATCTGTTTGCCTTCTTCGATTCCCTGCTGTCTCCAGTCTTTAGTCCATTCCTTGACACGTTCTGAGAGCATGCTTTGTACCTCCTGTAAATCATGAATTTCACTGAAGCTGGTCCCCGGCATTCTGCCCGGCAGGAACACCCGTTTCAACCAGACGGTAAATGATCGCCGCAGTCCGCTTTGTTCGGGAGATTGCAGCCAGGCGATCAGGGCTTGCAGTACCTGCTCGACATCCTGCGGGGTGCGGCTGTTTTCCAGCCGAAACAATGCCGCCGTCAGGTTACGCAAGGTGGCCAGTTCGTGATCACTGTAGCTGCCTTCATCCAGCAGCAGGTAGTTGAGTTGCGGCCGGTAGCGATCCAGCCCGCCGGGTGCCGGGAAGATCAGTCCTTCCATGTTCACCGGTGCCTGCCAGCGGGTATCCCCATTGTACAGAACCACCGGTAGCACCGGCGGCAGCCGTTCACCCGTTCTGATGGATTCGCTGCGGATGAGATCCTGATACAGCAAACCGACATAAGTCATGATCCGTACCGCCATGAACCAGTCCACAGTAGACTGGAATTCGAGCAGCAGATAGACATACAGCCATTCACCCGTTTCGCCTTTCCCCCGGCGCAGGCGCCAGATGATGTCATCCTGCCGTTCTCTCAGGTCATCGCTGATGTAGCTGCCGTTGATTTTCTCCAGCGTGGAAAAATCCAGCTCGTACACCCACTCTTCCCTGACGAAACCACGCAGCAAGTCAGCCACCATTTCAGCGTGGGAAAACAGCAGTTTGTAGCCATGATCATGCTCCATTGGACAAGTGTAACACCATGGCGTTTTCATGAGTCAAACCACACTCACCCTGGCTTGCTTCGGCGTACACTGTTCGAGTCATGAGTGAGGCGGTATGGTTGCAGCTGCTTGCTTCGCCAAGGCGCTCTGGTAATACAATCACGAAAAGGGAGATCAATCATGTGGCAGACAATTTGTCGAGGTGCAATCGCGGGTGGGGTATTGTTGCTTACGGTTCAGCCGGTATCGGCGGCTGAACCGGACCCGGCGCAAGTGGAAAAAACGGTGCAGGCTTATATCGGCAAAGCCAATCAGGAGGCTGCTCAAAACCGTGAATCGGTGGAAGAAAGCCAGGTCGTCACTGCTGATTTGAATGGCGATGGCCGCGCGGAAATCATTTTGTGGTCAACCCGCTATGGCGGCACCTATTCTTTCAATGACGTAACGATATTTACCGATAGCGGCCGGGGTTATCAGGTAGCTGCCGGAACAGAGGATGTGCTGGGCATGGTGGAATCGATCGAAGTCAAAAACGGCCTGATTCATATCCACGCCCTGTGGCCCGGCCCGAACGACCCACGCTGCTGCCCGACAGTCAAGAAAACCGCCGTTTATCAATGGCAGGGCAAAGCACTGGCCGATGTAACCAGCCGGGTTTCCGGCAAAAAGTAAGCTTTGGCGATAACACCGACATGCCGGCGCCGGAATCGGCATGTCGCGCCTGCTTTTGAAATATCAGATTTGTTCGCGATTTATATGGCGAACCACCACTTTTGCACAGCCGCGCTGCTCAGCCTGCCATAAATCATACGCAAGCTGACCTTTCAGCCAGCTTTCCGCGCTCGGCCCATCAAGCCATGCTTCCAGACGCAGAGCGAGATCGACGCTGATACCGGCCTTGCCGTTCAACACGCGCGAGAGGGTAACACGGTTGATTCCCAGCTCTTTTGCCGCTTGGGTTACGGTTAACCCAAGCGCAGGTAGTACATCCTCGCGCAGGGTTTCACCGGGATAAGGGGGGTTGTGCATTCTGGCCATATTGACTCCTGTTCAGTGGTCATCCCGGTAATCAACCAAGATGACATCTTCTCCATCAAATACAAAAATCATCCGCCAGTTACCATTGACCATTACCGACCAATATCCTGACAGATCGCCAGAAAGTGGGTGCAACTTCCAGCCGGGTATATTCATTTCACGCGGATTGACTGCATCATTCAGCTGCCGCAGCTGACGTGCAAGACGTGAGGCATGATCCGGCCGGATACCTGATTTATCTCCTGTTTCAAAGAATAATTGCAACCCTTTATGCTTGAAATGGCGGATCATTTAGAGATTGTAGCGTTATACGCTACAAGAAGCAATTATAAAAAAATACTGGATTGCTTCACTCTTGCAAATCCGCAATGACGGGTAATGAGCTGTTCTTCAAACAATCAGAAAAACGGTAGATCAATCATTTCGCTATTCCAAGGAACACAGCCAGGCAACGCTCAATCTCTACCATAGTATCCGGGTCGATACATCCGAGAACCGGCCCTACTTTGTCGCGTTTCACCGTTATGATCTTGTCCACCATTACCTGCGAAGGTTTTTGCAAACCGTTCTCGGCACCAGGCTGTACAGTGATACGTAGCAATGGCGCAGCAACCAGCATGCTGGTGACAGGTAATACCGTTACGCTGGTATGTTCACTGAACAGGTTAGCCTGAATCACCAGAGCGAATCCGGGTTTACCAAAATCGCCCGGTACAGCGATGGTCACGAGATCGCCGCGTATCATTCCGTCCAGCCATCACTATCGGCCAAAGCTTCATCCATGAACTGTTGCATGGATGTATCCGCTTTGTCCGCCTGAGCTATGAGAAGGCACTGGCGGCGGCATTCTTCTGCAAAATCCGGACGGCGGGTGTCCGGTACCCAGATTTGTACCGGACGTAATCCGGCCATGCGTAGTGTGTCACGGTGCTTTTTAACACGAGCATTAACATGCGTGGTTCCCATGTGGAGTCCTCCTGATGCGTTACATGCAACATTATGCCTAAATACACATGTTACATGCAACAAAGCTGTTGCATCCTTGCTCATCATCTGCCCCCGGTGCGAGTTCAAATCTCTGCACTGCAGTAAATAGCGCGATTGAAGCAAGGTTCGCCATCCATAATTTCATGGATCAACCGGTACCTGACATCAAAGCAGTTTTGCATGATCCTGAGTCTGGCAATCGGATACGCGCGATCGAAGGTTGCGAACAAAGTGTGGCGGGGCGGGGTCGGCGCTTCTATTACCAGCTACTGGATTGCTTCACCCTTGCAGATTCGAAAAGACAAATTACCAATGCATAAGTAAATGTTAGTTATCAAAAACTATAGAGAATAAAAAAACCGCCCAGGGTTTCCTAAGGGCGGTCATAATTAATACGAAGCTCTCTTTAAGGAGTAGGAGTAACGCCAGGACAGCTCTTTGGAGCATATTTATTATCCGCATCAGTAGCACATGACCAAGTTCCATCAGTACGCGTCAAGGTAATTTTTTTACCACTCACTTGAGATGGAGCGTTCGTAAGCGTACATTCAATGGTAGTTCCAGAAGTAACAATAGTACAGTTACTAGTCGGTGTTTTAAGACCAATAACCGTAGGATCCGTGCCAACTGTATCACCGTTATTGACACGTTCCTCAAATGCGGTCTTTCCTGCTGAAATTTCAGCAAGACCAGCAGTCACTTTCGATTTAGCCTGATAATCTGAATAAGCCGGAATCGCCACGGCCGCCAAAATACCGATGATCGCAACGACGATCATCAATTCAATCAAAGTAAAACCTTTTTGGGTATGTTGCATGGTTCAGTTCTCCATCGGGTTGAAAAAGAAAACAGGATTCTCAGAGTATTGCCTGCTTCATGAATACTGCTGGGGAGTATAACGACTGCTGCCATTCTGGCTTTAGAAAAATTTTGAGGCACCCTCGTTTTTGACGGCTCTCTACCTATCCATGCCGATACGAACTGATCAGGTTGCTACTGGCGTATATTCGGGCACAGCGCGATCATTCCCGCGCCCACGCCGGATTTGCACTGACAAGCTGTAGAAACGTTACAAACCCTCATCAGCGCAAGCAATGTATCCATCATCACCGTCATCGAAGGTAAACAAAGCGGCTCGGCTGATTATTCTCTGCAAAATGTTCTGGATGCGCTGGAAAAGAAGACTAGATGGGATTGTCCACCCTTATATGGAAGGCCAGGGACGAATTACTTGCCATTGGATGTTATACAAGTAAAAAACGAGGGAAACTTAACAAGTACACTACCGACTCAATAACTATATTTCCCCGTTTTTGACCATTCTTCTGACAACAAAAGCCACAACAAGTGATACAACAGTCGTTCCTCCCAGTATCCTGCCAAAACAGGGTACCCTATAAACGCGGAGAATACAGATGCGCTGATTGCGGAGAGCCCTCTATTAAAAAACCAGGAATCTGACCTCGTGCTGCCTGTTTTTTGATGCCTCAAGCAGTGCATTATCATACTGCTGCTGATGTTTCATACTCGACTCTGCCATGATTAATATCCTTTCAGCAGCACCAGGTACTATTTTTTCATACCCTTCCAAGATAGCCGGGTGCGGTATCGGACCTAAAAACGTAGCTGACTGAATTTCGGCAGAAACTCTAGTAGAGACATTATTTTCGTTTCTATTATTGCTGGAGTGAGCAGATGTACTTCTATTATTTTTGGATGGATGAGACTTGGGCATCATTCTCGAATTTGTTGCAGGCATCCTTCAATGCCATTCCCACGCGAACGAAATGTGAAGCAACGTCATTTGCTGCATGCTGACGTGCGGCTGATTTTCGGAACGTATCTGATGGCATGATATCCACCAGACTCCCGACCCCGTATAAGATATTTCTTGTCACTCTTTTCATGTTTCAACTCTAACATATCAACAACGGTTAGGGAACCTCTGAAAACCGTCAGCGAGGTAGTCAGTTCAAGGCAAAAATCAGCGAAGAAACGGAGTTTATACATAGAGCATTTTGATGCCGACTTTTAACGCAGAAATAGCAACGCAGGTAGTTTTTCAGAGGTTCCTTAGGCTAATAACTCTATCAAGAGTCCTGATCCGAGAAGGTAAGAACATCGTTATTATTCAGGTTTTAAACCAATTTTGTGCCTAAGCTCTCGTGGCCAGTTGCTATAAGACAGTCTCATCCTCCATGTCAGCAGCGGGCGCACTGAGCCTTCGTACTGTCAGGGCACAGCGTTGCTCGATCAAGATCACAATTTGCTCAACCACGGCATGGCCAGCAAAGCCATGCTCACGGCTGGACTGAAGCTCACGCGCCGTCGGCGGCATCGACTTTGCCAAGGCCAGAATCCGCTTTCTGGCCTGCGCCTTGCCAAGGCCAACAGCTTCAGAAAATTGGTCCCAGTGCCGTGTCTGTACTTCGCTGAATTTGTACTTGCTGCCGATTTTCATCGCCATCTTGGGCGTCAGAGTCGGATAGATCGCCGTCGACAGCACGTCGTAGAACGGCGCCAGGATGGCAGACTTACCCGCATACAGCAGTGAGAAATTCTTGGCATGCGCGTCATGATTGCCGATCAGCGCGTTGAAGATCACATAGTCGAACAAGCGCAGGATCTGTGGTGCGCTGGGCCGCGTGATGCGCCGAACCAGATCGAAACATTGCACCAGATCCGGGCCGCCTTCGTTCTGGTACTTCATTTCCGGCACCACGCCCAGCGCCTGGCAAAAGTCCTCTTGGTGCAGGCGCTGCCGCTGGCCTTGTGCATCGACCACCCGGTCGTAGCGCTCGATCAGCAGGAACTGTCGCCCCAACACGGAATGCACCTGTGACTTCGCTGGCTTGAGCTGCATGGCTTCAGCCAACGCCAGACAGAAGCCTTCGTTGGTGACCGTGTCCATCAGGGTACGGATGGCGGGCTTCAAGATATGTGAGCTGGGCGATCCATTTCTCGGCAGACCGATCCGGGCGCCATCGGACACCACCGGCAGTTTGTCTTGAGTGCCCGCTAGTGAGAGCCGCACGCCATCCTTGCCGGCTAACATCGGCCGATGTGGCAGTTCATCGAGAATGGCAACAATCTCTTCCTCGCTCAGCCACTGAACGTCGTCGCCTTGCCCAGGACTGGACAACGACTGCCCTGGCTCCAGCAAGGTAACAGCCCCGGCACACTCCCCACCGATGTGATCGAGCAACGCAAAATCATTCTGGCTCGACACCTGAAATTGCTGTGCAATGAGGCGCCGGAGTTGCCCCTCTGGCAAAAGTCCCCCAAAGAAGGGCCGCGTGTGGTGATCGTCGAATGATTCTGCTTGCAGATGCAGTGAGCTGGAGAGGGTCGCTGCATCTGGGCGTGAGAGCCAATCCGGGCTGTAACGGAAATTCAACCTGTCCTCGATCAGGGCCAGGGTTCCAATCCGTTCGGCGAACAGCCAGACTTCCAGCTCACGCGCCATGCTGGTTGCCCTCAGGGTGATTTTCGGAGTCTGAGGATGACAAGCCGGTGATTTGGAGCGCTCCACCCAACGCGTCGATCACGCGCAGCACGTTTTCCAGACGCAGAGTGGGCTTGCCTGCTTCAAGGTCGACGATGAAGCGCACACCAACCCCTGCCGCCAAAGCCAACTGGGGCTGTGTTAAGCCCAGCTGTTTGCGTGCAGCACGCAGTGCGTCACCGAGTTGTTCTGTGGTTCGTATGGAACTCATCACTGGCCTTGTTTCCCGTTCGGGAAATTATCGATCAGTTTGAAGAAGGAGGCAAGTAATATTTCCCGATCGGGAATTTTCAAGCAATCGTGCGCTTAGAAACCAAAAACTTCCCGATCGGGAAGTTCCAGTGACTGCGAGGAGCAATGAGGACAAATGCGGAAGGATGCATACAGGTTGGGACTATTGCGGAAATATTTTTTCGATGAGTTTTGAAAAAGAAAACCCCTGCCACTAGGGGAACAGCAGGGGTCAATGACTACTAATTCCATTTCTAAATCAAAACTAACTTTGTCGGCTTCGCCTAGCCGTATTATTTATACTGTCTGCGGCTCGCCTTCGTGTCATTTTTGATTTGGGAATAGAATAACTAAAGAGAGATCGTGAGTCGCCTCACACGAATATATTACCCACTATCAGAATTGTTATCATTAACAATGAAGGGTTTTTACCGCCTTTATCTACGTTATGAAATACATACTTTTATGGCAGAGGAAATCATAACGGCCGTTTGGGAGATTTTGACAAATCTTGAGAAGCTACTGGTTACGGGGTGGATTGAAGTAGAGGAAACCCTGAGTTGCATCTACCCAAGACAGGAATGGGAAGGTTGGTAATGCAGGGTGAACAGCAAAAAAGCCCAGCTTTTTAAGGGCTGGGCTTTTATCAAATCAAGCCTTAATCAAGGAGCTTGAATATTGGATGCCTGCTTGCCCTTTTGACCTTGTGTTACATCAAAAGAAACTTTCTGACCTTCTCTAAGCGTCTTAAACCCATTCATATTGATTGCAGAAAAATGCGCGAATAGATCTTCACTACCATCGTCAGGAGTAATAAACCCAAAACCTTTTGCATCATTAAACCATTTAACTGTACCTGTCGTCATGCGAATACTCCTGTGTCAATAAACGGAAAAGCTTCCGTAGAGCTATTTGAATCTAAGATTGCACATGGAATACCAACAGGAACGCCAATGACTGCAAAAGCTTTGAAACAAATTCGTTGTGATGATTACTTATACTCTGAGTAGAACTGAAAGTCGAGGAAGTAAAAATCTTGGTTATCTCAAATCACCATTCACAACCATCCGGTAATTTCGGATAATTGCCTGCCCCCTGATCTGCTCGTTCACCTTGTCCAGGCCACCGCCTAATCGGATAATTTCTGCTGCAGCACCTGATTTGTATGAGGCTCTCCATGAAATCATTAGTCCACTCGCCCAAAATGATGAAGAGGGATTGATCGAGCATACGGAAACGATGGTGAAAGCAAGAGAAGCACTTGCGAAAGCGACTGGAAGAATAATGAAATCAGAGTTTGCGGAAAAACCACTTACCCGATTTATCGAATAAGTGGCTGATTTAAATGGTGGCCAAGGGCGGAATCGAACCACCGACACAAGGATTTTCAGTCCTCTGCTCTACCGACTGAGCTACTTGGCCTTTAAGTAAACAATGACTTATCAGATTGATATCGTTTTGAAATACACAATATCCGTTCTTCTGGCGCGCCCGGCAGGATTCGAACCCACGACCCCTTGGTTCGTAGCCAAGTACTCTATCCAACTGAGCTACGGGCGCATCTCATCTTCTTCATACGGGAAATCATCCATCTCCCGGTTCATTACTTTATTCCACAACCATTCCAGGAAATGGCGCCCGGTGTATCCGGGGAGCTGTGCATGATGTTACATTCAGGTGTTTTTGTCAAGAATCCGGCGGTTTCTCCGGGATCAGCGGCCTTCTGCAGGGTACTTAATGGCTGCATTGAACAACAAAATACCCGAAATCAGTTACAACTGTGCCGGCTTCTTCGAAAGTTTGCGCTGCAACGTTCTGCGGTGCATATTCAATACCTTGGCCGTAACAGAGACGTTATTGTCGTTTTCCATGAGGATACGGTGAATGTATTCCCACTCCAGCCGTTCCACTGAAAGCGGATGAGGGCTGATAGGGGTTTCGGTATCTCCACTCGTGCGCTCGAATGCCGCCATGATGTCATCCGCATCCACCGGTTTTGCCAGGTAGTGGGTGGCCCCCAGCTTGATGGCTTCAACTGCCGTTGCAATGCTGGCATAACCGGTCAGCACGATGATACGGGTTCCGGGATCCAGTTCCCTTATTTTCTCGACCAGTAATAAACCGGATTCATTTCCCAGCTTGAGGTCGATGATGGCGTATTCGGGCATCAGTACTTCCGCCTGCTCGAGCGCAGTTTTGATGTCATGCATGCAGGTGGTGTCAAACCCGCGCTTTACCATCGCTCTTGCCAGCACTTCACAGAAAGTTTCATCATCATCTACAATCAGCAGACTGGGGCGATCCATGGAATTATTCACAGGCATTCTCCTTTATAGTGAAGTACTGGTCGTTCCGTGCAAAACCGGCAGGGTGACATGAGTGCATGCCCCGCCTTCCGGACGATTGAATAAGCGCACACTTCCGCCGAAACGCTCGATATTGGTGTTGGCAAGAAATAATCCGATACCAAAGCCCTGCCCCGGCCCTTTGCTGGTAAAAAATGGCTCTCCCGCGTGTTCAGCGGCTTCCGCATCCAGTCCCGGCCCGTCGTCGAGTATTTCGAGATGCAATTGTTTTTCATCCCAGCGGCTGATGACGGTCACTTGCCGGGTCGAGGCATCAGCTGCATTATTCAGCAGATTCAGGATGGATTGGCTCAGCAAACGGGTATTCATGATGATTGGCACCGGCTGCACTCCTTCACTCTGACTGGTAAATCTGATCGAGGGGCGGATCAGTTGCCATTTGTCGATCACCTGCTGCAGAAAAATATCGACAGGCTGACTGTTTCCCTCTTCTACTCTGGCCTGCCCGGCATCGGCCAGCAGATGGGTCAGCGTCTGTTTGCACAGGGAAATCTGGTTACGCAAAATGCGGATATTGTTCTGAAATTCGGTATTCCCGGGCAGTTCCTGCTGCAGCTCACCGGTGATGATGGCCATGGTCGATAGCGGCGTACCCAGTTCATGCGCCGCACCAGCAGCCAACGTTCCCAAGGCAATGATCTGTTCGTTCTGCAATGCCTGCTCACGCGATCTGGACAGTTCCTTGTCACGATCCCGGATCGAGGCATTCATTTTGACGACGAATGAGGTGATGAGTAAGGTACTCAGCACAAATGTCAGCCACATTCCCGAGATATGCAGGTTAAATTCGAACATGTGGCGGCTGTGGTCATCGAGATGATCATGCGGAAGCGGAATGAACTTGAACAACAGAAAGGTGTAGCAGGAAATGGTAATGGCCGCCATGGTCCAGGTGTAATGCCAGGGCAGCACAGTCGCTGCAATGGTAAGCGGAAGCAGATAAAGTGAGATGAAAGGATTGGTTGAACCGCCGCTGAAATACAGTAATGCGGTCAATCCGGCGACATCGATCAGCAACTGGGTAAAAAATTCAGGATTGGTCACCGGCCAGGAATAGCGCAGACGAATCCAGGTAAGAAAGTTCAGAACCGCGAGCAGGGAAATCGTCACGATAATCGCTGTCCAGGGCAGTTCGAGTTCGATGATGCTGTAAACTGTCCAGAAAAT
Source organism: Nitrosomonas europaea (assembly GCF_900167395.1). Classification (GTDB taxonomy): domain Bacteria; phylum Pseudomonadota; class Gammaproteobacteria; order Burkholderiales; family Nitrosomonadaceae; genus Nitrosomonas; species Nitrosomonas europaea. The sequence continues at coordinate 45,111 of NZ_FUWK01000005.1, forward strand.
GATGATCTGGGAAATGATAGCGATGATTCTGAGCAGGAACAGGCGCTGCAAATTCTTAGCGGAAGGAGACTGGTTCAGGATATTGAGAATGCCCATCGATCCGTTTTTTACTCCATTCGTCTGTTTTGTCTCCGTGTCACGAAGATCAGATACGGCCCGGAATACGAAGTTACCTGTTTCAGCCATGCCGGCCTCTGTAAACCTCTGGTACGCCGTCTTTACATCATGCAGGCATCCGGCCGCTCCTCCATGATGGAGCGCGGCCGGACATTTCAGGAAAACCTGCCAGAAACAGGAATTCTCCTGGCAACATCACTCATACGGCTGAGAACGTGGTGTATCGTTATTGGAAGGTGGCAGAATCGGCAACTTGAAGTCAGGCTGATCGCCGGTCAGGGTTTTCAGGAAAGCAACGATTTTGGAAACTTCATCCTTGTTGAACTCACGGTTCAATTGGATTCTTCCCATGGTCTCCACTGCCTGTTCCAGCGTTGCGGCCCCTCCATCATGAAAATAGGGGTAGGTCAGCTCGATATTTCTCAACGTTGGCACTTTGAATACATTACGATCAGCTTCATTGCCGGTCACATCCATCCGCCCCGCGGCCGGGTTTTTGGTCTCATAGGGTTTAAAAACACCCATTTTCTGATAAGAACTTCCACCCACGGCTGGTCCATTATGACATTGCACGCAACCGCTGCCCTTGAACAGGTTGTAGCCTTCCAGCTCATCCTGATTCAGTGCGTTTTTATCGCCTTCCAGCCATTTGTCGAATTTTGAACCCGGTGTCACCAGCGTTTCTTCAAATTGGGCAATTGCGGTGGTGATGCGATCGATCGTCACTTCATCGGAACCAAAGACTTTCTTGAATCGCTCACGATATTGAGGCATGGAAGCGACCACTTTTTCTGCTATCTCATGGGTAGAGGCCATTTCCTTCGGGTTGGCAATCGGGCCGGCAGCCTGTTCTTTCAGGTCTTTGGCTCTGCCATCCCAGAATTGCGCCAGATTCATGCTGGAATTCAGGACAGTCGGAGCATTGATCGGGCCTTGCTGCCATTTGTGCCCGATCGAGGTGGTAATATTATCGGTTCCGCCCATGCTCAGGTTATGACAGGAATTGCAGGAAATGAACCCCGATTTGGAAAGTCTGGGGTCAAAAAACAGCATTTTCCCCAGCTCTGCCATATCGGCATTCTCCGGAGTCACCGCCTTAATCGGTTGTATCGGTTCATTGGCAGCCATTACACCGGCAGACGCAAACATCGCCCCCAGACTTAATGACAGCAGCGAAACAGTCAGTGTACGCTTGATCATTGCACTCTCCTTGTGATTTGAATAATTGTAACGGCTGACATGGCGCAGCCGCTTACGCCTTGAATTCCTCCATCTGACTCAAAACTTCGGGCAAAAACCAGAATCAGCTCTGCCTGGTATCAGAAGATTTCTTTCTATTTTTTTCAACCGGCTCCAGTGGTTCCCGATAAGCCCGGTCATTACCCAGGCCGGCTTCATGATCCAGCAGTCGCGAAAGCTCTGTCAGCGCCTGGCGATAAACCTGCCGCTTGAACTCAACTACGGATTCCAGCTCGACCCAGTACTGATTCCAGCGCCAGGCATCGAATTCGGGATGTGCGCAGGTTTCGAGTGATACATCACTGTCTCTCCCCAACAGACGCAGCAAAAACCAGATCTGTTTCTGTCCCCGGTAGTTTTTGCGCCAGTCCCGGCGAGTCCAGCAGGCGGGTACGTCGTAACGCAGCCACTCCCTCGTCCGCCCCAGAATTTCCACGTGTACGGGTTGCAGACCTGTTTCTTCCGCCAACTCCCGATACATCGCCTCAGTGGGTGTTTCTCCCGACTTTATCCCACCCTGCGGAAACTGCCATGAATCTTGCCGGGCACGCTTTCCCCAGAAAACCTGGTTTTGTGAATTCAGGAGAATAATACCGACATTTGCTCTATATCCATTACGGTCTATCATCCGATTCGCCCATCAATTTAACTTAATCTGCTTGAACTGCCGATAATTCTTCCATATTTCGATAACGATTTATAGTGCAGAACCTGGCGGCACCACAAATCACCGCAATTTTCACGATTACCCTGCTTTGACTCCCGGAACAGCGGCCAATTCCTGTCGAAATACGCTGAAGCACGCCGGATTACGACGATTTCAAGGTAAAATTCCTGATTACCTACAATGATAATGGAATCCCATCATGCGCGTTTCTCAATTCTTCCTTGCGACACTCAAAGAAGCTCCTGCTGAAGCCGAGCTGATCAGTCACCGGCTGATGCTGCGAGCCGGGCTGATCAAGCGTCTGGGCAGCGGATTGTATACCTGGATGCCGCTGGGTCTGAGAATTCTACACAAGATCGAGCATATCATCCGCGAGGAAATGAATAACAGTGGCGCACTGGAGCTTCTAATGCCTGCCGTTCATCCGGCTGAGCTCTGGCAGGAAACAGGTCGGTGGGATGTATTCGGCCCGCAAATGCTGAAAATTCAGGATCGACACAAACACGACTTCTGCTTTGGCCCGACGCATGAAGAAGTCATCGTCGATATCGCACGCCGTGAAATCAAAAGCTACCGGCAGCTACCCATCAATTTCTACCAGATTCAGACTAAGTTTCGTGATGAAATCCGTCCGCGATTTGGCGTGATGCGCGCGCGGGAATTCATCATGAAGGATGCTTATTCCTTTCATGCCGATGTGGATAGTCTGGAGCAGACCTATCGTCTCATGCAGGAAACGTACAGCAGAATTTTTACCCGGATCGGCCTGAAGTTCCGTGCAGTCGCTGCTGATACCGGCGCAATAGGCGGCAGCGGATCGCATGAATTTCACGTTCTGGCCGATTCCGGTGAAGATGCCATCGCCTTCTGCCCTGCTTCCGATTATGCCGCCAATATCGAACTTGCCGAAGCCGTGCCTCATGGTATTCCACGCAAGGAGCCGGCAGGAATCATGGCGAAAATCGCCACCCCCGATCGCAAATCCTGCCAGGATGTGGCTGACTTTCTGGGTATTCCGGTTGAACAGACACTCAAAGCGCTGGCTGTAACCGCAGGAGGTAAGTTTTACTTACTATTGCTGCGGGGCGATCATCAGCTCAACGAAACCAAAGTCAGAAAAATCCCGTTTCTGGGTGATTTCGAGTTTGCTGAAGAAAGCAGGATCATTGCCGAGATGAGTTGCCCACCGGGATACCTCGGACCGGTGGGTGTAAAAGCAGAAATCATCGCTGACCGGGCCGTTCTGGAAATGAGCGATTTCACCTGTGGTGCAAACGAGGAAGGCTTTCATCTGAGTCATGTCAATTTCGGGCGTGATCTGCCGTTGCCGGACCAGGTATTCGATATTCGCAACATAGTGGCAGGCGATCCTTCACCCGATGGCAAGGGCGTACTTGAAATCTGCCGAGGTATCGAAGTCGGTCATGTTTTTCAGTTGCGCACCAAATATTCGGAAAAAATGAAGGCTACCTATCTGGATGAGTCCGGACAAACCCGAATTATGGAAATGGGCTGCTATGGCATTGGTGTTTCACGTATCGTCGCTGCAGCCATTGAGCAAAACTATGATGAACGAGGCATTATATTTCCACAAACGATCGCCCCGTTCCAGTTGTCGATCATTCCGGTCGGTTATCATAAAAGTCAGCAAGTCCGGACTGAAGCCGAAAAACTTTATCAGGCCTGTCGTTCAGCAGGTATCGAGGTATTGCTGGACGACCGCGAGGAGAGACCCGGCGTCATGTTCGCAGATCAGGAACTAATTGGAATCCCGCATCGTATCGTGATCGGTGAACGGAATCTGCGGGAGGGTATGGTGGAATATCAGGGGCGACTGGACAAAACACCTCAAATGCTCTCACTGTCGGAGGCAGCTTCCATCATCAGTAAAATATGTGGCGATTGATATATTCTCTGTTATTTCTGATACCCGGTGCAGCGATGGCCGGAGCACAGGTATATGAGCCCTTATCGGCCAGTACCCGTACCGTATTGCATCGCACCATCAGCGACCAGGCAGTGCCCATGCTCGTCACCCTCCCCGGGCCTGAAGCAAAAGACTGGTTAGACAGCATGACGAAACGCCTGGAAAAACGGATATCTGACATCGAGGAACGCAGGGCATTTCTGATCACCGTTCACTATGAAGCTACTCGCGCCGGGCTCGATCCCGAACTGGTGCTCAGCATCATCCAGGTCGAAAGTAATTTCAGAAAATACGCGGTCTCTTCTGCCGGAGCACGCGGGTATATGCAGGTCATGCCGTTCTGGGTAGATACGATCGGCAATCCGGAACACAATCTGTTTCATCTGCGCGTCAACCTGCGTTACGGTTGCACCATCCTTCGCCACTATCTCGATCTGGAACAGGGGGATTATTTCAGGGCACTGGGAAGATATAACGGCAGTCTGGGCAAGGCCGGCTACCCCAATCTGGTATTCAACGCCTGGCACCGCCACTGGACTTACTCCACGGCTTCACAATAGCCAGATTCATATATCGTCTAGTGAGTGTTGATGAAAGCTTCGATTTCAGCGCGGGTAATCAGCCCGATTTTACGTGCTGCGGGCTTTCCATCAGGATCGAACAGATACGTACTTGGCAACATCGAAAGCTCATCTCCGAGTTGTGCTGCTGCAGTTCTGTCACCCAGCACGATCGGATAGGGAATCGTCATCTTCTCCACAAATTTCATGACATCTCGAGCATCGTCATACTCCATCGCAATCCCGATGATGACGATGTCGTTTCTTTCCCGGGACAACTCGGACAAATCAGGAATTTCTCTCAGGCAGGGTGGACACCACGTTGCCCAGAAATTGACCAATACCCATTTCCCCTTATAACCCGACAAAGTATGCGTTTTGCCTGAACTGTCCTCGAAGCGGAAACCATAGGCTCCCGCCTCGAAAACAGGCAGATACCCGATCAGCACAAGCAGGAAAATTGTAAACCACCGTTTCATCGACTATTCCGACAGAATTGACCGGAGCAGTTCATCCTGCAAGACCGGTTGTGATCTTTTCCGGGAAACCGCGCTACAAGAACCATATCTGTACCGCAAATCATGATCTGCTCTGGTTATTTTCATGCAATCAATTCTGGCAGTCAGCAATTTTCAGTGGCTCCTATCCTCAACTAAATCTGGGGATGGGTTCGTTCCAGACTGGAGTGCAATTTATTGCAGGCACTCAGATAGGCTTTGGCAGAAGCCGCAATGATATCGGTATCTGCTCCATGACCATTGACGATCCGCCCGGCTTTCTGCAGGCGAACAGTTACTTCACCCTGTGCATCCGTCCCGCTGGTGATATTGTTCACGGAGAACAATTGCAGCTCTACTTTACTGTCCAGTATTTTCTCGATCGCGCGAAATGTTGCATCTACCGGGCCACTCCCTTCGGATACGGCCTGTTTTTCACTGCCTCCCACGGCAATGACGACCTGGGCCGAGGGTATTTCTCCGGTTTCACTGACTGCATGCAGTGAAAGCAGGCGATAGTGCTCCTCGGGAATCTGTGCCTCATCCGAGACCAGCGCATGCAGATCCTCATCGAAGATTTCATGCTTCTTGTCTGCAAGATCCTTGAAGCGCAAGAATATGGCATTCAGTTTCTCTTCTGATTCCAACCCGATTCCCAGTTCTTTCAAACGACTGCGAAACGCATTCCGGCCAGAATGTTTACCCAGCAGCAATTTGTTTGCTCCCCAGCCCACATCTTCTGCACGCATGATTTCATAGGTTTCACGGTGCTTGAGTACTCCATCCTGATGAATACCTGATTCATGGGCAAAGGCATTGGCACCGACAATTGCCTTGTTGGGCTGCACCGGAAACCCGGTAATCCCTGAAACCAGCTTGCTGGCGGGTACGATCTGCGTTGTATCGATACGTGTATCGCATGGAAAATAATCCTGCCGTGTACGCACGGCCATCACGATTTCTTCAAGTGCAGCATTACCGGCCCGCTCACCCAGACCATTGATGGTACATTCCACCTGGCGTGCACCATTCATGACCGCGGACAGTGAGTTAGCCACTGCCAAACCGAGATCGTTATGGCAGTGAACCGAGAATATAGCCTTGTCAGAATTCGGAATGCGCTCTCGCAGCGTACGGATCAGACCACCAAACTGATCCGGCATGGTATATCCCACCGTATCCGGAATATTCAGTGTCCGTGCACCTGCATCGATCACTGCTTCCAGCACTCGGCACAGAAAATCGATCTCGGATCGCCCGGCATCTTCAGGGGAAAATTCGACGTTATCAGTGTACTGACGTGCCCACTTTACTGCCTTGATCGCCTGATCGATGACCTGATCGGGCGACATGCGCAGCTTGTTCTTCATATGGATCGGAGATGTCGCGATGAAGGTATGAATACGCACATTCTGATTGACCTGCAAAGCTTCCCCGGTACGATCGATGTCGGCCTCCATCGCACGGGCAAGACCACACACCGTACTGTTGCTTACTGCCTCTGCCACTGCCCGGACCGCTTCAAAATCACCTCTCGAAGCAGCCGGGAAACCCGCTTCTATCACATCCACACCCATACGCTCCAACTGCCTGGCGATGCGTACCTTTTCTTCCATGGTCATGGATGCGCCGGGACTCTGTTCCCCGTCACGCAAAGTCGTATCAAAAATAACCAAATGCTCTTTCATTGTTCCACTCCACTATTATTCTGGCTAAAACGGACAACCGGCTGGCGGTGTACCAGCCCACATGCTTCAAAACAGATTAAGAAATGATTGAAATAATTAGCGCGCAAGGCGCAGCAGTCGGCCAGTCAGATACAGCCAGGCTGTCAGACGGAAAGGATGAAAGGCGGGAGTAATTTCAGTAAATTGCATCATGCCGGCAAATATAAAACGTTTACCTTCATTTCGCAACAGCAGATGTTCAAGTTTCTTTACGGATTTCGTTACGTTTTCTGTTCTTGTACAGCCGCCAGATCTTCATGCCATATCCGGATAACGCATAAGTCAGAAATACCCCGAACAACACCAGCGGTGGATGACTCGGAATCAGAACGAAAAAGAACAGAAGCAGCAGCAAAACCACAAAAAATGAAACTTTCTTGTGCAGATTGAATTCTTTACCGCTGTAGTAAGGGATATTGGTCACCATGGTCAAGCCGGCAAACAGTGTCATGGCCCACGCCAGCCATGTGATATCGGCAGCATCTACCTGGAAACCCAGTACTACCCAGATCATTCCGGCGATCAGAGCAGCCGCAGCCGGACTGGGCAAGCCTTGAAAATATTTCTTGTCGACGACTTCGACCGTTACATTGAAACGGGCAAGGCGCAACGCTGCACAAGCACAATAGATGAATGCAGCGATCCAGCCCAGTTTCCCCAGATCTCTCAACGCCCATTCGTACACAATCAATGCAGGAGCCACACCAAACGAAACCATATCAGACAGGCTATCGTACTCTGCACCGAATTCACTTTGCGTATGCGTCAGGCGTGCCACCCGGCCATCCAGGCCATCAAATACCATGGCCACAAAAATGGCAATGGCAGAATGCTCATAATGACCATTCATCGCCTGGACAATCGCATAGAAACCGGCAAACAGCGCCGCAGTCGTGAAGAGATTGGGCAGCAGATAGATACCCCGTCTCCTCCACCGCGGGCCTGTGACGGGCAGTTGCTCTGGATCAGATTCCTGCATAAACTGACATAGGCATAGATCGGAGATAATCAGTGAAATTCAGCCAATACCGTTTGAGTGGCATAAACCTTGTCACCAATTGCGACATTGACTTTCGTTCCCAACGGAAGATAGACATCGACACGTGAACCGAAACGGATGAAACCGAAACGCTGTCCGCGAGCAAGATGTTCCCCCGGGTGGACATGGCAGACGATCCGCTTTGCGATGAGGCCAGCTATCTGCACACATGTCACATCCTGCCCTCCGTCGGTTCTGATCCACAAAGCATTGCGTTCATTCTCCAGCGAAGCTTTGGGCAGGCTTGCGTTCAGAAAATTTCCGGGAAAGTACCATCGATTGCGTATTTCACCATCCACCGGACTGCGGTTCGAGTGCACGTTGAAAACATTCATGAAAACACTGACTTTCAGCGCTTCACGCGGCAGATAAGGATCCTGCACCTTATCCACAGCAACGATACGCCCATCTGCCGGGGCAAGTACAGCCCCGGCAAGAGCCGGCACCACCCGTGGAGGATCGCGAAAGAACTGCAGAACGAACAGCGCAATCAGCCAGAATGGCAGTGCCCATAACCAGCCTGCCATAAACTGCACCAGTAACGCCACAGCAAATGCACCGGCGATGAAGGGCCATCCTTCACGTGCAATGATCGGATGAGGGTAGTAAGGAGTCGACATACGCTCAGTTCTTCGCCTGATCGACCAGTTTGTTTTTGCTGATCCACGGCATCATGTCACGCAGTTTGGCGCCTACTGTTTCAATCGGATGCTCCGAAGCGAGGCGGCGGCTCGATTTGAGCACGGGTGCGCCGGCACGGTTTTCCAGGATAAACTCGCGTGCATATTCGCCCGTTTGAATCTCGCGCAGGATTTTACGCATTTCATTACGGGTCGCATCGGTGATGATACGGGGTCCTCTCGATACATCACCATATTCCGCATTGTTGGATACGGAATAGCGCATGTTGGCGATACCCCCCTCGTAGATCAGATCCACGATCAGCTTGACCTCATGCAGACATTCAAAATAGGCCATTTCCGGTGCATAGCCTGCTTCCACCAGCGTTTCGAACCCGGCCTGGATCAGTGACGTCAAACCACCGCACAACACGACCTGTTCACCGAACAGATCGGTTTCCGTTTCTTCCTTGAATGTGGTTTCAATCACACCACCACGTGTACCGCCATTCGCAGCCGCGTAGGAAAGTGCCAGATCACGCGCCTTGCCGGATTTGTCCTGATGAACGGCAATCAGAGATGGAACACCTCCTCCCTGAGTATAAGTGGAACGTACCAGATGGCCCGGCCCCTTGGGAGCGACCATGATCACATCCAGATCTTCGCGCGGAATAATTTGCCCGTAATGAACATTGAAACCGTGTGCAAAAGCCAGCGTGGCATTCTTCTTCAGAACCGGTTCGACTTCGGTCTGGTAAACCGATGCCATCTGTTCATCCGGCAGCAGCAGCATGATTACATCGGCATCCTTGACAGCAGCGCCTACTTCTTTCACGGTCAGACCGGCTTTTTTTGCTTTATCCCAGGATGCACCACCCTTACGCAGACCGATGGTAACCTTGACCCCCGAATCATTCAGATTATTGGCATGCGCATGACCCTGCGAACCGTAGCCGATGATGGCTACTTTCTTTTTCTTGATGAGGGACAAATCCGCATCTTTATCGTAATAGACTTTCATTATTTTCCTTCCAGAGTATTGAATGGGGTGCAGCCACATCGGCAGATGAGGCCTATCGATGAAATCAGAATCCGCTGTCAGATTCCGCTAAAAAATTACAGCTTTAAAACCCGTTCTCCACGGCTGAGACCCGAAACACCTGTTCTGGCTATTTCCAGAATCAGATTGCAATCTACTGCCTGCAAAAAACCATCCAGTTTCGACCGGGTTCCCGTAAGCTCGATTGTGTAGAGCTCGTTGGTAACGTCGATGATATTGCCTCGAAATATATCAGCAAGCCGCTTCATCTCCTCACGATCCTTACCCACCGCCCTTACTTTTACCAGCATGAGTTCCCGCTCGACATAACCTTCACTGCTCAAATCAATCAGTTTGACGACTTCAATCAGTTTATTGAGCTGTTTGGTGATCTGTTCGACGATTTCATCCGGCCCATTGGTGACCAGCGTCATACGGGACAATGTCGGATCTTCAGTAGGCGCGACAGACAGAGACTCAATATTGTAACCACGAGCAGAAAACAGGCCTGCCACCCGCGACAGGGCACCGGCCTCGTTTTCCATTAACAAAGAAATAATATGTCGCATACTGTTATACCAGAATCATTTCGGACAAACCTTTGCCACCAGGTACCATAGGAAAAACATTCTCGGTCTGATCCGTAATGAAATCCATGAATACCAGTTGTTCTTCCAGTTTGAAGGCTTCTCTCAACGCACCATCGATATCTTCCGGTTTATCGATCCGCATGCCGACATGCCCGTAACTTTCTGCCAGTTTGACAAAATCGGGTAATGCATCCATATAGGATTCAGCGTAACGGTTGCCATGGAAAAACTCCTGCCATTGACGCACCATCCCCATGTAACGGTTGTTCAAATTGATGATCTTGATGGGCAGACGATACTGTTTACAGGTGGATAACTCCTGAATGCACATCTGGATACTTGCCTCTCCGGTAATACAGGCCACCGTACTGCCCGGGTTGGCCATCTGTACCCCCATCGCAGAAGGCAGACCGAATCCCATCGTACCCAAGCCACCGGAATTAACCCAGCGGCGCGGTTTATCAAATTTGTAAAACTGGGCTGCCCACATCTGATGCTGCCCGACGTCAGAAGTAATGAAGGCGTCTCCGCCGGTTATTTCATACAGTTTTTCCACCACCAGCTGCGGCTTGATAACGCTGGCCGACCGGTCATATTTCAGGCAATCACGTGCCCGCCACAACTCGACCTGCTCCCACCATTTGTTCAAAGCATGGACATCAGTCGTCTCCCTGCCGGCTCTCAGCAGCATGATCAACTCTTTCAGTACCGCAGATACACTGCCGACGATAGGAACATCCACCTTGACCCGCTTGGAAATCGATGATGGATCGATGTCGATATGGATGATTTTCCGTTCTTCGCTGTAGAAATGCTTGGGATTTCCGATGACGCGATCATCAAAACGAGCACCGACTGCGATCAGCACATCGCAGTATTGCATGGCCATATTGGCTTCGTAGGTACCATGCATGCCCAGCATCCCGACAAATTGCCGGTCAGTCGCCGGATATCCTCCCAACCCCATGAGGGTACTGGTACAGGGAAAATTCAGCATCTGCACGAGTTCTGTCAATTCTGCCGCAGCATCATCCAGAATCACCCCGCCACCGGTATAGACCATGGGACGCTTGGCTTCCAGGATCATCTGGACGGCTTTCCTGAGCTGTTGGGCATCCCCGTTGATTACCGGTGAGTAGGAACGCAATGAGATACTGGCAGGATAATGAAATTCCGCCTTCTGCTGGGTGACGTCCTTGGGAATATCCACCAATACCGGTCCTGGACGACCGGTTGAAGCAATATAAAAAGCTTTTTTGATTGTGACCGCCAGCTCCGATACATCCTTCACCAGAAAGTTGTGTTTGACACAAGGCCGTGTAATTCCCACGGTATCCACTTCCTGGAAGGCATCCTGACCAATGGCAGCCGTGGGAACCTGCCCACTGATAATCACCATTGGGATGGAATCCATGTAAGCGGTAGCAATACCCGTTACGGCATTGGTCACCCCCGGGCCAGATGTCACCAGTGCTACACCGACCTTGTTACTGGAACGCGCATAACCATCCGCTGCATGGAGGGCAGCCTGTTCATGGCGAACCAGAATATGCTTGACTTTATCCTGCTTGAACAATTCATCATACAGGAACAATACGGCACCGCCGGGATAGCCAAAAATATGACTTACCCCCTCCTCCTGCAGACAACGTATCGTAATCTCGGCACCTGTCAGTTCAGTACTCATACCAGGGAATCCCCAGACTCAAAATAATTTTTCTTCATCTCATCATTAAAACCAATATTTGCTTTGTATCGATTCCGATTACAAAACCATAAAACGCTTTGGAGCACCCTGCATTCGGTGCGCACAAATAAAAAATGCGAGACCCCTGTCCAAACGATCGGAGGACAGTGTATCTCCCGGATTTTTCCTGACCGACAGCAAAGGGAGCAAGATACGAAACAAATAACCCTTGTCTCTGTTACCAGGATTATATATTGACTTCCGGCAAATATCTCGGTAATACCACAACTATATTAATGGTTTCAGCATGCGGAACTATCCGTTCGTCCCCCCGACCGTCAACCCATCTATCCGCAAAGTCGGTTGTCCGACACCTACCGGCACACTTTGTCCTTCCTTGCCGCAGGTACCAACACCCGGGTCCAGCGCCAGATCATTTCCAATCATGGAAACGCGGGTAAGTACATCCGGGCCATTACCAATCAAAGTAGCCCCTTTCACCGGATAGGTAATTTTACCATTTTCGATCATATAGGCTTCCGCAGCCGAGAATACGAATTTACCACTGGTGATATCAACCTGCCCTCCACCGAAATTGGCGGCATACAAACCCTGCTTGACAGAAGCAATGATTTCTTCCGGTTCTTTATTACCATTCAACATACAGGTATTGGTCATGCGCGGCATGGGGATATGGGCAAATGATTCACGCCGGCCATTACCGGTAACACGCTGATTCATCAGCCGGGCATTCAGATTATCCTGCAGATACCCCTTGAGGATGCCATCCTCGATCAACGTAGTACATTGTGTCGGATTGCCCTCATCATCGATGTTCAACGATCCGCGACGATCGCGTATCGTACCATCATCGACCACTGTCACCCCCGGTGCCGCCACCCGTTCACCAATCCTGCCAGAAAAGGCCGAGCTCCCTTTCCGGTTGAAATCTGCCTCAAGACCATGACCGATTGCTTCGTGCAACAAAATACCCGGCCACCCGCTACCCAGCACGACAGTCATGCTTCCTGCCGGAGCCGGTTGCGACGCAAGATTCGTCAATGCCTGATGGACTGCCTTACGGGCATAATCCTGCAATATTGCATCGGTAAAATAAGCATAATCAAAACGTCCGCCTCCTCCGGCAACGCCTTGCTCCCGCCGGCCGTTTTCTTCGACGATGACTTGTAACGACACGCGCACCAATGGCCGCACATCGGCAGCAAGTAATCCATCGCTGCGCGCAACCATGACCACCTCATATTCTCCAGCCAGCGATGCCATGACCTGGATGACCCGCTTATCCAGCGTGCGCGCAAATCCTTCCAGCCGTTCGAGCGTGCCGATCTTGTCAGCATCTTTACAAAGCGCGATAGGATCCAGAGAAGAGTAATACAGTGCCTGCTGCCGGGCATCGTTTCCTGATAATCCCGTAATAGAGGCATGTGTTCCACCGCCCTGGGCAGCAATTGCGCGCGTTGCCCGGGCAGCAGAAATCAGTGCCTGGCTGCTGATATCATCCGAATAGGCAAAAGCGGTCTTTTCACCGCTGATCGCCCGTACTCCGACTCCCTGATCGATATTGAAGCTGCCTGATTTGACGATACCCTCTTCCAGCACCCAGCCTTCCGATCGGCTATACTGAAAATAAATATCCGCATAATCAATCTGATGGGTAAGGATGTGCCCGAATACATCCTGCAGCCTGCCTGTGTTCAGCTCATAAGGGGCCAGCAGGTATTGATCGGCAATCGTAAATGAATCCATCATTCCAGAAATAAGTTCATAAAAAAATCACAACGGACGAGCTGCTGTTCCCCGCAGCAGTTCGTCCGCAAAAAATAGAAATATAACGTAAAAGCCGAATCAGGTTTTCTCAACAGGCAAGCAGGCAGCGGTGCTCCAGCGCAGGCAGACTCGCCCGCACACTTGACTGATATGCTCGGTCGATTTCCGCCACCACTACCCCCGGTCCACGCGGAAGACGGTCGATAATCACACCCCATGGATCGACGATCATGCTGTCACCATTGGTTTCACGCCCGTTCACATGGAATCCCCCTTGCGCCGGAGCGATCAGATAAGCCTGATTCTCGATCGCACGCGCACGAATCAGCGTCTCCCAGTGGGCCTTGCCGGTAATGGCAGTGAACGCCGCCGGTGCCAGAATGACATCCACCTTGCCCATCATACGGTAAAGTTCGGGGAAACGCAGATCATAGCAGATGGACAACCCCATCCGCCCAAACGGGGAATCGAGCGCAACCACCCGATTACCCGCGTCGATCGTTCTCTCTTCAGCGAAATTCTCGTTACCCAGCGACAACCCGAACAGGTGAATCTTATCGTAACGCGCCACCTGCTGGCCATGTTCATCGTATACCAGGCAACTGTTGTATACCTTGTCCGATACCGGTGAAATCAGTGGTACCGACCCTCCCGCCAGCCAGATGCCAAACCGCTTTGCGGTTTCGCTCAGAAAATTCTGAATTTCCCCTTCACCAGGATTTTCACGCACTGCCAGCTTATCCGTATCCTTCATTCCCATGATACAGAAATATTCCGGCAACACTACCAGCTTGGCCTGTTTTGCGGCGGCCTCTTCAATCAGGCGGAAAGCCTCTTCAAGATTAGCAGCTACACTGGGACCGGAAGCCATCTGAACGGCTGCCACCCTTACTCTGGTATTATCACCCGCTTTAGAGCGGGCGGCCTGATCGATACCAACGTCAGTAGACATGATTCCCGCCCTCCCTGTATCCGATTCCTGCCTGCGACAATATCAAGCAGTTCATACTCAGCCCCCCTTCCTCTTGATTGATTTTAACGCGGGGTACCACCTCGATTCCCCCGTTATCGTTATTATATGTGGCCCCTGTTTCGGGCCGGTACCTCTGTTGAAACACAAACTTACTGCGCAGCGGATCGTTGCAGCTCATGGAGGACCTGATCAGAGGTTCCCTAAGGTTACTCAACCTTGTCTCGCTCTTCATCCAGCCTGACGACAACCGGGTCACTCCAACTCCCGGTTATAGCATATTCATTGAGCAGCACGCGATCAAAAGGATCCTGCAAAGCCCTCTTGGCAATCATGGCCGCAATTCCGGCGATGGGAGTTGCCAGCCCGAACGAGGGAAACACTTTCAGATTCAAGGTCTGTGTCTCGTTTACCAAATCCCATTCCCCTTTCAGGATAAGCTCTGCCGCACTGCCCGCTATATACAGATCATCGACCGAAGCAACACCACTCTTGATACTGATGTGGCCGTTCAGTTCATCAAATCCGAATCCTTTACCGAATACATCATAAAAGTTCAATGTCAGCCTGCGAGGCAAGGATTTCAGGTCAAAAACCCCCAGTAATCTACCAATCCCAGGTTTCAGTTCTGTGAATTGCCCATGCTGCGCATCAAGCTGCAGACTGCCGTACAACGTTGCAAAATCCACTGAAAACGGTTTGCCCGCCCAATCCAGATTTCCTTCCAGCACCCCTTTACCGCGAGCAATACGTCCCGGATAACCATGGCGCTTGAACAGTTTTCCGATATTACTCGATTGCAGTCGGATGTGACTGTACATCCGGTAAGGCGGTTTATGATTCTCCCATAATCCATTGGCCTGCAGCCTGCTGTTCGGGTGTCTGATATCCAGATTCTCGACCAGCCAGCCATCCTGCCTTTGCACGGCACTGAGTTTCATCTGGCCCAGCAGCCCGCCTTTTACGAACAGCTCATCGGCTTCGATATCTACAGCCGGCCAATCTCCAGGAGGATCATGTTTATAGGGTGTCAGAATGTTCTCTGGCGCATCCTCCGGTATTTTCAACCGGCTCAGACGTGCCACAACTTTCTGTGGAGATGCTGCCTGCCAGTCTATCCTGCCGTCGACCTCCTGGCTGGAAACATCCACTCGCCAGCTTTCACCCTGCCTGTCGATGGAAAAATGAGTGTCATTGAAATAGCTGGACAGAAACTCAAACTGACCGATATGCAAATCGAACTGTACCGACCGGGTCAGAATATTATCCAACCCGCGCGCAGTATGGTCGAGCGAAGCATCCATCCCGGCATGCCTCTTGAACAACTCACGTAACTGATCCCATTCCAGCCTGGACACCGAACCTTCCACCCGGGTCACCCGATCCTGCGGCAATGTACCATGCCCGCCAAAACTGATTATCCCGCGTACCGGATGATAATAATGTGCCTTTTCGCGTATACGCTGAAATTCCGCTGTCAGGATATCGCCATAATGAAAATGCACATGATCATCACGCGGCAGGGTAAAAACTTTTTCCAGGCGCACGGGAATCACTTCCGCAGCAGTCTTGGAAAAAGGTGCCGGGAACATCAGCTCCACGCCTTCCAGCGAGGATTCGACCACGATACCGACTTTGCCCGATTCAACCTCCACTGCAGCCTGCCAGGCTGAACCGCCGCGTATGAATTGTGTCCACAGCTGCGATAAATCAACTCGTTTGACGAGATTCGCATCCGGCCGAAAGTGGTCGAAATCAGCCCGACCTCGAGCAGTGATACGTACCCCTCCCTCAGGCAGGGAAGCAGAGGAAAACTCGACTGCCCCCCCCATTACCTGAGCACGAATCCCTTCCAGTACTACACCGGACTCAGTAAAGATCAGTGAGCCGTTGACCTGGTGAAAATCGGGAATATAGCGATCAAGATCGATCCGGTTATCGACGAACTGGTAACGCCCCTGCATTCTGGTAACGGAAAATTTTTCCTGACCGACCGACAACTCCACCTCTGCCTGCAGTCTCCCCTTCCCGGAAAATTCAGCCTGACCCAATAATTCTCCGACATGCGGACCCACATCTACCCTGCGTAACAGAGTGGCCATCTCTCCGCTCTCTCCTTCCGCCATGCCTTTTATCCTGATTTCAGGGCGATCTGCATACACGTCATCCGACTGCAGCATGAACTTTTGCAATCGGATACCCGCAACACTGGCGGAAGAAAGAGACAGATCGAGCGCACCGTCCTGTATCGAAACACGCCCCGCCATATCGGAAACCTCCGGCCAGTCATCGGAAATCTTAATACCGGCATTGCTGATAGCGGTTTCTGCATGAATGGAGAATGCACCTTTTTTATCAGCAGAGCGGCCGTTCAATACTCCCCTGAGATGAAATTTTGCATCGCTCAATTTCCCTGAGAGGGTTGCCTTATCAAGTTTATCCTTCCAGGTTTCATCCGCCATCCAGGTGGCATATTCGCCGAGAAGATGCATGTCGGCGTGTGATAAACCGCCTGTCAGATCGATCCGTGCAGGCATCTCTCTGTCAAAGGCACAGTTCCCCTGCAGAGTGCCACTTCCTGCATCGCTCTCGAAAGCGATATCGCTGAATTTGATCCGGGTTACGGCATGATCAGCAGCGGTTTTCCAGTCCACCCGTCCGATCAGCGAGTCGAAGCGGAATTTCTCGCCAGGCGACTGCGACTTGCTGATTTCCACATTTTTTGAAGACAGGAACAGGGAACCTCCCGCCTCAGTAGCGTCAACGATTCCACTGATACCGCTGAATGCGGGATAGTCGTCGAACGACTGCACGGCGAGATCATTGAAACCGGCATTTATCCGGAAAGGTGGTTTTTTTGTCCAGTCACCTCGCCATTCGAGATTGACATGCTTTACCATTCCACGCGCAGACAATCTGGACAAAGACTCATGTAAAGCTTCTTCTGCCGGCAGACTGGCAGCAAGTCTCGTCAGCACATCCATCCTCAGCCCGCCGGCCTGCAGACTGTGTATGGGTAATCCACCATCTTTCGGGTTCAGCACGCGCCAGGATGCATCGATCGGCCCGGTCAGCGGCAAACCGTTGAGCTCGATGCTCATACCACGAGCAAACCATTGTCGATTTACCCCCTTTGCATCTTCTATCTCGTGCCACCCCCAGCGACCGTGCAACCGATCGATCTCCAGTACAGGCAACTGCCGGGCAACATGAACCGCTGTACTTCGCAGGCTGATATCCGACACCCACCTTGCCAAGATGCCAGCACGGATATCCGCCCAGGCACGCATGCTGCCTTTTCCTTTTTTGAGTACCAGATCAGCCGGCAATGTCATCCATTCCTGCCAGCTTCCCAGATCAACATCCTGTAACTGGATGAACAGACGTCCCTGCCATGCTGACAACGTCTGGACAGAATCACCGGTAACATCTCCACGAAGATCCACCCGGGAAAACAATGGGTCGGATGAATGTGCCTGCAATCCGAATTGATGACGTCTGCCTCCCCGTTTGTTCTGCAGATGCAAATTGACCGATTCAAAATAATGTACCGGGCGACGGCGTAATTCATCCTGCCAGTAAATGACGGCCTGCCTGATGATCAAACGCCGCTGGCGCAGCAGCCAGTCAAGAAATCCGCTTTCCTGCTGATTCTCACCCAGTGTCACGCCGGCAATATGCAAAACACCTTTCACATCCCGGCGTGTCACCAATGCAGGCCGGTCAATGATGATTTCATGAAAGTTGAGTTCACCGCGCAATAGTGATCGCCACGAAACCGTCCCTTCTATTTCCGGAAACACCAGCACCGGCTCATCCTGCCGATCTGACACACTGACCCCCTGCATCGACAAATGCGGGCGCAAACCATCCCAGTTGGCCCGGATGGAATCGATCCGTACCGGTTGCCCGGCGACACGCGTCATGGCTGCGGCAATATCAGAGCGGTATTTTCCGATATCGGGCAGAATCCAGTAGCGCAAGGCAAGCAGCAGCAGACAGGCAAGTATCGCCACCAGCAGAAAACCTCGGCCCGCCCAACCCAGGCAGACCGTACAATGACGTAACAAAGAATGCGGCATAAGCTCAATACAAAACTATCACCCGGTATTCCATCCGTTTCTGAAGTTTGCCTTCCATTTGAGAAATGGCGGTCTTTATGCCCCCCGGCAGGATATTATTGCCGCAATGATCGTTCATCACCGTAAAAATGGTACGAATCTGTGTTTCACCCATGTGCTCCACCATTTCATGACATAACCAGACACAAAACCGTTCATTCCGTATGTCCACACCCATTGATTCATCCCGGGCTGCATCCATAGTTGCCAGTATTCTGCCTTACAGCCGGTACCTGAAACGGACGCTGGCAAGCGAACCCGGCCTGCAGCAGGAACTGCTGGATCAATTACCGAATCCCTTTTTATGGGAGGAAATGCTCGACTTCCTGCAGCATCCTGCAATCTCTCTCGAAGATGAGGCAGATCTGCACCGGTTATTGCGCCAGTTGCGCAAACGCGTCATCCTACGGCTGGCCGCGCGTGATCTGGCCGGACTGGCTGATCTGAACGAGGTCATGACGACCATGACCGCACTGGCGGATACGACGATCCGGTTTGCACTGGAATTTCTCCACACAGCCATGACGCACCCCGGCCATTTTGGCAAACCGACCGGAGAAAAAACCGGCACGGAACAGCAGTTACTGATCGTAGCCATGGGAAAACTGGGGGGTGGCGAACTCAACGTATCCTCTGACGTGGATCTGATTTTTATCTATCCCGAAGATGGTGAAACAGATGGCAGAAAATCCATCACCAATCATGAATTTTTTGTCAGGCTGGGGCGCAAGCTGATTGCCAGCCTGAGCGATTATACCGTGGACGGCTATGTATTTCGTGTTGACATGCGGTTGCGCCCGCACGGTGAAAACAGTCCGCTTGCCATCAGCCTGCCCATGCTTGAAGACTATTTCATCACGCAGGGCCGTGAATGGGAACGGCATGCCTGGATCAAAAGCCGTGTCATCACCGGCTCATCGGTGGCCGAAGCCACGCTGATGGAGTTGATCGTACGCCCTTTCGTGTTCCGCAAATATCTGGATTTCGAAGCCTATGAAGCAATGCGCAGTCTGCATGCGCAGTTACGCAAGGAAGTCGATCGGCGCGAGCTGCACGACAATATAAAACTGGGCCCTGGCGGTATCCGGGAGATTGAATTCATCACTCAGGTATTCCAGTTGATCCGGGGCGGACGTGATGCCGATCTGTGCATTCGCCCCACACTGGGTGTCCTGCGACGGCTGCGGCAGAAACAACCCCTTCCCGGGCAGACGATCGAAGAACTGACCGAGGCTTACTGTTTCCTGCGCAAACTCGAGCATCGCCTGCAATATCTCGATGACCAGCAAACCCAGAATCTGCCGCAACATCCGGATGAGCAAACATTGATTGCAAGAAGTATGGGATTTACCGGCTATGGCGATTTCCTCGATCATCTCGATCTGCACCGCCAGAACGTTACCCGTCATTTCGAACAGATTTTTGCGGCCCGCCGCAAATCTCCCCGACACGATACATTTGCCCGGATCAGACCGGAACAGTCCGGCGATCATGAAACGGTCGAAGCCTTCAGCAAACAACTGCAAACACTGGGATACCTCGATCCCGGCAAAATTACCGCGCGCGTCCGGCAGTTTTACGACAGCACATTTTTCCGGCAACTGACCCACTCCAGCCAGGAACGCATATTCGAACTGATGCCCACACTGATGGAGGTGATCGCCCGCTTCCCGCCTGTCGACATCACACTGGAACGCATACTGCGGTTACTCGAAAAAATCGGGCAATATCCAGCCTATCTCGCTTTGCTGCAGGAACATCCGCAAACACTGCCGCGTGTCGCCAAACTGGCCAGCGTCAGTCAATGGGCGAGTGATTATCTTGGCAGACACCCGATCCTGCTGGACGAACTGCTTACATCATCCGGTCTGCACATCCTGCCCGACTGGCCCGCACTCAAAACCGAGCTCACTCACCAGTTGCATCACGTCAACATCCCTAAAGTGCAAATGGTCGAATGGCAAATGGATGTATTGCGCCACTTCCAGCATGCACAGGTATTTCGCCTGCTCGTCACCGATCTCGAAGGGGATCTGTTACTGGAAAAACTCAGCGATCATCTGACCGAGCTGGCCGATCTCATCCTGGACAATGTGCTGCAACTCGCCTGGCAGGGATTGAAAAAGAAACATCGGGAATTGCCCGCTTTTGCCATCATCGGCTACGGCAAGCTGGGAGGAAAAGAGCTGGGCTACGCCTCCGATCTGGATATCGTGTTTCTCTACCGGGACGATCATCCCGATGCTGCATCAATCTATACCAAACTGGCGCAGAACATCAATCTGTGGCTCACCAGCCATACCTCCGCCGGCATACTGTACGAGACCGATCTGCGATTGCGCCCGAACGGCACCAGTGGACTGCTGGTCAATTCTATCGAGGCTTTTACCCAGTATCAGTACGAACAAGCCTGGGTATGGGAACATCAGGCATTGACGCGGGCACGCTTCGTCGTCGGCGACCGTGAAGCAGGTGAAATGTTCGAGCAGATGCGCAAAAACATGCTGTGCCAGCCACGCGATCTGGTGAAACTGAAACGGGAGATTCTGATGATGCGCAGCAAAATGCTGGAAGCACATCCCAATCCTACTCCGCTGTTCGATATCAAACACGACCGCGGCGGCATCATCGATGTCGAATTCATCGTGCAATACCTGGTGCTGGGATATGCGCACCGTTACCCGCAACTGACCGGCAATATCGGCAACATTGCCTTGCTGAAGCTTGCCGGAGAACTTGGATTGACCTCCGCCGGGAAAGCAACCGCAGCACTCACCGCCTACCGTGAGCTCAGACGAACACAACATCAGCTCAGACTGAGTGGCACGCCCGAACCTGCCGGCACAGCTCTGTCCAGAGATGTATCTCAGAAATTTGCACGGGTAGCAAACAACCATTTAAGCGATGCCAGACAGGCAGTGTTTCAACTATGGGAAGATATTTTCGGAACATAAAGACGACGGTTACAAACAGTGGTCAACACCGCCGGTATCACCCCACCTCTCTGAGTTTCCGGCTTTCGGTAATACAGGCAATGAGATAGAATCCTCCCGGCCTGTTTCACCCCGGAGTTTATCAGTGCGTGCATGTTATCCATTCCTGTGTTTGCTGAGCCTCATTTTTATGCTGTCTGCATGTCAGGACAGCAAGCCTCTATTATTCGACAACAACCCTACTCCGACTCCTGCTGATTTGCCGGCACCTGCCGGGCATCAGATCTCTTTTGCAAAAGAAGTCCAGCCGATCATCGAAACCAAGTGCCTTTCCTGTCACAGCTGTTTTGATGCACCCTGTCAGCTCAAACTGGAAAGTGCCGAGAGTCTGCTGCGTGGTGCTTCTCAGGAACCGGTATACAGCAGTGCACGCACCACAGAGATGAAACCTACCCGCCTGGGCATCGACGAACTCACCGTCGCTGGCTGGCGCAAGCGGGGTTTTTATTCTGTGCTGCAATCAGACAGGGAACACGCTCAATCTCTGCTGAAAAATATGATCACTCTGGGGAAACAGTACCCGTTTCCGCCGAACAGCAAGCTGCCTGACTCGATCAAAACAGGTTTTGCACGCAAAAACCAGTGTGTCTCAGAAGAAGAATTTCCCGGCTATGCGCATGATCATCCATTTGAAGGTATGCCGTTTGGCACCAGCGGACTGACCGATCGGGAATACTCACTCCTGGCCGGATGGCTGAATCAGGGAGCAGCAGTGACAGATGAACCCGTTACGCTGACACGGGATGAGGAACAAACGATCCGGACATGGGAAACGCTGTTCAACCGGGATGACAAGCGTGGCCGGTTGGTAGCACGCTGGCTGTACGAACACCTGTTTCTGGCTTATCTGTATTTCCCGGAAGCAGGCGATGAGCCCCGTTTCTTTGAACTGCTGCGTTCATCCACCCCATCCGGCGAAGCCATCATCCCTGTTGCCACAGTCAGCCCGAATAGTGATCCGGGCGGGCCATTCTTTTACCGCCTGCGTCCGATCTCGGGCACGATCGTGCACAAACGGCGTATCAGCTATCCACTCGACCAGATGAAACTGAGGCGCATCAGTGAACTGTTTTTCAGTGAAGACTGGCCCGTGGGAGATCTGCCAGGGTATGACTATACGGAACGTTCCAATCCCTTTGTCACTTTTGCCGCCATACCGGCGCGTGCACGTTACCAGTTCATGCTGGACGAGGCAGAGTATTTTGTGCGCACTTTCATTCACGGGCCAGTCTGCCGCGGCCAGATTGCAACCGATGTCATACGCGATCATTTCTGGACATTATTTCAGTCCCCGGAGTCCGATCTCTTCATTACAGCGGACACCTATCGAAGACAAGCCATTCCTTTGCTGGGAATCCCCGGGCAGGATGATGATCTGCTCGATGCCGGCGAGAACTGGTTGCGCTATCTCAAACGCCACAATGATTATCTGGCATTGCGCCAGCAGCATTATGTCGCGCAACAACCACAGGGTGCGTCACTGGCCCATATCTGGAATGGTGATGGTCACAACGAAAATGCGCTGCTGACCATTTTCCGCCATCACAATAGTGCTTCTGTCGTAAGAGGACTGGCCGGTGCTGTTCCGCAGACCATCTGGCTGATGGATTATCCATTACTGGAGCAGACCTACTATCAGCTGGTCGTCAATTTCAATGTATTCGGCAACGTTGCACATCAAGTCCTGACCCGGCTTTACTTCGATCTGATCCGTAATGGTTCGGAACAGAATTTTGTGCGTCTGCTTCCAGCCGGGCAGCGTAAAACCATATTGAACGACTGGTACCAGGATCTGGGTAAACTGAAGTTCGGTATCGTTTACGAGGATATTGACGATCGATCTCCCTCAGCGGAGCGCTTCGTCACAGAAAACCCGAAACTGGAACTGGCATCACACATGCTTGAACGTTTCCAGTCCATCAACACCCTGTCACATGATCCATTGAATCGCTGCGAACAAGGAAACTGCAGTCGTATTGACCAGCCGCACTGGATACAGCAAGCTGATCGTGCATTATCAGGTATTGCGGCACAGCCTGCTGCCAGTCTGCCGGGAATCAGCCTGCTTCCGGAAGTGACATTCGTACGCGTCCAGCATGGACAGAATGAACGCACCGTTTATACCCTGCTGAGAGATCGCGCTCACAGTAATGTCGCCTTCATGCTGGGTGAAGAACTGCGCTATCAGCCTGAAAAAGATCGCGTTACCGTTTATCCCGGCATTACCGGCAGCTATCCCAATTTCATGTTCGATGTTCCTGCTGCACAAGTTGGGGAGTTCGTAGCGAAATTGAGTAAAGCAGGAAAAATAAAGGACTTTGAACAGATCGTGGAAACCTGGGGAATACGGCGCACGCACCCGCAATTCTGGGAAATTCTGCACGACATCACCGCCTGGCAAAAACAGCAGCAACCTTTACAGGCGGGAATCTTCGATATCAACCGGTATGAGAATTTTTAGGGAAACCGTCAATCACCCATGACCACACCCTCACGGCGCGGATCGGTTCCACCGAAATATCCACCAGGGATTCGTTGAATGGCTTGCAAGCCGCTGGTCATATCCATTTCCTGAACATTGTGCCCTTTGGCTTCGAGCGCTTTGACGGTCGCAGCAGGAAAGCCTTTTTCCTCCAGTAATGTAAAACTGTTTGCCGAACCGAAGTTGGGAAGATCGATGGCCTGCTGCATATTCAGGCCCCAATGCAAGGTTCCCCACAATATCTTTGCGATGTAGTGGATGATGAAAGCACCGCCAGGGCTGCCGCCGACCATGACAAGCTGGCCGGTGGCTTTGTCGAACACCAGAGTGGGCGACATGGATGAACGCGGACGCTTGCCCGGTTGCACACGATTGGCGACAAAGTTCCCCTGCGCATCGCGTGGCGTGAAGCTAAAATCGGTCAGTTCGTTGTTGAGCAGGAAACCCCTGACCATCTGCCGCGAGCCGAAAGCATTTTCAATGGTGGTGGTCAGCGCCACCGCATGCCCCTGAGCATCGACGATACTGATATGACTGGTACCGTATTCCGGCTGATCAGGCATAGGGGCAAGATTGATTCGCATCCCTTCCGGTTGCCCGGGTCGGGTTACCTTCATCGGCCGATCACCGATCAGTCGCGCCCGCCCGGCCAGATAGCCCGGAGATAACAGGCTCATCCAGGCGCCTGCGGGCGGTGCCACGAAGTCGGGATCACCCACATATTTCGCGCGGTCGGCAAATGCCAGGCGTGCAGCCTCGGTGTAGAAATGCAACCAGTCGGCCGTCGGCAGGCCGTCGCTACTCAAAGGCAGCGCAGCACCGGGCGTATTTTGCAGGATGCCGAATATCTGGCCAATGGCGATGGCACCAGAGCCGGGTGGCGGGAAACCACATAGCCGGTACACCTTCGGCGGTACGGCATGATCGTGACAGAGTGGCTCACGCTTGCGTGGCTGATACCTGGCCAGATCAGCCAGGGTGATCTCCCCCGGATTAGTAACATGCGAACGCACCTTATCGACGATGGACTGAGCCACCGGGCCTTCCAGCAATGCCATGGAGCCATGCATCGCAATACCTCTCAGCACCCGAGCCAGCTCAGGATTCCTGAGAACATGCCCGACCGGCCACGGCTGCCCGTTACTGTCGTAGAAGTAAGCTGCAGCCTCCGGATCTTGCCTGAGGTATCGATCCGCAGCCAGCATCGTGTTAAGACGGGCACTGACCTTGAATCCCTGCTCGGCCAGGCGGATGGCAGGCTCGAACAGAGTAGCCCAGGGCAGTTTCCCGTGCTGCTGGTGTACCTGCTCCAGCATGCGAACAACACCAGGTACGCCGACCGAGCGTCCACCCACAGCACCTTCCATGAACGACATGGGCTTGCCATCAGGCTTGAGAAACAGATCTTCATTGGCTGCAGCAGGAGCAGTCTCGCGGCCATCGTATGCCTCGACCGATTCGCCATCGAAGTACATCAGGAACGCACCACCACCAATGCCACTGGATTGCGGTTCAACCAGCGTAAGTACCATCTGCACAGCGACGGCGGCATCCAGGGCACTGCCTCCAGCCTTGAGGATCTGATAACCCGCATCAGTCGCCAGCGGATTGGCGACCGCCACGGCAAACGTAGCAGTCTGCCAGCCTGGTTTTTCGGTATAACCGGACGAACCTTCCGGTTGAACCGGAACGGTGTAGTTCAGGCGGGCGGGCTGAGTGTTACATGCAACCAGTAGTACCGTTAAGAGTAAGGTGGCCAGTTTGATGCGAAAAATCCACATAGAAATTCTCTCCTATGGAGTTAGCGCGCGATGATGATGATCATGGCCTTCATCCGCGGAACTGCTACCGGAAAATATCTGAATCTCACATGCTGATACTGGAATAATCCCAACATTTCGCGTACCAGGCGTTGGATACTTGATGGAGAGATGCCTCAGAACCCGTTCAAAATAGTCTGACGGAGAACAGAATGATATGGAAATGATCAGTCCGGAACGATTGATCTAATTCCAAGAATAGTGGGGTGGCTGATGGGACTCGAACCCACGACAACCGGAATCACAATCCGGGACTCTACCAACTGAGCTACAGCCACCATGGATCTGAAAGACTAACTTGATCTGATCAGGACAGATCTGATCAGTTTTGGCGTGCCCGACAGGAATCGAACCTGTAACCCCCAGCTTAGAAGGCTGGTGCTCTATCCGGTTGAGCTACGGGCACTGCTACTCAAACCGGGCTTTGGCCCGTATCAATGACACGAAAACTGGTCGGGGTGGAGAGATTTGAACTCCCGACATCCTGGTCCCAAACCAGGCGCGCTACCAGGCTACGCTACACCCCGGAAAAGTCGGCACTATACCGATTAACAGGCCCAGCGTCAATCAAACTCCACATCCATACAACAGTAAAATTGATTTACTCCTGACTCTCTGTCGTTAAGAAATGATTTTTTACTGAAAGAGTGATTTCAAATTGCTTATGAGGCCAAGTTCTCTAAGCCAGCTCATTGATAACGTATTCGCACTCAGATTGGCATCGCAGAATGCTGCTTTACCCTGATTGCTCCAGCATACGTACTCTACTTCTCCACCAGGTTTGCCAAAAATCTCATACACAGCCGACATAATCGGTACATGGTCTCCAAACCAGCACAAACTTGCAGGCTGCCTGCATTCCGCCAATGTTTGGCGCAATCGGGCAACCATTTGATCAGCATTACGTAAGTGACGAAGATAAA
The DNA here is from genome assembly GCF_900167395.1 of Nitrosomonas europaea. Taxonomy (GTDB): domain Bacteria; phylum Pseudomonadota; class Gammaproteobacteria; order Burkholderiales; family Nitrosomonadaceae; genus Nitrosomonas; species Nitrosomonas europaea. The sequence goes on from NZ_FUWK01000005.1 coordinate 71,917, forward strand.
TCGTCAAATCATCACAGCCTGCGGGCGGCGGTTCGGTATACAACGACTCGATGTCTGAATGAGCCACCTGCTCAAGATGTAACGGCCCGTGGTTCTCCATGGTAATGACAAAGATAAAGAGCGGGCCCGCAGCATCTCGTAAAATAGCACCCACTTTATCAGCGACAGCAGCATCACCGATATAAGGGCCAGACCGCATCGTATCGTCAAATGTACGGATATCGAGAAATTCATCAAAACCGAGGCAGGGGTATACCCGGTCACGCCGATAAAAACTCGCCGGATAAGGATGAATACAAACCGTACGATAACCCAGGCTCTTCAGAAAGGATGCCAGTGATGGGATGTTCCAGCCGGCCGCTATAGCACGATAGGGATTGAAACGATGAACACCCAGCCCATCCTCACCAATCCCGGAAAGAAAAGCGAATTCGGTACGTACCGTATTGGCTCCCCAGGCAGGTACCTTTAATCTGCCATGAAATAAAGCCTCTTTCTTAAGGCGATCAAACTCAGCCAGTACATCCGGTCGGATCCCTGGAAACAACGGCCGGGGATCGAAGAAAGATTCACTTTGGATAGCCACCAGATGAGGCAAATCATTCATCTGACGTTCTGATACAGAAAAATCAAATGGGGAAGGTATTTTCAAGGGCGTTCTTTCCTCCCGTCCATAACGCCAGAAGCTGGCCAGCAAACCCAGCGCAACGACATCCTGCCGTGGATTAAAACTTACCGGGAGTGATTCATGGTTACCCGCCAGCAGAAACAGTATCCCCAATAGAGACAAGACCAGGATTCCACCCAACTGACCGGACAATATAAATTGTTGTTCAGGAACAGATTCTCCCCATAATCCAATGGATACAGCCAGAATAAACCCGGCTGCCGCACCGAGAAACTTCCACCAGCCTAAAAACGGAATATAAAGACGCGGATGCCGGATTGCATCAGTGAAGTATTCATAATCCTGAAAAACAAAAGGTTCATGCAGCGACTTCACCTTGGCGTTATTCACCAACACCAGCATCAGCATAAAAGCTGAAACAATCGCAACAGAAAACCATGGACGACCTGAAACCAGGGTTATCAGAGAATAAGACAGAAACCATAATCCGCCATGTAATGCCCAGGCCGCCCAGGGTCTCGCAAGTACCGGACGTGGAACCATCAGGCGTTCAATGATTACCGACAGTACCAGACCCGTCAGTGAAGCAGTCAATACTGAAATAAAGCTTTCCTCAGCCACCATAGCCCAGTAAACGAACGATAAGAATGGAAACAGAAGCTGGCAGTACTGCCAGCCACCAGGCACCCCAATTCAACGGAAAGGGAAAACTGATACGCGCCTGATCTCGTTCCAGGCCACGTTTTATGACTTTTGCCGCACGATCGGGCGGCCACAGAAAAGGCTTTGAACCCGGCATATCGTCACACATGGGTGACTTGACATACCCCGGCATGATGACATTGATCTTGATCCCCTCTCTTGCCAGCCAGCCACGCAGCGCCTCACCATACGCCTTGAGGCCTGCCTTACTGGCACAATACGCCGGTGTGACGGGCAGACCGAAATAAGCAGCCAGAGAACTGACAAAAGCAATCTGTCCGCTGCCACGCATTCGCATGGATGGAAGCACAGCATGCACAATAACCATTGCAGCCTTCAGATTGACATCCAGTAAGGCCTCCACCTCATCCAGCAGCTCAGATTCACCTGCAGAACCAACATGTGTATTCATACCCGCATTGACGATCACCAGATCGAGTGGCTCCAGCACTTTCAGCCCGTCTTGCAGAGCAACGGAATCGCGCAAATCCAGACATTGCATCAGGACATGCGCCCCTTTCAAACGGCAGCGTTCCGCCACTTCAGCCAGCTTTACCGCGTTACGACCCTGCAAATGAAGTGTTACGCCATGTTGCGCATATATTTCTGCCAGTGCAGCACCAATCGCCCCTGTTGCACCGGTAATCAGGATACTTCGTCCACTTTTATCAGGTAGCCTGCTCATTTCCACGTATTCCCCGCCAGGACCAGAAAAGAACCATGCCAAAACCTACACACACAGTGAAATTCAGCGGTATCAGGAAATAATTTCCTTTCTGAACAGCCGCCAGGATCGCCAGCATCGAGTAAACAAAAGTAAACAGTTCCCCCGCCAGCAATATCATGTTGATACGCGGCATCCTCGCCCTGCGCTCGTCCATGCCTTTAGGTGTACGGTTAAACTCCCCGTGCACACCGAGAAGCGCCCGAATACCTCCCGCAAAGTAATACCAGGCCATGGGCAGGAACATGGCAATGTACAAATAGATGCCCCACAACGTACGTAGAGCACCTGGTTTTTCATCCAGCCTAGCGCCTTTACGCGCCCCGAAGGCATTATCCAGCCCCCAAACAGCTACCAATCCAAAAAAAGCCAGCAATACCCACTGCATAGTTGCATTATCGAAATCAACCAGGTAATTCAATGGCAAACTCAAGAGTACCAATACATAAATCGAAGCCAGCAGCACAGAGGAAAACATCATGGAAATCGCATGCAATCTCTTCATCAGAGGCATGCGCTGGTGCAGCATTTGCCGGACATGCTTGAATCCGCTATGAATCAGACCGCGCCCCCAGCGCTCACGCTGAACACGAAAAGCACTGACCGATTCGGGCAACAAAGACATCGAAACCACATCTCGCAGGTAAGCGTACTTCCATTCACCAAACTGTGCTCTGTAGCCAAGATCTACATCCTCGGTCACCATCGAAGTATTCCAGCCACCCAACACTTCAACACATGATTTCCGCCATACGCATGAACTGCCGCTCAATGAAGCCATATCACCCTCTTCGCTCAAACCCACGGTGACATATTGCTGATGCCCCATTTCCATGGCCTGAAAACGGGTCAGGAATGATTTGTTTTTGTTCTCATAACCAATTCCTGTTTGCAGAAACCCTAACTGAGGATCTCGGAAATAGGGAATGGTTTTCAGTAGAAAATCCGGTGGAGGAACAAAATCCGCATCGAAAATAGCAAAAAACTCTCCTGAAGCCTGGTGAATACCATGGGCCAGGTTACCGGCCTTATAGCCCTGCCGATCATTACGACAAACATGCCGGATATTGACTCCTCGTGCCGCGTATTGCTCAACCCTGGCCCGTGCAAGCCTGGAAGTATCATCCGAAGAATCATCGAGCACCAGAATCTCCAGCAGATCTGCCGGATAGCGCAATCGGCAGGCCGCATCGATCAGGCGCTCCACCACAAACGATTCATTGTGTACGGGTAGTAATACGCTCACTGATGGCTTGTAATCATCCCCAACACGGAGAGAAGGTTGCACTGCTTCAGTCAACTCAGTCAATTTACATCGCTCCACCCGGCGCGAGATAAACAAGATGCGCAGTTCCAGCAGCACATACAGTGCAAAATAGGCCACCACAACAAAAAATACGGTCTGGACAAAAAAAGAAAGCAACCCCAAAAGCATCGGGAATGATTCCTTCAGATCTTCACGACAGTACAAATTTCTTCCAGCCGGTGCACCCAGGTATGGTTCTGGCGCACATAAGCTGCGCCCGCCTCGGCACGCGCCATATCATCCGGTGACGGACCATATCGAAGACGTGAAAACAATTCCTGTGCTTCATCACTGGAGCTCACCACATGACAGTAATCACGAAAATAACGATCGACTGCCTGGCTGGGATTGGTTACGACGATTCCCCCGCAAGCCAGTATTTCCAGCAATCGCCGTGAATACATCGTTTCGGAACGGGTAATCGAATTCACATTGAGCGAAATTGCATGTGATTTATAGATCTTCGCCGTTTCCCGGTGAGGAACTCTGCCATGCAAGTGCAACCGGCTGTTTTCAGGAAAACGAAATTCAAAATGTCTTGATAAACGATCATGATTCCGATCAAAAATATTCAATGACAAATCCGTTCTCTCACAGGCATCAAACACCATGTCGAGAAACAACTTACGCTCATTCAATATTCGCTGGTAGTAACTGCCTGTAAAGCAGGCTTCATTACGCGTGAATTCAAAACCCGTAAAATTATGAAATGCCGGCTGATAAGGCATGATCAGCGGATTGACGGGCACATGTGCGGGTAATTGTTGCCGATAGCTTTCGATACACTCATTGTCCGTTGTAAAAACGTAATCGAAAGCCTTCGCCACATCGATGAAGGCATCAAAAAAGACATCATCATCCTTGTTCCAGAATATGGTGGGAATGCCGCGACTCCTGGCAAACTCAACCAGCTGGTAAATAGCCGTTGGCTTGCTCAAACGCAACCACTTCGGCTGTTTCGCCAGTTCATACCGCCAGGACCCCCTGGATCCGTGGAAAGCAGATTCGACAAATATCAGATCCGGCTTCCATTCGCCGATAACCATCCTGAAATTCCCGGGTGTCAGCGCTTTCACACGACATTCTGCAGACAAACAATCGGCGGTGAAATAATCGGTCACCATTGCGATTTTCAAGCGTCCGAATGGCCCCGGCCGTTCAACAGCATCAGGAATTTCCGGATACTTATATACCAACGAACCCAGTTTTCTAATGGCTCTGCCAATCATGGTTATATATCCTCGGGCTTATCGATATCTCACGCACATGATTTTCTCATTGCCATAAACCGGCCATGGGTCGCAAGATATCACCATTTATCAGTGAGGTACTTGGCTTCTCAGCTTGTTGACATATAGTACGGGAGCATTATTCCGGCTAATTTGAATTGGCAAGTCGTAAATACCCCTTTATTTCGAGCAATAGAAATAAACCGGGAACTCCAGATGGATGAAATGGCGCCTCTGGCCTTCCGATGACAAGCCCAATAGCAATACAAAATGGCTGTTCCATTGCAAAGAATTGCAATGTGGATACGTAACTATCTTTCAGAATCTGCTGAATTGCTTCATGCCCGTCGGCATCCACAATAACGAAGGTAATATTATCGCGAGGCTACGAATCATAGGGCTTTGCCATCTTATCCACGAAACGGTGCCAGCAACGCTTTGCCAACACATAATCCCGCGCCTGGTCACTCATCTCCCTCAGTTTTTCCTCGTTCCCCAGAGCAGCTTCAATAACATGAGCCAGATCTGCTGCATCACCCGATCTGAAGAACCATCCAGCCGGGTCATCCCCCAGCTCATCACGAAACACGGGAAGATCTGGAACAATCACCGGTTTTCCCATCGCCAGGGCTTCCACCAGTTTGATCGGCGGCACAATCTCACACACCTTGAACGGCTTGCGCGGTATGCACACCAGCGCACAACGTGCCAGCTTCTCACGCGCTGCATCGGGTGGCATTTTGCCTGAAAAGTAAATACGCTCAGACAAACCCAGGCGCTGTACCCGGGTCTCCAGTTGCGGGCGAGCTTCGCCATCACCGATGATCACCACTCTGACTGAACTTCCGGATCGGACGAGTATATCCACTGCATCGATCAACGTATCCAATCCCTCGTAACCCATCAATGAACCTGCGTAACCAATGGTATTCGACTCGATCTGCTGCGGATCGGCTATCAGAAATCGTTCCGGATCAACACAATTGGGCAGCAAAGCCATGCGGCCCGCATCGATATCCCAGTTCGTCTGAACATACTTGCCAAGCTGCTCGGAAATCACAAACAATCTGTCAGCATGGCGAGCAACCAGCCCTTCCAGCTGCAACCCCTGCTTATATGCCTGTGAATCTTCATAGCCCGGCTGACGGGATATACGGGTAAGCTCCCATAAACCACGCATTTCATACTGAAAGGGAATCCCCAGCTGCCGGGCTGCCAGCAAAGCCGGCAAGGCATTGACATGATTGGAGGCCGCGTGAATCACCGCCACACGATGTCGCACTGCTGATTCCGCTACTACCCGTGCCGCCTGCAGGGCATACTGCAGCACCGGTCTGTTGTTGGCAGGTGCTTGTGCATGGCGATAACACATATCGCCAACCGTTGTCTCCTCGCTGACCGGGTCACACAAACGATCCTTCCGGTCCCACGGATACCCTGGCCGGGTCAGCACATGCACCCGGGCGCCTGCTTTATTCAGAGCACATACCACCTCATGTGTGCGAGTCGTATAACCACTGGTGTGATACGGCAATACACTTGCCGCCACATATAACAAATTTCCCGGCTGGGGCTCATACGGTATCCGGCCGGAATGTTCGAATAATCTTCTTTCAAGGATATGAAAAGTCAGCAAACGGCTGAATGCAAGCCATGATTCCGTCAGCCATGTCTGCAAGGGTCTCTTCATTTTTTTACTGCCTTGAACTCTGCCAGCGAAAGGTCGGCCGTATGCGTCGTTTTTATCTTGCCGCATGCATACAAATCCAGAAAATCGGCCGTTGTAATGATGTCGTAGTCCCTGGCAAGCCGGCGTACAAGCTTGCGATAGTCTTCGATCCTTTTGTCATCACGGTAAACCGCATAACCATCCTTATCCCAGTAAAGCAACGACCAGGAGTGCAATAACACCACCAGAAAAGAAGGATCCGCACCCACGGTATAAGGCCGTAATACTCGCCACGGCGGACTGCCCAACCAATCTCCAACCGGAAACTGTAAACGTCCCCACCATTCCTTGCCGAATAATGGAAAAAACTTGCGTTCAGTCACAGGCACTTCTATCACGCCATTTGACCAGAGATAGGAATGGTTGGTCGGCTCACTATAAGTACATTGCCCTTTCAGGCGAGCATTCATGGAATTGTTGAAAGAAAGCGACACACCTGCCTCCTGCAACGCACGCAAAGTATCCGCATTCCAGCGAAACGATCCGGCGCGGAAAGCCCGCAGCGGTTTCCCAGTCAGATCTGAAATCAATTTGCCAAAGTATTTTATGGTGAACGTTGCCTTCTCGATTCCATACTGATTAAGAAAGCGCGGCCGATATTTGAAACCGTGCTCCTTCCAGAATTGCTCAGGCAGATACTCGGGATGGGCATGCAACTGCACATCCTGGCCATCCTGATCGAGCCAGCGCACGACATCGAGCGTTTGATCCAGACAGGCATAAGCGCCGCACATATCCACGAAAAAAACCTGTTTCACTCCACACTCATTGCCGATCGCACACATTTCCCTGATTCCCGCACACCCTCCATCATGCTCTCCCCACATCAGGCGTTTGATATGGTCCTGTACGGCACGCTTGGGCAAGGCCTCCGTATCCACCGTCAACATGGCATAGCGATTCCTGCCAATCATTTATAGTCTTCCCTTACGAGCGCTTTCCAACGAAGGTATGATCATGGCCTCACAGAAACGCCATATTTAGTCGATGAACACCAGAAATATTTTGTGATATGAAATGGAATGGATCTCGCTGCTACTAACGGGCTCCTGATGAAAAGGAATGCTCTATTCCTGAATAAAACAGGCAATTTATTACTCAACAAATCATGATGCTTCAGTAAATTCCACTCTGACCTGGCAATCCTGGTCACCAATTCCTGCCACACTATTTGTGCTGCTTCAAAAATGCTCATTACCAGGTTATTTCGTCAGAAACCAAAGTAATGATTCTCCCAGCTCCCGGCCAGGCTCCATCCATCGAAATATCAGGTTTTTTACAGGGATTTCTGTTTATCACTCCTGCCAGTTGTGTGACGCAGCACCTTGCACACCCTGATTTTCTCAAGTTTAAGTTGGCGTGATGGAATCTGATTGAATATCACAGGTAGCGTATTCGTAAATCAGTATGGAATACCAGGCAAGAAAACCAGCCAGAAATACAGCCCGGGGGCCTTGATCAGACGTTCATTGACAGGGTATGGAGGTAGCAGAAAAGCACATAGCTGATTTCCAGTACAGAAATCCAGACCTTGGCGGTGTTATGGGTGATACCGCAATCGACGGCAGGCAGTGGACAGGTTGAGTATCTGCCGGGCACAGCCGGCACATAAGCGCACAAAACGCTGAATGCTATCCAAACTCTGTATGTTATTGAGTTGTGTGTGGAATCATGCAAATTGCAATTACAATTTGCATGATTAATTAAAACTACTTCACAAGTACTGTGATTAGAATTCGCATATAGTCATCAGCAAACCCAACCTTGCTTCAAACAGGCTTATTAATTACATCAACAGTTCTTCAAGATTCCCACCTGCTTCAAGGTGCTCTTTTATCCACCCGGGCTGACGCCCGCGCCCCGACCAGGTCCGATTACCTTTTTTATACAAAGGAGGAAAAATCGTTTTTTTCTGCTTCTCACCAAAGCCTAAATCTTTCTCAGTGATGCCATATAGCTGAATCTTGACTTTGATATCCGCAATAATATCGGCTATCTCTTTCGCACGAATTTCATTTGCCTGCTTTTGCAATTTCTTGATTTCTTCCTGAATCTCAATATAGGTTAAGTTTTTCATTTTCGATAATTAAATTATTTTCTAATTTTTTCCTTGCAAGATTCTGTGACGTAATGACGAATAATGGAAGAGCATTCTGCCACAGAATACCCGGTTAGCAATGGCTTGCAGTTCTATATGTTTAACCTGTACAGGCAACTTCTTTAGTTTTGGAGCGTTTCTATCCGCCACCCTATATAAATCTTCCGCAAAAGTAATGTCATACCATTCAATCTTTGCTTTGATATCGCTGATAATAACAGACAGCTCTTCTTCGCGAACCATTCCGATCCGTTCTCAAAACTCCCCGATTTATCCCTGAATCATTACTCACTCCATCTGCAGCAATCTGTTCCAGTTCTCCTCATCCAGCAGACCGGCCGCCGCAGGCACAACAACAGCATCCCGATAACGCCACGCCAGATAATCGCGCTTTCTTTCCTGATAAGGCAACCCCTTGCCTTCGAGCTCCGGCAGGTATTCCACCATCCAACCCAGACGCGAAAACCAGGCAAAATCTGCTACATCCGTCACTAACACAGGTGCCAGATCCTGCCGGCTGGCCAGAAAGCGCTGGAAACCCAGGCAAGCATTACGTAACGAATCACGCTCCATACCGAGAGCCCAGATTAATAGAGCCCTGGCATCAGGGGCAGAAGAACTGTGCTTGAGGGTTGGCAGCCACGCTCTCCGTACCACCCGCGGTGGTACCAGGTGAATGAATACTAAAAATTGTCTTAACCGATGCTGCAGACGACTCCCAAAATCCTTCGGTGGCTTGTCTACCAGCAAACTATAACGCGCCAGAAAAAATCGATCCAACCGATTCCCCCAGACAGCAAACTCTCTTCGCAAAATACGTGTGGCCTCGACGACATCCATCATCTCTTCCTCGCAGGAAGCAAAGCAAGAATCTCCTCTGCTGCCAAAGCAGCGCCATTCATCTGTATCTCTGGCTTCTCAGCAGGGGTATCAGCCAGCATTTTCAGCAGATCTGCGACAGCCTCGCTGCGCTGTGTATCCGTCTCGCAAGGCGACACCACCGCTGGAATCAGCTCAGCCACCATCTGCGCGCGGCGTATCTGATCATCCGCCAACTTATCATTAGGCACCAGCAGCGCCGGAATACCCGACTGCACCAGCTCACAGCAACTGTTATAACCAGCCGCCCCGATGAAAACATCAAAAGCACGGAGATATCGCGCAAGAGGATACACAGAAACAGGTTTCACCCCAGACGGCAATTCAACATCACGCACAGAAATCGGCGCCCGCGCCCATATCACCTGAAAGCCTGCTGCTGTAAACAACCGGATCAGACCATGGCCGATTCCGCTGACATCCTTGAGATTGCCCGGCCCAAGTGAAAAAAGGGCAAAACGCCCCTCTTCCGGCAAATTCAGTGCTTTGCGGGCCTGCTTTTTATCCAGTAACGCTTCGGACTCCAGCAAACATACCGGCGGCACCGTTACCCGTTTACCACCACCCTCAAGCGGTAACTCAGACTTCACTGCGCCAAGCTCACCCGGTTGAATAATCAGATCAAACAGATTTTCATCCACCGGCGCGTGCATTACGTCTTCTTTAAGCAAGCCACGATTAGACCAAACCAGGGCTGATGCACCATGCGCTTTGCACGCGGCCAGAAATCCCTGGAACGGCCAGGTACCATCAAACACAATTACCTTTGGCTGTACCCGCTCCAGCATCAGCCCAAAACGGAAAGTCAGCTCACTATTCCAGTGAAACGAAGCATTAGCCGACCAGAAATGAGAAACAAAATAATCCGCCTCAAACCCCATTTCCTCAATCATTTCAATAGCAGACGCCAGAGAAAAGAAAACAGGGCGTGCCCGACCTTTCAACTGTTGCGCATACGCCAGACAACGGTTCAGATGCCCCATACCGGAGCCATTAACGTTGAAAAACAGAATACTTGGTAACTTCGGAGATTTAAAACCCTGCACTGATCTTGTCACAAATCATTACCAAACAAATCCCGCGTATAAACCTTATCTTTCACATCATCGAGCTGTGCTGAACAGCGGTTGGCCACAATCACATCGCTCATCGCCTTGAATGCGGCCAAATCCCTGATCACACGGGATTTATAAAAATCCGGCGTATCCAGAACCGGCTCGTATACCACCACCTCGATTCCCTTGGCCTTAAGCCGCTTCATCACACCCTGCACACTGGAAGCACGGAAATTATCACTACCAGCTTTCATCACCAGCCGGTAGATTCCCACTACTTTGGGATTACGCCGCACAATATCATCCGCCACAAAATCCTTGCGTGTGCGGTTAGCCTCCACAATGGCCTGCACCAGGTTTTGCGGTACCTGGGCATAATTGGCCAGCAGCTGCTTGGCATCCTTGGGCAGGCAATAACCACCATAGCCAAAGCTGGGGTTGTTGTAATGGCCACCTATCCGCGGATCCAGCCCTACGCCTTCGATAATCTGGCGTGTATCCAATCCGTGCACAGCAGCATAAGTATCCAGCTCGTTAAAAAACGCCACACGCATTGCCAGATAAGTATTGGCAAACAACTTGATCGCCTCAGCCTCGGTGCTGTCAGTCAGCAACACGGGTACATCTTTTTTGATAGCGCCTTCACGCAGCAAATCAGCAAATACCTGAGCACGATCTGAGCACTCACCCACCACAATGCGGCTGGGGTGCAGGTTATCGTACAGCGCCTTACCTTCACGCAAAAACTCGGGCGAGAAGAAGATGTTGCCGCTACCCGTTTCTTCTCGCAAACGCCGGGTAAAACCCACTGGTACGGTGGACTTGATCACCATCACCGCCCGTGGGTTGATAGCTAACACATCACGCACCACAGACTCCACTGAGCGGGTATTGAAATAATTGGTCTGCGGATCGTAATCCGTAGGTGTGGCAATGATCACCCAATCCGCCTCGGCATAAGCCTGCTGCTTATCCTGCGTAGCGGTAAAATTCAAAGACTTATGCGCCAGAAAATTCTGAACCTCTGCATCTTCAATAGGAGACTGCCTGTTATTCAACAACTCCACCTTATGTGCATCGATATCCAGCGCAGTCACTGCATGGTGCTGTGCCAACAGCATGGCATTGGAAAGACCGACATAACCAGTTCCAGCGATAGTTATTTTTTTCATTTCAGTAAGTAGTAAATTGGTGGGTAGTGCGTGGCAACTTAATCAAATACCCCAGCTTCAATAAAAGACTTCCCTTTAGGGAACCTCTGAAAAACGTCGACGAGGCAATCAGTTCAAGGCAAAAATCGGTGACGCAAGCAAAGCGTATCGAACAGCCGTAAGGCTGGCCCGTAGGGCGAGGCGCTGGCGCCGAGTAAAAAGCGGAGTTTATACATGATAAATGAGCATTTTAAGCCGATTTTTAACGCAGAAATGGCAACGCAGGTAGTTTTTCAGAGGTTCCTTAGCACCTTTGGCAGACATCAACGGTACTATTTGCAGCTGCGGCCAGGTAATATTCAGAGTGGCATCGTTCCGGCAGATACAGCGTTCATACCCGGAAGCGTGAAAGTCGGCAGCCTTATAGAGGAAGTCTGCGCTCTCGCTGCGGCTTCTCAACCATCACGCTCCCTGTTTCCCACTTCCTGCTTTACAACACCCACTCTCCCGAATAATCATTGTAGATACTTTAGATCAGGAACCTAACAATCATTCCCAAGAATTAGAGAAGATTTCGCCACTTTTTCTCATGCCAAATAAATAAAATGGGTAACCGCCTTACGGGCATGCCCGATCACAAACTGCTCGCAGGCATACCAGGTGGTTTCATCCGCAGCACAGTGGGCAAGATACCCAAAATAACCAGCAGCCCGTTTCGTTACGGCTGCACCGGAGGTTACCACACGACCAAACGACTTCGTTATGACAAGACACACGAAAATATGGGGTAAAACCAGGCAGTTATGTTTACGAATCTCTGGAATACCAGCAATCGGGCTTTCTATGAAGGTGAGCAATAGCAACAATGAGGATTTCGTTTTTATCTTCCTGATATTGGTAAATCACTCCATAAGGAAATTTATATACCAGGCATCTGCGGGAGGAATATTTGCCTATTTTTGGTATGAAGATGGATACTGCACCATCCGACCTATAGCACGTACAACTTCGGCCTGAAATCGTAATCCGAGATTCTCTTGTTCAGAATTGTAGTATTCAACCGCACTGCCTCGCGCTTGAATTCCGCGCTGAAGCACTGGCGCATCCTCTCCGGATTGACCTTGTTTGTTCCCTTACTTCCCATCGGACACCTCCTTCATCATTGTCTCCTGTTGAAGTGTCCGTCCATCCCAGGTTAGCTTAGTCTGTCCCTTATTATTCATAGTGAAATCGGCAAGCAATAATCACTAACTCAACATCAGTAACACGATAAACCAAACGATTAGTTTCATCGATACGTCTTGACCAATAACCCGACAATTCACCCCGCAGTGGTTCTGGTTTGCCAATACCAACAAATGGATCACGAGAAGCGGCAGTAATCAGAGAATTCAATCGCCTGAGCGTTTTTTTATCCTGGTCTTGCCAGTAAAGGTAAGCCTCCCACGCATCAGGAACAAAACGAATGGCACGCACGATTAATCGGCAGAAAGCAATGGGTGGTCTTGTGCTTGTCCTGCCTTATCCTGAGCAATTGCCTTGGCTAAGGCTGCGGCATTTGCTGGATTACTGGTTAAGTGCAATGTTTCCATGATGCTGTTATAGCTATCCAGCGACATCACCACAGCATCACCTTCTGCATCGCGACGACTAATAACAATTACATCAGCATCCTGAATGACATCATCCAAAATAGACTTTAACGCATTACGCGCATGCGAATAAGTAACAACCTTCATGGCAACCTCATTTGCACAATAAATTGTACAAGTATAAAAAAGATACACACAAAATACAAGTCGCTGGAAAACGGGAACAGGTCACGGTTCTCATAGAACATTCGGCAAGATCAAACGCAAGCGGCACGGCATAACTGCTCTCGTCAGAATAAAGCTTTAGGTGTAGTAGTTCAGATTTGATCTGACAGCAGGTCTTGCCAAGAGGTGGGATTACCCGGTTTGATAGAGGTGCGAATCTTTATCAACCAAACGCGAAAGCGTAAAGGAGTAATCCCATGAGCAGTGTTCATCATAAAATCATTAAACACAAGATTGGCTTGCTTAATCTGGCAGCTGAGCTTGGCAATGTATCCCGTGCCTGTAAGGTGATGGGTTTTTCTCGCGATACTTTCTATCGCTATCAGGCAGCTGTGGAAACAGGAGGTGTTGAAGCTCTGATAGATGCAAACCGACGTAAGCCCAATATCAAGAACCGTGTAGAAGAAGCGACGG
>NZ_FUWK01000014.1 GCF_900167395.1 Nitrosomonas europaea
ATACTGACGGGTGGACAGCGCAATGATTGCACGCAGGCTCTTGATCTGATCAGCGGGTTCAGGCCCTCGCATGTTCTGGCGGATAAAGGCTACGACAGCGATAATATTCTCGACGCCATTGCCTCCATGAAGGCCGTGCCTGTCATCCCACCGCGATCAAACCGCAAAATACGAAGAACGTATGATCGCGAAATCTATAAATGCAGAAATATCATTGAGCGCACATTCAACAAACTCAAGCATTGGCGCAGACTTTCAACCAGATATGACCGTAAAGCTATTTACTTCTCCGCCTTCATACATCTGGCTGCAGCAACTTTATGGCTTTAAATGTCGATTCGACCTAGGCGTTTTATCAAAGCGGTTCATCAAACGGCAATGGCAACTCGCGATTATTGCCATTGCTGTTGTGAAATAAAATACCGTGTTAAATCAGATTAGCTGTTCTTGCGACGGCGAGTAGCTGTCATACCAAGCAGGCCTAATCCCAATATCGCCAGAGTTGCGGGCTCAGGTACATTGTTAGTGTCATCACCACCACCACCAGCAACACTGCCAAAACCATCCAGATAGACATAACCCCAGTGTCCAGTAGGCTGGCAATCAGCCGCTACGAGGGACAACATGAAATCATGGCCTTTCAGTGTGTCGTTGATATTGAGCGTCTCGATTTGCCAGTCTTGGGTGTAGTAATTACCACCACTTAATGAGAAGCGACTGTCTACGCCACTTCCGCTAGAAGCGGCATTATATTCCCGGGTAATAAGATCAATGCCGTCTGTAAGATCAGTTAATACCAGTTTGAAGGTGGCGGCGTCATTGACACCATGTGCACCCAGCAGAACGGCTTTCCATACAAAGTTGATGCTGTCTTCCGTGTAGTTGGTGACGGTCTGCGTGATTGCGGAAGCATAGCCACCCCAAGTGGTGTCTTCGATACGGGCACTGTAATTACCGGCATACACGGTGCTGCCAAACGCGGCTCCAACATTGGGATCAATGGTGCCAGCGCTAATTATTTGCGAATGCATTGCATAGTTATCATTGGCAAATACCCAGTCTGGCGTCAGGTTGGCGTTATTGATACTGGCACGATAAGCTGAGTTTGAAACTGTCCAGCCGTTGAAGTTACCAGTTTCGAAACCTCCATTGACGAAGGGATCGGCGTGCGCGGCTGATACCAGCAGTGTGGAGGCTGCCAGAGTAAGAGCAAATTTTGTTTTCATATAAACCTTTTATTGTTTAAATTAATGATAAATAGGCAGTTTCTGCCAGATAGATATAAAGCATGAGATATGCCAGCTTTTCATGGCTTTTGTATGTGTATGAAATTACGTTACTTCCTGTTTCTTGATTTGTGAAATGACCAGAAAGGAGGGGGCTTGTGTAAATTCTTTTGACAACTTTCTGATATTTCCCGGAGATGAGGGTGCTATCAGTAAGGTTTCTCAGAATTTCTGTGAGAAGGTTAAAACCCGGGTAGAGGGTTTCGACAAAATATAGTTTGTTAAAAAAGTGTGGCGCAACTCCAGATTACTGATCAGTGGGAGATTAATCCGGGGCTTAGATGCGCAGTGCAGTCTCAATTTGAGATAAAAGTGATCGGGAGAGGATATTTAGCTCTTTTTTTCATACGCTCGTTATGGTTGCCAAACCAGTATAATTGACGCTTTTTTAATTTCTCGAGAGGAAAGCTGATGCATACCGGTACTACCCTTACCCAGTTCATCATTGAAGAGCAGCGTCACATCGCGGGAGCGAGCGGTGATTTCACCGCATTGCTGAACGATATCGTGACTGCTATCAAGACCATTTCCAATGCGGTGAACAAGGGGGCGCTGATTGGTGTGATGGGGGCGCTGGATACAGAAAACGTTCAGGGTGAAACCCAAAAAAAGCTGGATGTGATTACCAATGAAATCATGATCCGCAACAATGAATGGGCTGGTCATCTTTCTGGCATGGCATCGGAGGAAATGGATGATGTCTACTCGATTCCGTCTCCTTATCCACTCGGCAAATATCTGCTGGTATTTGACCCGCTGGATGGTTCCAGTAACGTGGATCTCAATATTTCCGTCGGGACGATTTTTTCGATTTTGCGCTCGCCAGTGCCAAGCCGGGCTGCCAGTATGGAAGATTTCCTGCAACCCGGCGTCAAACAGGTTTGTGCAGGTTATGCATTGTATGGTTCATCCACCATGTTGGTGCTGACCACAGGCCATGGTGTCAATGGTTTTACGCTGGATCGTGATATCGGTGAATTCGTGCTGACACATCCAAACATGAGGATTCCCGCCGATACCAGGGAATTTGCCATCAATGCCTCCAACCAGCGTTTCTGGGAAGCACCGGTACAGCGTTATGTGGCGGAGTGTCTGGCAGGAAGTACCGGGCCGCGCGGTCGCGATTTCAATATGCGTTGGGTGGCTTCGATGGTGGCAGAGGTGCATCGTATCCTCACTCGCGGTGGTATTTTCATGTATCCGCGCGATACCAAAGATCCCTCCAAACCCGGCAGACTGCGTCTGATGTACGAAGCCAATCCGATGAGTTTTATCGTCGAACAGGCAGGCGGGTTATCCACCACCGGCTACGAGCGCATTCTGGATGTCGTGCCGCAGGATCTGCATCAGCGTGTACCGGTGATTCTGGGCTCGAAGAACGAGGTCGAGGTGGTTCTGGAGTATCACAATGCCTGATGCCATCTGATTGATGCTGGCTGAATTATCCGGGGGAGGAGAAAGCCTGCACCCGGTTATGCGGCCGGGTGTAATCGATATCCGGCCCTTTAGGAATGATCTGGGTCGGATTGATGGTCGAGTGGCTGTAGTAGTAATGGGTTTTGATGTGTTCGAAATTTACGGTACCGGCGATACCAGATATCTGGTATAGCGCACGCAGGTAATTGGATAGATTAGGATAATCTTCGATACGCTGTTTGTTGAGCTTAAAATGGCTGTAATACACGGCATCGAAGCGAATCAGTGTGGTGAAAAACCGCCAGTCAGCCTCAGTCAGGCGATTACCCGCGAGATAGCGGCGGGTATTCAGGCTGTCATCAATTGCATCCAATCTATTGAAGATTCGATCGTAGGCTTTTTCGTAAATAAGCTGGTCAGTGGCAAAACCGGCTTTGTAAACTCCGTTGTTGAAATCCCGGTAGACCACTTCATTGATGGTGCCGATCTCATTGCGCAGGGCTTCGGGGTAGAAGTCGAGATCATTGCCGGTGAGCGAGTCAAACGCACTGTTGAACATGCGGATGATGTCGGCTGATTCATTGCTGACAATGGTGTCGCGTTGCTTGTCCCATAGCACCGGTACCGTAACCCGGCCGGTATAGTCCGGTTTGGCCCGGGTATAGAGTTGGTGCAGATAGCGGATGTCTTGTACAGGATTGTCACGAGAAATCTCACTGAACGCCCAGCCGTGCTCCAGCATTCTGGGATCGACGATGGTAATACCGATATGTGCCTGCAGATCTTTCAGATGGCGGAAGATCAGAGTGCGATGTGCCCACGGGCAGGCCAGTGACACGAACAGATGATAGCGGCCGGATTCTGCAGTAAATCCTCCCTCGCCGGAAGGGCCGGGTTGCCCGTCCGGGGTGACCCAGTGACGGTACTGAGCATTTTCACGTACAAACTCTCCATTTTGGAGGGTATACCACTGATCCTGCCATTTTCCGTTTATCAAGAGTCCCACTGGCTTATCCCTCCGGATTCAGATTCAGGCGACAGCAGTGCCAATCCATCGAAGAATTCACCGGATCCCGCCAGTAATGCCATCAGGTAACCGGGATTGGGGCCGATTGAGTTCATCCACTGACCGGTCGCTTCAAGGCCATTGACACCAAACCAGCTAAATAGCTTCTGTGCACCATGTGCCATGAAAACGCCACCTGTTGTGATACGCAGCAGCAATATCACCAAGTCAGTTTTGTCATGTGTTGCCAGAATCGTTGAAATCTTCATCTGTGACCTCATGTTACTTTTTTGTTATTACAGCCGCTGCAGACCGGGAAGAATCTGCTGTTAGATATCGGTGTGTTCATCGTACTGCAGCAAACATTTTTACCGAACTGGCTGCTTGCCTTGATAGTGGCAAATTGGCAGGTTTTCAAGTGATTGAATATTGCTATGACTGATATGGTTGCGATATAGCTGATTTACCCGTGCTTTTTCCAGAAAATAACAGGGTTATATCCGTTGTAGTATGGAATCGTGATTATTTCCGGTAACGACTACATGGCTGTTACGTTTGTTGGTAAGTGCCGGGAAATCGGAGTTATTGAACGATTCTGGAAATCCTGTGTCGTAAACAATAATTTTTGCGCGGATTCCCGCAACTGGTAAACCCTCTGATGGCCATGGCTAGAACTGGCCTCCCTTCGAGCCTGTACGGAATTTCCGTACAGGCTTTTTTCATAGTGTGCCCGAGATTGTATATTTCGATCGTTACCGGGTAAAGGTATCGAATTTCACCCGTTCACTTGGCATGATACGTAACTACGTAACAGGGCTGAAGAGTGTGCGCCTGAATTTATGCTGCCAGTAGAACTGGAAGATCCGGAATCAGACCAGGGAAAACAAGGCAGATGTCTGCTGTCTTCTCTTCAGGCCTTATTCATGACGTAACGAAGAAGATCTGTCGAGGTAAGAATACCCCATGGCTGATTTTCTTCTGCCCTGACGATGAGACTGTTGATTTTATTATCTAACATGATTCGGATAGCCATATTGATTTCGGCAGAGGGATCGATGACGACGGGCGTATCAGTCATCAGATCCCTGACGAGATGTTCATCCTTAGTGTTGCCTGAACCATGCCAGGCCATTGAAAGATCTCTGTCACTCAGAACGCCAACCAGTTTCCCGCCATCGAGTACAGGCAGATGATGGCAGGCACATTCTTTCATCATGACCAGGGCTTTTTCTACTGAAATGTCGAAACCTATCGTTTTCGGCATAGGGGTCATCAGATCACGTACCTTTGTCATTTTTTGCCTCGCAATATTTCTACCAGAATATCCAGTGCATCGGTTACTGTGAATATGCCTTGCAGGTTTCCCTGTTCATCACTGACCAGAACGCTGCCGATCTTTTTTTCCGACATCTTCAGGATAACGTCCTCAATGGATGTGCTGCCCCGGAAAATTATAGGATCGGGTGTCATCAGATCGGCAGCCCTGACCAAAAATTTCTCACGAGTGCTCAAAGCCGAGATAATTTTGAGATCCCGTTCACTGACGATACCTGTAACCTTGCCGTCTGACATGATGGGAATGTGCCGCACTTTGAGGTTTTTGATGAGATCCAGCAATTCTTCGATCGAGCTGTCCTCGCGAGCCGTGACCGGATAGGGGGTGGTAAATTCCTGAATCGGCAATTCAAGTTTCGTGCTCATAAAACATCTCCATATACGTGAACTGGGCTGAGTTATACCAGATCATGAGGTATTAGGGAATCTTGCCCGGGGAGAAGGGCCGACAGTCTCTGGCAAAGAGGGAGTCGTACCTGGACCACGGATTCCGGATTTGCAGTGAATGCTGCTCGTTTCTGATCGGTGAAAACGCAGGGCATACTTCCTGTTGTTATTTTCGTACTTTGGTTTTCTTAGCGGATTGTGCAGATCGGGGTTTGAGTTTTCGTTTGGAGCCGGGTTTGAGTGTATCTGGAGTCATAGCTCTGGCGATTTTTTTATCAGGATTTATCCGGTATATAATCAGAACTCTGCCGATTTGCTCGACGGGTGCCGCGTTCAGTGAGAGGCAGATTTGCTCCAGCAGGGAAGCTCTCTGATCCCGATCGCCATCGAGTACCTTGACCTTGATAAGCTCATGTTTCAGAAGGCTTCGATCCAGCTCGCCAATGACATTTTCAGTCAGGCCATCCTTGCCAATCGTGACTGTCGGATTCAGGTGATGTGCGCTGGCTGCAAGTTGCCGGCGCTGTGCCATATCGAGTTCAAGCATTAAACCTTCCTAAAAGAGTTGAATTTTACCTGATTTTTACCTGATGAAATCTGCCAGAACCAGCAGGGCCTGGATAAAGGCTCATATCAACGATAATTTTGTCCGCAAGGCCAACCACGAGGGCTATCGCTCGCGTGCCGCATACAAGCTGCGGGAAATTGCCGAACACGATGCCCTGTTCGTACCAGGGATGACAGTTGTCGATCTGGGTGCAGTGCCTGGCAGCTGGTCGCAAGTAGCACTCGAATCCGTTGGGCCGACAGGAAAGGTGTTTGCGCTGGATATGCTGGATATGCAGCCACTACCCGGTATGACGTTCATTCAAGGAGATTTCCGCGAAAATGAGGTTCTGGCGATGTTGGAAGCAGCACTGGGCGGGAAACGTGCAGACCTTGTTATTTCCGATATGTCACCCAATCTTACCGGTATCCGTGTCAGTGATCAGGCTCAAGGCATGTATCTGGCCGAGTTGGCCTTGATATTTTGTCGTGAACATTTGAACCCTGGCAAAAATTTCCTTGTCAAAGTTTTCCAGGGAAGTGACTTTGAAGCTTTCCGGCAGATGATGCAAACCGATTTTTCAAAAGTTGTCATCCGGAAACCAAAGGCTTCGCGAGATCGCAGTAAAGAGCTATATTTGCTGGGACTAGAAAAAATAATCTGATAGACTGCGGTGACATCTTGTAAAAAGTAAACCGCAATGTGTCAGAAACCCGGTTTCGTCGAGAAGCAAAATTGAGGAGCTAATATGAATAATCTGATTAAGAACATGGCTATCTGGTTGGTGATTGCTTTGGTACTGATGACAGTATTCAATCAATTCTCCACACGGCAACCATCACAGCCCCCCATGGAATATTCACAGTTTATTAGTGAAATGCATCAGGGCAGGATTGCCAAGGTAGTGATTGACGGCCGGACTTTACGAGGATCGAAAACAGATGGTCGTCAGTTTATCGTTCATTCACCCTCCGATCCGTGGCTGGTAAGTGATCTGTTGAAAGCGGGTGTATCAGTGGAAGCAAAACCGGAAGAAGAGCCATCCATGCTGATGAGCATACTGGTGTCATGGTTCCCGATGTTGCTGTTGATTGCCGTCTGGATCTTTTTTATGCGTCAGATGCAGGGAGGCGGCCGGAATGGCGGTGCTTTCTCGTTCGGGAAAAGTAAAGCCAGGATGCTTGATCATAAGAACAACAATGTGACTTTTGCGGATGTGGCTGGTTGTGAAGAAGCCAAGGAAGAGGTTGCCGAACTGGTGGAATTCCTGAGAGATCCCTCCAGATTCCAGAAACTGGGCGGACGTATTCCTCGTGGCGTTTTGATGTGCGGCAGTCCGGGAACGGGTAAGACATTACTCGCTCGTGCCATTGCCGGTGAAGCAAAAGTGCCATTCTTCAGCATTTCCGGTTCGGATTTTGTTGAAATGTTTGTAGGTGTGGGTGCTTCCAGGGTGAGAGATATGTTCGAGCAGGCGAAAAAGCATGCACCCTGCATCATCTTCATCGACGAGATCGATGCGGTTGGGCGTCAGCGCGGTGCCGGGCTGGGAGGTGGAAACGATGAACGTGAACAGACCCTGAACCAGTTGCTGGTCGAGATGGATGGTTTCGAAGGCAATATGGGTGTGATCGTCATTGCGGCTACCAACCGTCCTGACGTACTTGATCCTGCATTGTTGCGTCCAGGCCGGTTCGACAGACAAGTCGTCGTTCCATTGCCGGATATACGTGGCCGGGAACAGATCCTGCAGGTGCACATGCGCAAGGTTCCGGTATCTCCTGATGTCAAAGCCGGTATCCTCGCCAGAGGTACACCCGGTATGTCAGGAGCTGATCTTGCCAATCTGGTCAATGAGGCTGCGCTGTTTGCTGCACGCGCTGGTAAACGCCTGGTCGATATGGATGATTTCGAACGTGCGAAAGACAAGATTCTGATGGGTGCTGAGCGTCGTTCCGTCGTCATGCCGGAAAATGAGCGCCGTAATACTGCCTATCATGAATCCGGACATGCAGTGGTAGCTTACCTGTTGCCTAAAACTGATCCGGTTCACAAGGTTTCGATCATTCCGCGCGGGCGTGCACTGGGTGTCACCATGCAATTGCCTTCCGAGGATCGTTACAGCATGGATCGTGATCAGATATTGCAAACCATAGCGGTCATGTTTGGCGGCCGCATTGCAGAAGAAGTGTTCATGAGCCAGATGACTACCGGTGCCTCCAATGACTTTGAACGGGCAACGGATACTGCTCGCAAAATGGTAATGCAGTGGGGTATGTCTGAGACGCTGGGACCTATGGTGTATGGTGAAAATGAGGGCGAAGTGTTCCTTGGTCGTTCAGTCACCACACACAAGAATCTAAGTGAAGCAACCATGCAGAAGGTCGATGCCGAGATCCGCCGTATCATTGATGAGCAGTATGCACTTGCACGCAAGCTGATCGAAGAGAACAAGGATAAAATCGAGGCAATGACTCAGGCACTGCTTGAATGGGAGACGATAGACAGCGACCAGATCAAGGATATCATGGAGGGTCGCCCGCCACGTCCGCCACAGGCACCGACTTCTTCTGCGCGGCAGGATAAAGGTTCGGCAGGCTCAGCAGCCAGTGAAGTAAAACAACCTGCTGGTGAACCTGCAACGACCGAGGCTCCTGCTGCCCAGAAAGTCGAAATCTAAAACAGTACGTTATTTTCTTTCCAGTGGCCTGTACGTTCTTTTGACGCACAGGCCATTTTTCTTGCCCAGTGAACAGACTACAAAGAATTCTTCAGCAAAATCGTCCGCTGATCATGGGCGTAATCAATGTCACGCCCGATTCCTTTTCCGATGGTGGATATTTCGATACGACCGAAAAAGCAATTGAACAGGCAAGGCGCCTGATTCAGGAAGGGGCCGATATCCTCGATATTGGAGGAGAGTCTACCCGTCCGGGGAGTCTGTCCGTGGGGGGGGATGAAGAGCTGTTACGGGTGATGCCCGTCATAGAGTTTGCTTTGAGCATGGATATTCCGGTATCCGTCGATACCTCCAAGCCTGAAGTCATGCGTGCCACAATTGATGCCGGAGTGGATCTCGTCAATGACATCAATGCGTTGCGGGCTCCGGGTGCACTGGATGTCGTTGCAGACAGTGCAGTCATGATTTGTCTCATGCACATGCAAGGAAAACCGGAAACGATGCAGCACAATCCTCAATATTCCGATGTGGTTGCCGAAGTCATATCATTTCTGGAGCAGCGAGTTGCAGCAGCAGTATCAACCGGAATAGAGCGAGAGCGTATCATCATCGACCCTGGTTTTGGTTTCGGCAAGACATTCGAGCATAATCTCATGCTGCTGCGTGGGCTGGATCGTCTTGTTTCCACGAATTTTCCCGTTCTGGCAGGTCTTTCACGCAAATCCATGCTGGGAACGATCACGGGTAATGCGGTGAATGACCGTGTCCATGCCAGTGTGGCTGCAGCGCTGTTGGCGGTGGGTCAGGGGGCCCGGATCATCCGGGTACATGACGTCAAAGCGACACGTGATGCATTCTCAGTTTTTGCAGCAGTGAATCGTATTGCCCCGGGCTTTCTGCTACATCTGTAATCCTGTCAGTGACCGGCTGTGATGATAGTCACTTCCGGATTGTCATAATTGTGTCAAAGTTGGCGATTAACCGGCGTTTGGCTGGTTGCCGGCGGAGCATTATGTTTGTGGAATGCGGATATTGATTTTGCAAACCCGATCAGGGCATATTCAGGTATTCATCGAGAAAACAATATTGAAATGAAGAAAAAATATTTTGGTACGGATGGCATTCGCGGGAAGGTGGGAGATTTTCCGATCACACCGGATTTCTTTCTGCGTCTGGGGTACGCTGTCGGCAAGGTGTTGCTGGCTTCTGACCGGCAACTGGCTGCGGATAAACGACCAACAGTGCTGATAGGCAAAGATACGCGGATATCGGGCTATATGCTGGAATCCGCACTGGAAGCCGGTTTCTCGGCAGCAGGCGTGGATGTGCTGCTGTCCGGGCCATTGCCGACACCGGCAGTGGCTTATCTCGTCCGGGCGTTGCGTATCCAGGCAGGTGCAGTCATTTCTGCTTCACACAATCCGTTTGATGATAATGGCATCAAGTTTTTTTCTTCTGCAGGCTCAAAATTGCCAGATAGCATGGAGCTTCAGATCGAGGCTGAACTGGATCAGCCCATGAAAACGACACCTTCCATCAAATTGGGCAGGGTACAACGTCTCAGAGATGCCGCCGGCAGGTATATCGAATTCTGCAAAAGTACTTTTCCCAATCAGCTCGATTTGCGGGGGCTGCGCATCGTAGTCGATTGTGCCAATGGCGCGGACTACCATATTGCCGGGCATGTCATGCATGAACTGGGGGCCGATGTGATAACGACCCATGCCAGCCCGGATGGCTTCAACATCAATTACGAATGTGGAGCGACTCATATCGAGACACTTCAGGGTTCAATCCTGCAGCATAAGGCTGATATCGGAATTGCCGTGGATGGTGATGGTGACCGGGTACTGATGGTCAGCAGGGAAGGGGTGCTGTACGATGGCGACAGCCTGGCTTACATCATTGCCAAACACCGGCAACAGCTTGGTGAGCTGCAAGGCGGGGTGGCCGGAACACTCATGACCAATCTGGCGGTCGAGCAGGCTTTCGAGCGACTCGGGATTCCATTTGCCCGGGCAAATGTCGGAGATCGCTATGTTTCCGAGCTGCTGCAGCAAAACGACTGGTATCTGGGCGCCGAGAATTCCGGCCATATCATCTGCCGGGACAAACACACGACGGGGGATGGCATTATTTCAGCCCTCCAGGTTTTATATGCATTGCGTGATACCGGCCTGACACTGGCTGATTTTATGCGTGATGTTCCCTTTTTCCCTCAACGTCTGATCAATGTAAAGGTTTCCGGAAATTTTGATTTCCGCAGCAACCCGGCGGTTGCAGCCTGCAAAAATGAAGCGGAACAGGCGCTGGGAAACGATGGACGTATTCTCCTGCGCGCTTCCGGAACGGAGCCGCTGATCAGGGTCATGGTGGAAGGAAAAGTACTGCAACAGACCGATTACTGGGCAGAAAAAATTGCTGAAACGATTCGCCAGCAGGCAGCTTCTTCGATGACCGGAAGCTGAGTTACCATCGCAAATCTGTAATATCCTCTGTTTATTCTTATTGCGTACCTGATGACAGTCATCAGGTACGAGTTGCCATCAGTCGTCATTACCAAATAATTCTTGAAAAACAGAGAGGTTATCATGCAACAATCTTTACTGAGATTCGATACCGGATTTCTGGTCGCAATCCTTGGTTTTGCTCTCCTGAGCGGAATCGGCACGATGGTTCAAGCCAGACCGCTGGTGAAAATCAGTGGTTCGAGTACGGTCTTTCCAATTACAGAGGCTGTTTCAGAAGATTTCCAGGCTGCCAAGAAAGGAGCCATTATGGTCACTGCCGGTATCGCCGGCACGGGTGGGGGATTCAAGAAATTCTGCCGGGATGAAGTCGATATCGTGAATGCTTCCCGTCCGATCCTGTCCTCTGAAATGGAGCAATGCCGGCAGAATGGTGTGCAGTACATCGAAATGCCAATTGCTTTCGACGCTTTGACGGTGGTGGTCAATCCTGGAAATGACTGGATCAAGTCCATGACAGTGGCCGAATTGAAAAAAATCTGGGAGCCGGCAGCACAGGAAAAAATACTCAACTGGAACCAGGTCAACCCGGCCTGGCCCAATGCCAGAATCAAACTGTTCGGTGCCGGAGCGGACTCAGGGACATTCGACTATTTCACCGAGGCCGTGGTCGGCAAGGCAAAATCCAGTCGTGGAGATTTTACGGCTTCGGAGGATGACAATGTACTCGTGCAGGGGGTGGCGAGTGATTTGAATGCATTGGGTTTCTTTGGCTTTGCCTACTACATCGAAAATCATAAAAAACTGAAAGCCGTGGCAATTGATAATGGTTCAGGTGGCATTCTGCCTTCCATGCTTACGGTCCAGAATGGAAGTTACCAGCCGTTATCGCGTCCCCTCTTTATCTATGTGAATGCAAGATCGGCGGGTAAGCCTGAAGTCAGGGAATTTGTCATCTTTTACATGCAACATGCGCAGCAACTGGTTGAGGAAGTGAGATATTTTCCATTGAAAAAAGAGTTCTACGATTTCAACCTCAAACATCTTCAGAACAAGACACTCGGTACGGTATTCGGTGGTGAAGCTGGCATGGGGATATCCATCGAGGATCTGTACAAGCGGGAAAGAGTTCAATAACCGGCAGGCGATTCCAAATAAGGTTGTGATTACAGATACGGAATGATACACGTGTACCGGTAGAGATTCGCCTGGTCCGGCCGTGTATCATGAGGTCATTGCATCATTCTGGTAACATTTTCAACGGATCCAACGATTCCTTGCTTGTTAAGTTCCGTTGCCTGTATATGGATTATTTACCTGTTTTTCTCAACATCAAACAGCGTGACTGCCTGGTTGTGGGCGGCGGGGAGATTGCCGTTCGCAAAATCAGGCTGTTGCTGCGGGCACATGCACGTATCCATGTGGTATCTCCTGCCATCAGCGAGGAGCTGAGTAATCTGCTGCTGCAATCACCTGTGATCACCCATACTGCTGAATCTTTCCGGCCGGATCATTTGCAGGATAGGGCGCTGGCCATTGCTGCCACCAATGATCATGAAGTGAATCGGGCGGTCTCCGCTGCCGCCAGGAAAGCGGGCATTCCGGTAAATGTCGTAGATAATCCGGATTTATGTACCTTCATCATGCCGTCTATTCTCGACCGTTCTCCGATCATCGTTGCGGTTTCAAGTGGTGGTACTTCTCCGATATTGGCGAGGCTGTTACGTTCGCGGCTGGAAGCGCTGATTCCTTCTGCCTATGGTCGGCTGGCCGAGTATGCCGCACGGTTTCGTGACAAGGTCAGACAGCGTTTTATCCATCAGGAGAATCGTCGTTTTTTCTGGGAGAGAATGCTGCAGGGGCCGTTTGCAGAAATGGTTTTCGCCGGCAGAGATCAGGCCGCACAGGATTATCTGTCAGAAGCGTTGGAAAACAGTACCGATCAGTTTCCGACCGGAGAAGTTTATCTGGTGGGTGCAGGCCCGGGTGATCCCGATTTGCTTACTTTCCGGGCCATGCGCCTGATGCAGCAGGCGGATGTGGTCATTTATGACCGGCTGGTTTCTCCCGCCATTCTCGATATGGTCAGACAGGATGCAACGCGCATCTATGTTGGAAAAGTGCGTAATCAGCATACCCTGCCGCAGACATCGATCAATGAACTGCTGGTAAAGCTCGCCCAGGAGGGTAAACACGTTCTGCGCCTGAAAGGAGGAGATCCCTTTATTTTCGGGCGAGGGGGTGAGGAAATCGAAACCCTGTCGCAACACCACATTCCGTTTCAGGTGGTTCCCGGGATCACGGCGGCTTCAGGCGTGGCCAGTTATGCAGGGATTCCCCTGACCCACCGTGATCATGCACAATCCTGTGTCTTTGTGACGGGACATCTGAAAGACAACACCATACAGCTCGACTGGCCGGCGCTGGCGCGGCCAAATCAGACCATCGTCGTCTATATGGGGCTGCTGGGGGTCACCGAACTATGCCGGCAACTGATTGCTCATGGTCTGCAGGCAACCACACCGGCTGCGATCGTTCAGCAGGGTACGACCCCCAACCAGCGCGTGCTGACAGGTACGCTGGAAACGTTACCGGACATCATTCAGCAGAATCCACTGAAACCTCCCACACTGATCATCGTGGGAAACGTCGTCAAGCTTCATCAAAAACTCGCCTGGTTCAATTCAACTTCGGAACCCATGGGCACATCTTCCGGGCCGGGATACCCTTAATTCCAATTTGCACGCCGGTCGGATGACCGGACGTTCAGCCGTTTCGAACGCGGTAAATCACCCCCTGCGACAATTTGTCGCATTTTCAGCCGGCCAATTTGTGAAGATAATCTGCACATCGCAATGTGTGCTGATTGTTTCAGATTCTATTTCTCAAAGGCCATTTCCATGCAGGAATCCTCTGCCGCCGATACGGGGACGGCGGTCATCGATGCGTTGTATCGCGAACATCATCGCTGGTTGCTTATGTGGCTCAGAAAAAAACTGGGTTGTCCGCAGAATGCTGCCGATCTCTCGCACGATACTTTCGTTCGATTGCTCTCGTTGCAGGAAATGCCTGTACTGCGAGAACCGCGTGCCTACCTGCTGGTAACGGCCAATCGGCTGATGATCAACCTCAACCGGAAGCATAAAGTCGAGGCGGAAACCCTGCACAGCATTGCTGCACTGCTTTCAGAACGCACAGAGCAGGATGTCGCTCATGTTGCTGCAGTACGTCAACTGCTCGAAGCGACCGTGCTGATGCTGATCGATGGACTGGATGAGCGATCACGCCAGGCTTTCCTGCTGGCGCGCGTCGAGGATATGACCTATGCGGAAATTGCTGAAACGATGCAAGTCTCGATCAGTCGGGTCAAGCAATATCTCGTCAAAGCACTCGCCTACTGCCATGTTCACCTGCATCAGCTCAAGGAAGATGTATGTCTGAAGTAACGGATCACCATACCGTTTCCCTGAGTGAACAGGCGGCCGAGTGGGTCGTGCGGCTGTCGGACAGCCAAATCAGCACCGCACAGCAGGCTGATTTCGAAGCCTGGCTGGCGCAGGATATCAGGCATCGTGAAGCCTACGAACAGATCAGTCGCCTCTGGCAAAGCGTCACGCCGCAACGGCGCAGAAAGCACCGACCAGCCGGGTTGCTGGCCAGTATCGTACTGGTACTGATTGGTATTTACTGCCTGCCGTTATCGACGTGGCTGGCAGATGAACGAACGGCAACGGGAGAAATTCGCCAGGTGGCATTGCCTGACGGCAGTACCATCACGCTGGATAGCGATTCTGCAGCCGATGTCGTCTTCGATACTCACGCACGCCGCATCATTCTGCATCGCGGCCGCATATTTGCGGCAGTGGTTCCGGATGCAGCAGAGCAGGGTGCTCATCACCGGCCCTTCATCATCGAAAACCGTGATGGAACTGCCCAGGCACTGGGTACCCGTTACATTGTTGAGCAGACCGGCGATCACAGCCGGGTCAGCGTCGTGGAGTCGAGTGTCAATGTAACCAGCCGTGACCGGCCGGATCAGTCCATTACCGTGTACAGCGGTCAGAGTATACGTTTCGACAGTGAGCAGATCCATGGCCAGGAACCGATCCCGCCCGCTGCAGCGAGCTGGGTGCAGAGCAGGCTGGTTTACCGCAATGCGCCACTCAGCCAGGTGATCGATGATCTGGCCAGATATCGGACCGGTTTTTTGAGAATCAGCGGGGCCGCTGCACAGCTTCGCTTTACGGGTGTGCTGCCAGCTGATGACCCCGATACTGCACTCAAGATTTTGCAGCATGCCCTGCCAATCGGCATCGATCGCTACACCCGGGTACTGATCTGGATCAACCTGCAAACCTGATCGCCGTCGTGCGATTACTCCCCTCTTGGAGGAGCAATTCCTCTTCTAATCTGTCCCCGCCCGGCTGCAGCAGGAAAGCAGTTGTTGCGCGATTACTTCCTCCCGGAGGAGCAATTCCTCCTCTAACCCGCCACCCGGTCGGCTGCAGTAAAAGCGTAGTCGGCCGGGTGTTTTGCCAGAGATCGGCTGAAATATAACCTATGTGCCACTTCCTGCTTTCTGGATCGCCACGTGATTGACAGTGGTGAATTTAAAAATCATGTAATCAGCACTGCCCGGTTTTCCGGCTCGTGTCTCATGGATAACAGAAGCACATTTTTTACCGACCAGACACAGGGAGTTTTCATGATTATAAAAATAATTTCGTTATATCACGGCTTTTTGTTTGGATTGGTGCTGGCTGCCGGCCTGTTCATCTCGGCCAATGTTGCTGCGCAGTCTGCCGTCACTCAGCAAACGATTGCAATCGATATTGCCGCACAGCCCCTCGAACAGGCGATCACGCAGCTTGCCACCCAGGCAGGTTTGCTCATCGGCGTTGATGTCAGTCTGGTTGCAGGTAAACAGGCTCCTGCACTGAATGGGCGCTTTACTCCCCTGCAGGCGATCGGGCAACTGCTCAAAGGCAGCGGACTCACCGTAGTCGAGAATGCACCCGGGCGCTACACACTGGAAGCTGCCCCCGCAGGGCACACGAACAGTAATGCAGAGGCAGTGACTTTGCCGGAAATGAAAATAACCAGCGTGATCGATCCTGATGCGCCGGATAACCCAAGTTACCAGAAAACAAAAGCTTTTTCAGCCACAAAAACCGATACATCGATCATGGAAACACCGTTTTCAGTGCAGGTAGTGCCTCGTGCCGTCATGGATGACCAGAAATCGACCAAAGTGAAGGATGCGCTGGAAAACGTCAGCGGTGTGCGCCCGCAGCCATCGTTAGGTGGCGGTGGCGGCTTCATCATTCGCGGCTTTAGAACCGGGAATATTTACCGCAATGGTCTTTTATCCAGTGAAGGATTTTTTGGCGATTTCGACGCCAGCAATCTGGACAGCATTGAAGTATTGAAAGGCCCTGCGCAACTGTACGGGCGCACTGAGCCGGGTGGACTGATCAGCGTTATCACCAAAAGGGGACTGGAAATCCCCTATTATTCGGTAGAACAGCAGTTTGGCTCTTATGATTATTTCCGGACACAATGGGATGCAGGCGGGCCCGTTACGGAGGACAAAAAATTGCTGTACCGGTTTTCGGGTGCCTACCAAAGCAACAATTCGTTCCGTGATTTCATTTCCGGGGACAGGAAAGTATTCAATCCCAGCCTTACCTGGCGGCCAACGGATGCCACCGATGTGACGATTGACATCGAAGGTACCGAGAAATTTGCTTCTGCTGACTTTGGTATTCCGGTGATCGGCAATCGCCCCGCGCCGATTCCGATCAGTCGTAATCTGGGCGATCCCAACACGCCGACAGGTGATCAATCGAGTGTGAAGGTCGGCTCCGAAATCAACCATCGTTTCAGCGAAAATTGGGCGATACACCACCGCTTTCTGGCCAGCCTGACTGATGGGTCAACTACCTTTGTGAATCCTGCGCCCGCGTTCAACGCAGTCGCTGCATTGAACCCGGCTACCGGGTTGTTGCAACGTAATATCTTCACCCAAAACAGTGAACAGGAGCATTATGCAACCAATCTGGATGTTACCGGCAAATTTGACCTGGGGTTCAGTCGTCATCAAGTATTGGTAGGATTTGATTTTTACCGCACCTACAATAAATACGGAACAAAAGGGCAATGGATTGTTCCTGATCCCAATTTAGCAATCAACATCTACAATCCATATCCCAGCTACGGTATTTCGCAATCAACTTTCGATACAGCTTTCCTGACCAGTTCAGCGCCGGGTACCAACTTCAGCGTAATTTACAACAACTGGTATGGTGTTTATTTCCAGGATCAGATCACCTTGTGGGACAAGTTGCATATCATCGGTGGCGGTCGCTATGACTGGGCGGAAACCGGGCGCGGCAGAAGTGACAACTTCGATACAGCAGATTCTCTGGTCAAGCCAAATATCCGTAAAGATCAGGGTTTCAGTCCCAAGGCCGGCATTTTGTACGAGCCCTGGAAAGAACTCAGCATCTACGGTAGCTGGACTACATCATTCGGCGCCAATAACGCACCGGCGGCCGACGGAAGAACTTTCGATCCGCAAACTGCAGAGCAATTCGAAGCTGGTGTCAAAACCCAACTGTTTGACCGCCGTCTGACAGGAACACTGGCGTATTACCATCTGACCAAAGACAATATTCTGGTCAACGACCTGTCAACAGCCGACCCGTTCGACAAGATCGCCAACAAGCAGCGCAGCCAGGGGATCGAACTGGACATATCGGGTTATATAACAGACAGCTTTAGCGTGATCGCCAGTTACGCCTTTACTGACACCCGCATCCTCAAAGACTATTCTGGCGCTACAGCGGGCAATCGGCTTGCCAATGTGCCTAAACATGCTGGCAGTGTCTGGCTGCGATACGATGTGAAAAAATTCGCTCCACTCAACGGTTTGAGTTTCGGTTTGGGCGTTTTCGCAGCTGGAAAGCGGGAGGGGGATGTCCAGAATACCTTCCAGTTACCCGGCTATGCCCGCCTGGATGCGTTTGCTGCCTACCGGATGAAGCTCGGCCCGACCCGTCTGACTGCGCAGATCAACGCACGGAATATTCTTGACAAACGCTACTACGAATCGACTGATCCTGATAGTAATGTCGCGCCCCGACTGGGTGTCTATCCCGGTGCTCCGCTGACCATTCTGGGTTCCTTGCGTCTTGAATATTGAGCCTGGGTAATTCAACAAATTGGGCAGGATGTCATCCTGTGAAGGTAATGATCCCATCGCGATCATTCATTTTATTTTGGAGGACGAAAGAAATGACGATTCAAAACACGTTGACAAAAATTTTCCCGGTCGGGTTGCTTGTATGGTTCTGCTGGTCGCTGCCAGTGAGTGCAGAAACTGGCCAGCCCGGGTTTCCAATACAAGAAATCACCGTTCCGGCCAGTGAAGAGAGTAAGCAGCATCATTTGGCGAAAACGGATGACGGCCGCCTGATCCTCAGCTGGGTCGAAAGCGACGGGCAAAACAGCACGGTCCGTTTCGCCATTCGCGAGGGGCAGGGCTGGTCGCCTGTACGTACCGTGACCTCAGTCGACGGCAAGCTGGGTGACCCGCCCGTTGTATTCGGTCTCGACGATGGCAGTCTGGCGGCTGCCTGGATGCCCTATGCCAAAGGCGGAAAAAGCAAATATGCGGCAGACATTTTCCTGGCTCGTTCGCAGGATGGTGGCTTGACGTGGAGCAAGGCGTTCAAACCTTATGGTGAATCGGCACGTATCTACGATGCGCAAATGTCGCTGACGGCGTTGCCAAATGCCCGTATCGCGCTGGTCTGGACCGATATGCGCGAGACAGGTGATCCCGGGAAAAACGATCGCTATCAACTGATGGCCACTGTGCTTGCGAAGGGGCAACAATCGGCAGGCACGGAGCTGAGGCTGGATGATGATATTTGCTCCTGTTGCCGTGCATCTACCACTGCTGAAGGAGAGAGCCTGTTAACGGTTTACCGCGATCATAGCCAGGGCGAAATACGTGATACCGGCGCTGTGCGCTGGGATACAGACGGCAAGGTGCAAGCACTCTCTGCCCCGGGTGATGGCTGGCGTATCGAAGGTTGCCCAAGCAATGGCCCGGCGGTTGATATGTCCGCTTCGTCGGTAGCCTTAGCCTGGTTTTCCGCTGCTGACGATAAAGGCCGTTTCAAAGTTGCTTTTTCCACAGACGGTGGTAAAGGTTTCACTAAACCGTTCGAAGTCGATGACGATGCCAGAGGTTATGTCAACGTAGCGTTGCTGAGCACCAATGTTGCGCTGGTCAGCTGGCGCAAGAGAGCGGGGCCGGAAGATGAACTTCGTATTGCGAAAGTGACAACGGATGGTATCAGCCGGCAAACCGCTATTTATCAGGGAGATTTTCCGGGTTGGCCCAGTAAATATCCGGGCATGATAGTCCTCGATCACCAGGCTTTCGTTGCCTGGACTGATCCGATAAAGAAAAAAGTGCGCCTTGTCGCGGTAACGCTTGATTAGCATGGCAGGCTGGGGTTCGCACGCTCATCCCAATCTATATTTTTTATGATGCGGCCCCTGGCCGCTGCAGCCTTTTTCAGTGTTTCTTTGCGTATCCGCCTGCCTGCTTCGATCTGGGTATAGCCAGCTTGTGTGATACCCATGTGGCTGACCATTTCTCTCCGAGTCGCTCCATATCGCAGCGCGGCTCGTGATGACAATGAGCTGTGTGCCATTTCCCTCATGATTCAAAAATCAGCTACCCGATTTTTGGGCTCGCGTGTCATGGTTAATAGGAACACATTTTCTGTTCAGTGACGGGAGGTTCCTGTGACTGCAGGAACAGAAGCACTCAGCCTGCAATCAGGCTGTCAGGCCGTGTTTCTGAAATTTATTACAACCATGTCCGGTTTCAGCTGACTCAAACGTCTTATATAGAGAAGAGATCGATGAAGACTTCAATGATGCTTTTATTCCGTAATCCGTTTTCAGGGCTTAGAAAAATGGTACCGACACGTTCTTTTTGGGTTTGGCTGCACCGCTGGGCTGGGCTGATCATGGCCGCTTTTCTGATCATCGTGGGGGCGACGGGCAGTCTGCTGGCGTTCTACCCCGAACTGGAACGCCTGATCAATCCCCATATTTACCCCAGGCAAGTTCTGGAGAAAAAACTGGATATGGCGACGCTTGCGGAACTGGCGGAGCAGCGGGTGCCTGCCGGCAGAGTGAATGGGGTGTTGATGGAGGCCAATCAGGAAGCTACTCTGATCTCCATGGATGCCCGTCCGGATAATGCCGATCCACCGAACAAGCTTGGATTTGATCAGATGATCGTCGATCCGTATACCGGTGAAGAGCTGGCTCGCCGCCAGTTTGGCGAGATTTCGGAAGGCATGATCAATTTCATGCCCTTCATTTACAAACTGCATTATGCGCTGGCGCTAGGCAAGTTCGGGGTATGGGTATTGGGGATTTGTGCTCTGATCTGGACGATCGATTGTTTCGTCGCGTTTTATCTGACCCTGCCGCAGCGACGCAGATCCGTGACCGCACCCGCATCCGGTAATCATGGCAACTGGTGGCGGCGCTGGCAGCCGGCCTGGAAGATTCGCTGGCACTCGGGCAGCTACAAGCTCAATTTCGATCTGCACCGTGCCAGCGGATTATGGCTATGGCCGGTTCTGCTCATTTTTGCCTGGTCCAGCGTCTACATGAATTTATGGGATACGGTCTATACCTGGACAACCCGGGCAGTGATGGAATACAAGGCGCCCTGGACAGAGTTTTCAAAACGGGAAATTCCTCTGGCGGAGCCTGGGGTGGATTGGCGGCAGGCTCAGCGCATTGGCGAACAGTTGATGAGTGAGCAGGCGAACAAGCATGGTTTTGCAGTCGAGCAGGTTATTGCCCTGAGACTGGATCGTGGAAACGGTACTTATCAGTACATTGTGCGCAGTTCAAAAGAGATCCAGGATCGGCGCGGCAGAACGAGCGTATTTTTTGATGCTGATACGGGTGAACTCAAACTGGCATTGCTGGCGAGCGGCCAATACAGCGGCAATACCGTGACGAATTGGCTTTTTGCGCTGCACATGGCCAATGTATTTGGATTGCCGTACCGTATTTTTGTCTGTGTGCTCGGCCTGGTTATTGTCATGCTGTCAGTAACCGGCATCATCATCTGGATCAGGAAACGGGCAGCGCGCCTCAGCCCGAAAAATCATCAGTACGATTCGCGCTACCTGAGGCCATCGGTACATCGCGATTCATAGTCATCCGGAGAGAAAATGCCGATCCGTCTCAAACCGGCTGCGGTGCTTGGCTTTGTGATGTTTGTCAGCGGCTGTCATACAGCACCGGAACGGCAGGCAAACAGGCTTGATGTTTCTGTACCTTCTGTGTGGAGTGCTTCTGCAAATACTTTTCCTCTTGCCGGGCAAAAATGGGTGGAATCGTTCGACGATCCGGTGCTGTATTCGCTGGTCGAACAGGCTTTGACCAGCAACTTCGATTTGAAGACAGCAGTGGCACGTGTCGATGCCGCTATTGCACAGGCACGTATCGATGGCGCCGCACTCTGGCCTCAGCTCTCATTTGCACCGGGATACCAGTATACGCAGGTGCGCAGTGCCGGTTTTGGTTCGGCGCAATACAGTGTATTCGAAGCCTTGTTCAATCTGAGCTGGGAAGCGGATATCTGGGGGCGCATCCGTTCATTCAGGGAAGCAGCCCGACAGGAAGTGGAAGCAACCAACGCTGATTTTCAGGCAGCACGGCTATCGCTTGCTGCACGTGTTGCGCAGAATTATTTTGCATTACTGGAAGCGAAGCTTCAGGCTCAGGTGGCAGAACAATCTGTTGCGGATCGCGGCACGATTGCCAGTCTGGTACAAGGGCGTTTCGAACGGGGTCTGGTGCGTGCGCTGGAGGTGCGCCTGGTGTTGACCGATCTGGCCCAAGCCAGATCACAGCTCGCTGCCGCCAGAAACCAGGTGCAGCTTGTAACCCGTCAACTGGAAATTCTGCTGGGAGATTATCCTGACGGTTCATTGCCTCAAATCGACGATACGGTTACCGCTTTATCCGGTTCAACGATCCGGCAGGCTCTGCCTGTTCCTCCATCACAACTCCCTGCCGGACTGCCTGCTGAACTGCTGACCAGACGCCCTGATCTGATCGCCTCATTTGCACGGCTGCGCGCAGCTGATGCACGGCTGGAAAGTACCAGCAAGCTGCTATTACCGCGCATTACGCTGACAGCAGCGGGAGGGACACGTGACAGTGCGTTGACCGACCTGATCGATCCACGATCGGTCGTCTGGAATCTGTTTGCCGGAGCGGTACAACCATTGTTCACCGGTGGGCGTATCCGTGGAAGTATTCAATTGAACGAGGCCTATGTGGAAGAAGCCTTCAACCGGTATCAGGATGTGGCGCTGAATGCCTTCCGTGAAGTCGAGCAGGCACTGGCAGCAGAAGAATGGTTACGTGCACAGGAAAAAGAATTACGTGAAGCCGTGCAGCAGACTGAAGCCGGTCAGGAACTGGCGCTGTATTCCTATCGCCAGGGGTTCATCCAGATTCTGACATTGCTGGACAGCTATCGCAGTACGCTGAATGCGCAGAGTGCTCATCTGGCTGTCAGGCGGCAACTGTTGAACAA
This sequence comes from Nitrosomonas europaea, assembly GCF_900167395.1. Taxonomy (GTDB): domain Bacteria; phylum Pseudomonadota; class Gammaproteobacteria; order Burkholderiales; family Nitrosomonadaceae; genus Nitrosomonas; species Nitrosomonas europaea. Next base: position 22,782 of record NZ_FUWK01000014.1, read on the forward strand.
CCGTGTCAATCTCTATCTTGCTCTTGGGGGCAGTATTTGAGCACCCATGAAAAATGATCTTGAGTACGATAAAAGATACGTTATCTATCATTGAGTTACTGATTTTATTGCCGTGGCATGTCCGGTTCTGGCTGGCTAAAACGTCATAGAAGAAAAGGTTCCAAAACTACAACTCCATTCAAACTTCTGTTTGATCATCTGCAGTGTTGTTTCCCGGTAAAAGAATAAAAACAAAATTGTGAGCTTACGTCGTCAAATCCGGATTGCCACCCTGGTTTTCCTTATGGGTGGATTGGCAGCCTGGCTGCTCATTCAATTCCCGCCTGAAAATGGCAAACAGGAAGAAACACTGACACCGCCCATTGTTCGGGTTGCTCAAGTGGAAATGCAATCGAAGCGTTTACATGTCCATTCACAAGGACAGGTCGTCGCGCATACCGAAATCGATCTGGTGACAGAGGTTTCCGGCCGGATCATCGATACCTCGCCCGTTTTTGTCAGTGGTGGATATTTCAATAAAGGGGATGTGCTGGTCACCATCGATCCGGCTGATTATGACCTGCGTGTGGCACAGGCACAGGCACAAGTCAGGGAGGCACGTCATTTACTGATGCGTGAAGAAGCGGAAGCAGCCCAGGCTCATGATGAATGGAAGCATCTGGGCCAGGGTGATCCCGGTCCACTCAGCCAGCATATTCCGCAGCTGCAGGAAATGCGTGCGAAACTGGCTGCTGCAGAAGCTGCACTCAAATATGCCAGACAGCTCAGACAACGTACCCGGATTCGTGCCCCGTTTGACGGGCGCGTGCGCAACCACAATACCGGTATCGGGCAGTATGTCACGCAGGGTAATGTACTGGGAGTGATCTACAGCAGCGACTATGCAGAAGTCCGGTTGCCGGTTAGTACCCGGGATCTGGCGTTCATCGATGTACCCGATACATTGGTTGCGGATGAAGAGAATTCAAAGCGAATGCCGCGGGTGGTACTGGCAGCGGAATACCAGGGAGAAAAACGATTCTGGCAGGGGCGGATCGTACGCAGCGAAGGCGTGATCGATCGAAATACCGGTATGCTGATGCTGGTTGCGCGGATCCCGGATCCATTTCTGCGGACATCCTCTTCACCGCAATCCGGTGAGGATCGCTTATCCAGGCTGACCAATACCACAGCGCTGCCAGTTGGTCTGTTCGTCGAAGCCCTGATCCAGGGGCGTCGATTCGACCGGCTGGTGATTCTGCCGACCAGTGTCGTGTTCAAGGATGATCAGGTAGCCGTTGTCGATCAGCAGGATCGATTGCATCTGCGTACGGTTAAGCTGCTGAAACGTGAACATGAGCAGGCCATCATTCAGGCCGGGCTCACTGCCGGGGAGCGAGTACTGCTGTCGGGCTTGCTGCAGCCTGTAGAGGGCATGCAGGTTACACCTGAATTGCCGAACACGAATGACCAGGCCAGTGGCGACAGTCATCCATGAAACTGATCATCTGGTTTGTCAAGAATCCGGTGGCCGCCAATCTGCTGATGATCCTGATCATCGTCGGTGGAATCGTGGGATTGATCACTGCAGACCGTTATGTCTATCCGCCGGAGCCGCGTCACCAGCTCCAGATCACTACCATTTACGACGGGGCAGGGCCAGGTGAAGTCGAGCAGGCGATCTGTATCCCGATCGAACATGCAGTCCACGATCTGCAGGGAGTCAGGCATCTGCACGCCGAAGCAAAGCAGTCGCTTTGCCGTGTGCTGGTGGAGTTTGATCCGGCTGTCGATGCCACCCGGCTGCAGGCGGAAGTTCAGGCACGTCTGGAAGCCGTGACAGTGTTTCCCGAGGATGCAGATAAACCGGTGATCCGTGAATTGAAAACAGGCCCGCAGGCGATCATTGCCACAGTACGCGGTATGGCTGATCTGCGTACGTTACAGCATTACCGTGATCGATTGCATATTCGGTTGAGCACTCATCCGGATATCGGTCAAATTCTGCTCTTTCCGGAAATACCGTATGAAGTATCAATCGAGATCACCAGAGAAGATTTACGGCGCTACGGCTTCAGCTTCGATGAAATTGCTGAAATGATTCGTGCTGTTTCCGGCAATATCTCAGCAGGGGAATTAAAGAATACCGATGGCAGGTTATTGATCAGAAGCCAGGCACAGGCCATGACGGCAGAGGATTTTGCTGCCATCCGCCTGCGATCGGACCGGCAGGGCATGCAACTGAAACTTGGCGATATCGCACATATCACTGAGACCGTACGTGACCAGAGCATGCTGGTCAGATCGGATGGTCTGCCGGCAATGGAAATCCTGATCTGGCCACGAAACCAGCTGGGGAAAACGGTAGATGCGGTAAATCAGGTCATTACCGCATTTCACTCCGAACTGCCCGCCGACGTCGAAGTGATTACCTGGGACGACTGGTCCAAGTATTACGATGAGAATATGTCGATGCTGAGAGGCAACGCCATCTCCGGCTTCATCCTGATATTCGTCGTACTGGCACTGGTTCTGGATATGCGATTGGCGTTATGGGTCAGTGCAGGCATTCTGATTTCGGTTTTCGGTGCCTTCTGGTGGATACCGATTCTGGGTATTTCCCTGAATGTCTACACCATTACCGCGTTGATTCTGATTCTGAGTGTGGTGGTGGATGATGCCATCATCGTTGGTGAGCATATCTATCTGCTTCAACAGCGGGGTCAGTCTGGTATATCCGGTGCCATCGGTGGTGTACGCGCGATGGCACCGCTGGTTGTGCCCATGGTATTGACTACCGTGATTGCATTTACGCCGGGATTGCTGCTGCCGGGGTTGACCGGACATCTGCTGTACAACATTTCTGCAGTGGCGATCCTGGCGCTGCTGTTTTCCATGACGGAAACACTGCTGATTCTGCCTGCCCACCTGGCCGGGCAGAGTCCAAAGGATCCAGACGCTGCAACCGGGATCATGCCTCATTTTCTGAGATATGCGATGGCAACGCTCAAGGAGCAGGTGGATAACGGATTGCGCTGGTTGACCGGATGTTATACGCGCGCTTTGCACCTTGCACTGCAGTGGCGTTATATCGTGATCGCCGGCTTTACGGCAGCATTACTGCTGATTGCTGCGCTGGTCATATCAGGGCGCATCACCACTGTGCTGGACAGATCGGTGGATGATTACTATCTGGTGGGCATGCTCAAATTTCCAGCTGGTACCGCATTTGAAGAAGTTGACCGCCAGTTGTTTCGGCTGGGGCATATCGCTCATGAAATCCGGGCTGAGCTGAATCAGAAATATTATTGTGATGATTCTGCTGAGAACGGTGACAGTGTTCGTCATGTGCTGATGTTCAGTAATGATAATGTAGCGGTGGTTAACCTTGAAATGGCTATCGATGACCGTATTCGCGACCAAGTGGACGATATCAAACAGCAGTGGCGGGAACGTTTTGGCCCGTTGCCGGCGGGTACGACGTTGACCCTCCAGAGTTTCTGGCCACGTGATCTCGGTGTGTCGACAGAGGGGCCACCCAAGGCGATCGAATGGGTACTGACTGCGCCGGATACCGCTGTGCAAAATGCAGCCGGGGAGATACTGAAGCATAAGCTGGCTGCCTATGCCGGGGTGCACAGTGTCACCAGCTCGATGCAGCCCGGCAAACCTGAGCTGCATCTCGAACTGAAACCTGCCGCTGCCTTCTACGGCCTGACGATGCGTGACCTGAGTGAACAGGTACGACATGGCTTTTTCGGGCTCGAAGTGCAGCGGTACTATCACGAACACGATGAAATCCGTGTCATGCTGCGTTTCCCGCAGGAAGACCGGCAAGCACTGGAGCAGCTGCAGAATATGCCGATCAGATTACCTGGCGGGAACAGCGTACCGTTTGGCACAATTGCCCGGGCGGAATATCAGTCCGGGTTCGCCAGTATTCAACGCACTGATCGGGAACGTATTCAACTGATTGGCGCGGAAGTCTATCAGGATCAGGTGGATGTCGAATCCATCCTGGCCGATATGCGTGTGCATGTGATCCCGCAACTGAAAGCGCAATTTCCCGGGCTGGACATCAAGCCAGGCGAATCCCGGCAGAAACAGGAAGAAGTGATGTCGGATCTGTGGCTGTACGGAGTCCTGGCACTGTTTGGAATGTATGCGTTGCTTGCGATCCCGTTGCGTTCCTATGCCCAGCCATTGATCATCATGCTGACTGTTCCTTTTGGTTTCATCGGAGCAGTGGTCGGTCATTTGCTGTTTCGGATTCCACTTTCACTGGAGTCGTACTTTGCACTGTTTGCCGTGAGCGGGATTGTCATCAATGACAGTCTGGTTCTGATTGCACAGATCAATAAAAATCTGCAACAGAAAATATCTGTCATAAGAGCTGCGGTGGCAGCAGGTAAATCACGTTTCCGCGCCATATTGCTGATGAATGTCACGACCCTTGCAGGCTTGTTACCCCAGCTCAGTTCACAGGGTTACGATGCGGAAAAAATCATGCCGATGGCTGTCACCATTGCGTTTGGCATGCTCTTCACGTTTTTCGTCACACTGTTTCTGGTACCGGCCGTGTGTGTCGTATTCAACAAAAATATCCAAAGCGGTTAGGGAGCCCTGAAAGGGCGAATCGATCCGGGCTGCTATTTCCTGCCATGATGAGGTTCCTCAAGCATTTCGTAACCGCCGGACTTCCGGGTGCGACAATTTGTCACATTTTTCGGTCCGGAGAAAGACAGTATGATGAGCGCAGTTTTTAGCCAGGTATGCCCTACTGTTCATGACAATTACCTATTCCGGCGATGAACTGTTTCTTCAACTGCGCGGTGATCTGCTGAATTATCTGTGTCGCAAGCTGAGCAAAGATGAAGCAGCCGATATACTTCAGGAAATCTATCTGCGATGGCGCAGGCAGGATATCTCGAGTATCGAAAACCCGCGCGCCTTCCTGTTTACCGTTGCGCTCAATCTGATCCGGGATCAGGCACGCCGGCAGGCGCATGTGCAAACCTACGCCAATACCATGCAACACCTGTTTCAGGATAAACCTGCGGACTATGATCTGGCACAGCATTGTGACGAACGCAGACAAATAGAATATCTGCAGCAGGCTCTGGATCAGTTGCCGGAAAATGTACGCCATGCTTTTCTTCTTTTTCGCCTCGATGGTTTGACATTTGCTGAAATCGCACTGCAGATGGGTATTTCAAGCAAATCCGTGGCACGCTACATTCAGCACGCCAGCGAGCACTGCCTGACTGCTCTTGCGCAATATCGGTGATAATACTCTACTGATCATTTCGATCCTGTGAAGTAATCAGCATTTATCAAAATGCTCCGGAGTGCAGTATGCACCTATCAAACAGTCCGAATTCGCATGACCCTGATGCACAGGCACGATTCTGGTTCGCACGGCAGCAGGGTCAGACTTTGTCGGAAGCGGAACAGCAGCAACTGGCTGAATGGCTGGCTGCCAATCCACTGCATCAGGATGCCTGGCGGCGTGTGGAGGAGGACTGGCTGGCAATCGACCGTTATCGTCATGCACTGAATGATGAGTTGAAAAAGGCACGCCGTAACCGTCCCGGACAGCATAAAGCGGCCTTTCAACTTAAACGACGGGCGGCAGCTGCAGCTCTGTTGGTGGCAGTATGCATTCCTGTGCTGTATCAGGGCATGACCGGAACGACAACATACTGGAACACCTTGAAAGGTGAACAGCAGCAGATCACCCTGGCCGGTGGCTCCACTCTGAATCTGGATACTGCAACGCGTATCACTGTCACGCAGAACTGGTTCACACATCATGTCCAGCTGCATGAAGGTGAAATCTATCTGGAGACGGCATCATCCGACTGGCATACTTTGAGAGTGAGTGCGGAGCATTACGAAATTCGTGATATCGGCACACGTTTTTCGGTCAGGTATATCCCTGATCAGTTCATGGTCGAAGTTGCTGAAGGTACGGTTGAAGTAAAAAAACAGGGACAGCTGGTGTTACTGCAAGCGGGTGAAGTACTTTCCATCATTACCGGCAGTAATGAATGGAGGCTGGCGGCACTGCCGGCAGGGGATATCGCTCACTGGCGCAAAGGTCTGCTGGTATTCAATGCACACCGGCTGCATGACGTATTACACGAAATCGCACGCTATCATACGGTTCAATTCGATCTGGCCGATTCCGCCATTGGCGAGATACAGGTCAGCGGTCGTTTCAAGCTCGATGAGCTCGATACCAATCTGCAAATCATCGCCGATACACTGAAAATCAATATCGAACACCCGGCACCCGGCCGTTACAGGCTGGGTGCCTTGCGGCAATCAACACGCTGAGGGACACACACGCATTCACCGAAGTATCATGCTGTGTGTGCCGTATATCGATCACGAGTCGGAAAGTAGCCGGGATTATTTACTATCAGTTCATCCCGGCCCTCGTACTTGTTATTTGAAATGTCTGATACGGGTATATTCTCCTTCAGTTTTGAGCGTAATCGTCATCGGGGTGGATGTCCGGTTTCGCCAGAACCACCCATGATCACCGTCAAAAGCTGCTTCTAAGACGCCTTCCCGCATTTGTCCGGTCCCCTTGCTGTAACTATGGTAGTTGATCTTCAGTTCTTTTGAATCTCCATGCTGATCAAAAACAGCTGTTCCACCATTAGTCCGCCAAACGTAGTGAACTTTACTTCCCTTTGTCATCGTCACCTTGATCTCAGTACCTTGATTTGGGGCAAGCGTTATCTTTTTTTCATGACTCATCTCTGATTTTGGAGCAAGCGGCAGAGATTCTGTTACTGCTGTTACCGCTTCAGATAATTCGATCTGCAGGCTGGCAGCCGCATTCGCCCGATCTGCAGTTGCTTCTTCTGTCAGAGAAACTTTGATTTCTCCCATTCTTTTCAGACCGGTGATTTCACCGAAACCGGTTGGATCGATACCGTATTCCGCAGGCATTACAACAGTGACGAGTAAAAATATCGCAGTCAGTAATGCAATGACGGTAGATCTGATCAATCTGCCGGTTGAGGGTATCTCATGAGTTGAAGGTATGTTTGCGTTATACATAATTTTTCCTGTAAGAATAATCAGATAGTGCTGAATAAAATGAAATGGCCTGTAATCTGGTATCCCATCAAGAGGAAGCCGAGCATCATCATGAATGTATTGGTGTTATAGGCGTGGTTCATGAATTTTCCGGATTTCCTCCAATATGCAATTGCGATCAGAATGGCCGCCAGTGCCAGAATTTGTCCGATCTCGACACCGATATTGAAGAAAATGAGATTTGGCAGGAGTCCATCAGCCGGTAATTCGTACTCCAGGATCTTGGTGGCAAGGCCAAAACCATGAAACAGTCCGAAGATAAAAGTGGCAATCTTTGTATCAGGCTGAAAACCAAACCAGCGCTGAAAGGCTCCCATATTGTCCAGAGATTTGTAAACGATGGAAAATCCGATGATTGCATCGATCAGATAAGGGCTGACAGCAACCTCAAACAGAACACCGGATAACAGCGTAATGACATGGCCGGCAGCGAACAGCGTGACATAAATACAGATGTCCTTCAGTCGATACAAAAAGAAAATCACACCCAGCAGAAAAAGCAGATGATCGTGACCGGTCATCATATGTTTTGCGCCGAGATAAATAAAAGGTATCGGCAATATGCCGGTACTTTCCAGGATATAGCCCTTGTCACCCTCGGTGACACCATGCGCAGTAACATCAGAAGTAACTCCAAAAATTACTGCGATAAAAAGAGCCTTCATACATAAACAAGTCAACACGCCATGCTCCACAGGAGATGACATTTTCATTTCAGTCATGCAAATTGTCTCCATGAATTACAGTCCGTGGATCCGGAATTTCCGTAAACCGCGGCGATGGAACGGGTGCTGCAACAGTACTGGTTCTGTCAGGAATATAGCCTTTCCCCTGTCAAGTATCCGAGACAATGATTACCAGATGAAACCGGTAATACTGAGACAGGACATACAACAGACTGAAATCGCACTGGCGCTGACTGAGCCGTCAGCACACCCGATTGTGAAATTAGTACCTGATTTCTAAAGAAGCGGTATTTCGAGGAGGGCGGAACGGTAAATCAAGAGTTGATTCAGGAATGCCGGCAGGAAAGAATCCGGGGATATTTTCCTTTCCCGGGAGAGATGGAATAATCGGTAGCAAGATAAAATAGAAAGGCTGAAACTGCCCGGCTGCATGCAGGATTAAATGATCTGTGAAATCCGGATCGTTATCGAGGGTTTCGTCATGATGCTGATGAAACCCTGTATCTGCTGCGTGATCATGGTACGAATGATGATGATCGAATCTATGCGATACATGGAAATGATCAAGCTCATGTTTGAAGATTTCCTGATGGAATGACCAGGCAACTGCATTTGTCAATAAACTGACAAACAGTATCAGAAGAATAAAATTGTCGGTCATATATCTCTTGCCCATGGCAGCAAAACTGTATACACACCCGATCAGATCGTCAACTTTTCTGATCTGATAAAAGGTGGTTTGATGATTGCACTGATTTTTCCTGAAAATCACACTGAAAACAGCTGACTAAATCCTGACGACAGTGGACGAAAAGTGACATAAAAACAATGGCAGGAGAAGTAGAAAAAAAACGCCTGTCGATTTATAAAAAGACTATAAAAGGACAGGCAGAAGTAGAGGAGGGAAGCAATTACTTACCGGTGAGCACACTTTCATCCAGACAAGATCCGAAAGAAAAACCTGCATTCTTTCTCATGAATCTATATTCATATTGCAGATATGAATCCGGATATCAGAGGTGGTACAGATAATGAGCCAATTATGTTCTCAAACATCCTGTTTGAGAATGTGACATATTGTCGCATCGCTTATTTGGCGAGGCTTTTGGCTGAAAAGAAGTGCAAAATTCGAGTTGAAATGTATCGAGATAGGAACGGTCAGCTAAGCTGACCGTTCCTTTTCACATCATCCGGCATGCGAGTTCACAATCGCTGCACGGGCGAACGGAGAACATCCTGCTCGCTTCATGTCCCGGTTTTAAAATGTGCAATGTGGTAAGAAACTGCACCTAAGCAGGTGCCTCATTTCTGTTTGGCCTGTACGATATCTTCTGATATACCCTGATAACTCTTTGAAAATCATACATATACACATAGAAAAAGCTCAGAGACTTCAGTAACGCTGCTGTATGCAAAGGTGGGCATGATGTAAAGGTGTCCGCAAATCTGTTTGTCCACTTTTTCCGACCCGTGCGTCCTGTAAGTAGCAAAAGATCAGAACGATCAACTTACAGGGAGTACGTCGAAAATGCAGCACTATCTGTCAATCATGATTTTAATTCTGCTGTTGCCGGTTGCTCATGCCCAGACCGGGGCAGCAGGAAGCACTTCAACGGCGATCAACTGGCATCTGTCAGCCCAGCCTTTGAGCACAGCATTGCAGCAACTGGCTGAACACAGCAATACCAGTATCATGTTTGATGCAGCAACTGTCCGTAACATTCAGGCTCCATCCCTCCGTGGCCAGTACACGCCGCTGGAAGCATTGAAAAAACTATTGTCCGGCAGCGGCCTGCAGGCCGAGGAAACGGTACCCGGCAGGTTCAGTATCGTACAGGCAGCAACAACCGTACAGCAGTTACCGGAAATGACTGTCACCGGCGCTCCTGATCCGGATTCACCGTACAGCACGCAATATAAAGTACCTGATACGACGACGGCGACCAGGACGAAAACGCCGATCATGGAAACACCGATGTCGATACAGGTGGTGCCTAAATCAGTGATGAACGATCAGCAGGCGATTACGCTGGAGCAGTCGCTAAGAAACGTCAGTGGCGTTTTTCACGGGATTGGTCAAGGTGGGGTGGAATTTCTTAATATCCGTGGTTTTCAGACTTGGGATTACTATCGAAACGGTGTGCGGTTTACATCTGCACAGACACAAACTGGTTACCGAGAAGTGGCCAATCTGGAAAGGATAGAAGTCCTCAAGGGGCCAGCTTCGATTCTGTATGGTCGGATCGAGCCGGGGGGAATGGTCAATCTGGTGCCGAAAACACCACAAGCCACGCCGTATTATTCATTACAGCAACAATTCGGTTCATATAATCTGTTTCGTACCACGCTGGATGCTACGGGTGGATTGAATCAGGATAGTTCATTGCTGTACCGTCTGAATTTTGCCTATGAAGATAAGGGTTCGTTTCGCGAGTTTGTTGATAATCATCATTTCTTCGTGGCACCAGTGTTGCAATGGCAAATATCTGACCGTACCCAGATTACCGCTGAGATGGAATATAAGACCGGCAAGTACTCAGTGGACTATGGTTTTCCGGCGATTGGCAACCGACCAGCCAACTTGCCGATCAATCGTCAACTGGGCGAATCATTTAATAGTGCTAAATTTGATGAAATTACAGCCGGATTCCACTGGTCTCATGCATTCAATGACAACTGGGAGATAAAACACCGTTTCTATCTGCAACGAACTGACGAAGGCGATGATGTTGTGATACCGTCGGCATTACGAACAGATAACCGTACTCTCGATCGTTTTTATGCGGGATTCAGAAACGCTAAAGTAGATACCTATACGACAAATATGGACTTGACGGGCCATGTTGAAACATTCGGGACCCAACATACGCTGCTGATGGGTGGCGATTATTACAATTTCAGAAATCGCCGCCTCATGATTTCGAATTTTGATTTTCCGTCCATTGATATTTTTAATCCGGTGCATAGTGGCACAGCTATTCGGGATTCGGCCAATGATAGTCCTTATGACAGAAGAGATGACTGGTTTGGTCTGTATTTCCAGGATCAGATAAAATTACCCTATAACGTGCATGTGCTGGCAGGTTTCCGCTACGACAATGCCGAGATAAAAAACATATCCGGAAGGAAAAGCGCGCAGGATAAAATTTCACCGCGTGTTGGCGTGTTATGGCAACCGATTCCAGCTCTTTCATTTTACGGCAATTATATCGAGAATTTCGGCGCTCCAAATTTAGGCACGAGTGGACTCGACGGGCAGCCACTTCCAGCTGAAACAGCACAACAATGGGAAGCCGGGATAAAAACAGAATTTTTTGACGGACGTTTTAGTGCAACACTTGCCTGGTTCCAGCTCACCAAGCAAAACATTGCAACCCCTCACCCTGATCCACAACTGGCGCTGCAGAGAATTTCAGTATTGACCGGAGAGGCGCGCAATCAAGGCGTTGAATTCGATATTACCGGTGAATTGTTACCTGGCTGGCAGTTGATTGCCAATTATACTTATATCGATTCGGAAATAACCAAAACCAATAACAATATGCAGTTGGGTAACCGCTTCCCGAATGTACCCGAACACGCCGGTAATATCTGGACCACTTATGCCTTTCAGAATGAAACCTTGCGTGGGTTGAAAATTGGTGGCGGTGTGACGCTCAGAGGAAAACGTGAAGGCAATCCGGAAAATGATTTTCAGATGCCTGGTTACGCAGTTTTTAACCTGATGACGAGTTATGCAATGAAAATGGGTAAAACCCGGGTGACGGCACAGTTGAATGTCAATAATCTGTTTAATGAGGAATATTTCCCCGGTAGTGGTGGATTCAATCGTGCGCGTATCTTTGTAGGTACACCACGTGTATTTCTGGGCTCGCTCCGGGTCGAGTATTAACCAGAAGATTGTGGCGGATCACCTTACAGGTATCCGCCAGGACTACACATCTGATGACAGGTTGAATTTCGATACATCAGCCGCTTTCGGGTGATTCTCATGGCAGCCTCATGCTTTACATGGCAATCCGGCAACGGATGGAGGTTATGATGAAAGCATGCCAGCAGGCCTTTCTCTGCGACAATTTGTCGCATTCCACCCTTATGGCAAACACAGCATAATCATGCTCTTTTTAGCCCATTATGCCTTGCTGTCCATGACCACCAGTTGTACCAATGATGAACTGTTCCTCCAGTTACGTAATGACTTGCTGAATTTTCTGTATCGCAAGGTGGGGAGAGATGAAGCAGCTGATATGGTCCAGGAAGTTTATCTGCGCTGGCGTAAACAGGATGTTTCATCCATCGAAAATCCTCGCGCGTTTTTGTTTACGGTTGCGCTCAACCTGATTCGTGACAGCTCACGCCAGCAAATTCGTGTGGACAAACATACCACCGAAATACAGAACTTCTTTGAAATCGGCAATGCTGCGGACGATCCGGCACGACGTTATGACGGCCAAAGACAACTGGCAAGTTTGCTGCACGCATTGAATCAGCTACCGGAACCGGTAGGCCATGCATTTCTCCTGTTTCGTTACGATGGTATGACTCATGCACAAATTGCCAAACAACTGGGCGTTTCCAGCAAAACAGTGGAACGCTATATTCAGCGTGCAGGTGAACATTGTCTGGCTATACTGGCAGAGTATCGGTGATAATCATCTTTTGTCGATCATGCCTGTCCTGAATGTCCTGTGGTTAAAAGCGCAGGAGAAAATTGCATGCCCGAATCTTTTCATGATGATATCGATGCAACGGCTCGTCACTGGTTTATCCGCCAGCAAGGCCGTGCACTTTCCGCAGAGGAGCAGCGCGCCCTGACGGACTGGCTTGCAGCCAGTCCGGATCACCGTACAGCCTGGACACGTGCAGAAGAGGACTGGCAATCGCTGGATCGTTTTCGTACGGATCTGTCCAGCGAACTGAACAAGGCACGCCATTATCGTCCTCGTCATCACTCTTCTCGCTACCTCAAATGGGCCGCTGCAGCACTGGTGCTGATAGCACTTCCCATACTCTACCGCGCATCGACCGGCATCCCCCGGCATTGGCAAACGGCAACGGGTGAGCGGCAGCACGTCACACTTGCCGATGGCAGCCAACTGAGTCTGGATACAGCAACGCGCGTAACCATCACTCAAAGCTGGTTCCAACGCCTTATTCAACTGCAGGAGGGAGAAATTTATCTGGAGGTGGCGCCCGACTGGCGTCCGCTGCAGGTAACAGCTGCCGATACACGAATTCGTGATATTGGTACCCGTTTCTCCGTACGCGATACGCCAGAAAAATTTACCGTACAAGTGGAAGAAGGCGCCGTGGAAATCATCCGCCGGGATAAACATCTCGTACTGCATGCCGGAGAAACCGTGACCCGCCATCCGGCAACCGATCGATGGCAACTGGCTACCGTGCAGGGAGACATTGCAAACTGGCGTCAGGGCATACTGGTATTCGACCAGCATCGATTGCCGGAAGTGCTGCAGGAACTGGCACGTTATCATGCCGTTCGATTCGATCTGGCCGACCCTGCCCTGGGAAGGAAACAGATCAGCGGGCGTTTCCGGCTTGACGAGCTCGATACCACCTTGCGCATCATTGCTGAAACGCTGAATCTGAACATCGAACACCCAACACCCGACCGGTACCTGTTGAGCGCAGCGCAGAAACAGTAAACGAAGCAGCAGTCGCCGGACACACCTCGTTCACTTTCCGGCACCATCATTAAAAATCTCTTCTGACTGACGGTTTACTGCAATCTGGTTCGTCCTATGTAAGGAAGTTCCAATTAAGAACATTCTTACTCAGGGAGAAACTATGCTTCGTTCAGGCCTTTTCTTGGCTGTCGTCATGCTCGCCAGCCCCATCGTGCAGGCACAAATATCCGCTACACAGCAACAGCCAGCATTGCCGCTTGCTGCAGCTTTGCAACAACTGGCTGTCCGGCACAATCTCAGTATCGTATTCGATGCAGAAATCGTGAAAGATAAACAAGCTTCACCGTTATCCGAGAATCTTTCCATCCGGGAAGCACTCGATACGCTGCTGAACGGCAGCGGCCTGCAGGCCAAAGAAATCGCACCGGGCCGTTACAGTATCGTAAAGGCGACAACAGGAGCAATGCAGCAGACATTACCGGAAATGACTGTCACCGGCGCCTCTGACCCGGATTCGCCTTACAGTACGCAGTATAAAGTACCCGATACGACGACAGCGACCAGGACGAAAACGCCGATCATGGAAACACCGATGTCGATACAGGTGGTGCCTAAATCAGTCATGAATGATCAGCAGGCGATCACGCTGGAGCAGTCGCTAAGCAACGTCAGTGGTGTTTTTCCCGGACTTGGATTCAACGGGGTCGAGACTTTTAATCTCCGCGGTTTTAATACCTGGGATTATTACCGTAACGGTGTACGGTTTCAGTCCGCACTATCACAGACCGGTAACCGGGAAGTGGCCAATCTGGAGAGAATTGAAGTATTGAAGGGGCCGGCATCGATTCTGTTCGGTCGGATCGAGCCTGGGGGAATGATCAATCTGGTGCCGAAAACACCGCAAGCTACACCGTATTATTCACTACAGCAACAATTCGGCTCATATAACCTGTTTCGTACCACATTGGACGCCACCAGCAGCCTGAACCAAGATAACTCATTGCTGTACCGCCTGAACTTTGCCTATGACAATGAGGGCTCATTCCGGGAGTTTGTGAATAGTCATCATTTCTTCGTTGCACCGGTATTGCAATGGCGTATTTCCGACCGTACCCAGATCACTGCTGAAATGGAATATAAAACAGGGAAATATGCGCATGATTACGGTTTTCCTGCGATCGGCAATCGCCCGGCCAACTTGCCGGTCAATCGTCAACTGGGCGAATCATTTAATAGTGCCAAATTTGATGAAATTACAGCCGGATTCCACTGGTCGCACGCATTCAATGATAATTGGGAGATAAAACACCGCTTCTATCTGCAGCACACCGATGAAGACGATAATGTTGCCCTGCCACTGGAATTACGCGCTGACAACCGCACACTGGACCGGTTTTTTGCCGGATTCAGAAACAACAAAATAGAAACGTATACTACCAATGTAGATTTGACCGGCCATATCGATACCTGGGGTATCAAACATACGTTGTTGATGGGGGGTGATTACTATAATTTTAGAAATCACGGCCTCATGATTGACAACTTTAATTTTCCGTCGATTGATATTTTCAATCCGGCACATAGTGGCGTGGCTGTGCGCGATCCTGCGGATGACATCCCCTATGACACAAAAGAAGACTGGTTTGGTCTGTATTTCCAGGACCAGATAAAACTGCCTTATAACGTGCATGTGCTGGCAGGTTTTCGCTACGACAATGCCGAGATAAAAGACAACATATCCGGGAGGGAAAGCGCGCAGGATAGAATTTCACCGCGTGTTGGCGTGTTATGGCAGCCTATTCCAGCCCTTTCGTTTTATGGCAATTATGTCGAGAATTTCGGCGCTCCAAATTTATATGGAAGCGGATTGGACGGACAGCCACTTCCAGCCGAAACGGCCCAGCAATGGGAAGCCGGCGTCAAAACAGAATTCTTTGATGGGCGTCTCAGCGCAACGCTTGCCTGGTTCCAGCTCACCAAACAAAACATTGCAACCCTCCACCCTGATCCACAACTGGCGCTGCAGAGAATTTCAGTATTGACCGGAGAGGCGCGTAATGAAGGTATAGAACTGGATATTACCGGCGAGCTGTTGCCTGGCTGGCAGGTTATCGCTAACTACGCTTATATCAATTCAGAAGTTACCAAAACCAATGACAATAC
Organism: Nitrosomonas europaea; assembly: GCF_900167395.1. Taxonomy (GTDB): domain Bacteria; phylum Pseudomonadota; class Gammaproteobacteria; order Burkholderiales; family Nitrosomonadaceae; genus Nitrosomonas; species Nitrosomonas europaea. Next base: position 38,371 of record NZ_FUWK01000014.1, read on the forward strand.
GTTGGGCAATCGCTTTCCGAATGTACCCGAACACGCCGGAAATATCTGGACTACTTATGCCTTTCAGAATGAAACCTTACGTGGATTGAAAGTTGGCGGGGGCGTAACGCTCAGAGGCAAGCGTGAAGGCAATTTGGAGAACGATTATCAAATGCCCGGTTACGCTGTATTCAACCTGATGACCAGCTACGGCATGAAGGTGGGCAAAACCCGGGTGACTGCACAGTTGAATGTCAACAATCTCTTCAATGAGGAATATTTCCCCAGCAGTGGTGGATTTGGCCGCACACGTATTGCTGTAGGTACGCCACGTGTATTCCTGGGATCGCTCCGGGTTGAGTATTAACCATGTCTTCCGAGTCAGCGCATCAACATGCTGCAGGGGTGGATGAAGAGCGCGGTACATTACCGCGGCGTTCGTGGCGCCAGCTCTGGCTGAGCATCCACCTTTATCTGGGGTTGTTCATCGGTGCGCTGCTGGTCATTCTGGGGCTTACCGGCAGCATCGCGGTGTTCTGGGCCGAGATCGATGAGTGGTTGAATCCGGAGCTGCTGACTGTCACGGTGCCTGAGCAGAAAAACCTGGCACCAGGCGCACCTGCTTATCAATCACTGGATGAGATCATTCGTGTGGCCAGACAGGCGGCCGCTCCGGATAGCAGAATTACAACCGTTTACGGTGCACGCAATAGCGAAGCGGTCTATGCCGTTTATGCCAGCCAGCCATCCAGCGCCTGGCAGCGAATCTTTGTAGATCCCTATCGCGCGCAGGTAACCGGGGTACGCAGCTATGGCGCAAATGAGTGGATACCCAACTACTTCATGGATGTCATCTTCCAGCTCCATTTCAGTCTGTTGCTGGGTATGAACGGGCAAACGCTGATGGCTGTCTGCGCACTGCTGTTGCTGGTATCCCTGATCACCGGGTTGATCGTCTGGTGGCCAACATCGGGGCAATGGCGCAAGGCGTTGACCATCAAGCGCGGTGCCGGCCCGGTGCGTTTCAACTTTGATCTGCACAAAACGCTTTCGCTTTACCTCTTTCCGGTATTAGGTGCGGTGCTGCTGTCCGGGGTGTTCATGAACCTCAACGAGCCGTTCGTGTGGGTGACTCAACTGTTCTCACCTGCAACCCGGCAACCACAACACACACTCACATCAATCCCTATTACGGGTATACCCTCGATCGGGGCTGAGCACGCATGGGCCATTGCCACCGAACACTACCCGGACGGTAAGTTTGGCGGCATGTTCATGCCCGGGAATGCTGAAGGCGTCTATATCGTGACCCAGAAGCATGTGCCGAAGTTGAGTGCGTTCTGGTCGGAGCGGCAAATCGCGATCGATCAGTACAGCGGCGAGATACTGGACGTGCGTGCGCCGGATGCGCGCCGCAGTGCGGGGGAAACCTTTCTGGAATGGCAATGGCCGCTGCACTCGGGCCAGGCGTTCGGCTGGCCCGGACGCATCCTCATCTTCCTGTGCGGACTGGCCTGCCCGGTCATTTACGCCACAGGCGTCATCCGCTGGTTGCAGAAGCGGCGGGGAAAGGGGAGGAGCCCCCGGCGTCCAATCCGGTGAGCTCGGGTTCAATCAATGGATTCTCGATTCCTACACCGGCGAGGAACCGGGGCGTTGCCATTTTTGCGTTAAAAGTCGGCTCAAAATGCTCATTTATCACGTATAAACTCGGCTTTCTCGCCGATTTTTGCCTTGAACTGGCTGCCTCGCTAACATTTTTCAGAGGTTCCTAATTCCATTTCTAAATCAAAACTAACTTTGTCGGCTTCGCCTGGCCGTATTATTTATACTGTCTGCGGCTTGCCTTCGTGTCATTTTTGATTTGGGAATGGAATAAGCACCAGAAAAAGAATGAGCTGGAATGATCTTTTCCTTTTGGCGCCATTTTGCCTTTGAGTGTGTCTGATAATGTGTTACAACGTAATTCTTGTTTAACACATGGAGGATGTGCAGATGTCAGAATCCACCTTTACTTTCCGGGTTGATGAAGACCTGAAAACCGAGTTCTCAGCGGCTGCCAAAGACTGCGACCGTAGCGGTGCGCAACTGTTGCGCGACTACATGCGGGAGTTTGTAAAGACGCGGCGTGAAGTGGCCGAGCATGACGCATGGTTCCGTAAACAGGTGCAAATTGGCCTGGACTCGGCTAATACTGGCAATCTGGTTCCGGGAGATGAGGTAGAGGCCGAGTTTGCGGCCAGGCGGGCAGCCACACGTCGCAGGCTTAAAGCTTCAGAATGATGAAATTGTTCTGGACACCAGAAGCGTTACAAGATCGCGATGCAATCTATGACTACATCGAAGTCGACAACCCGCGCGCCGCTCTGGCGCTTGACGAGCTTTTTTCAGAGAAGGCGCAGCGTTTGCCTGATCATCCCGCCCTGGGTCATCCGGGCCGTGTGGCTGGTACCCGTGAGCTAATTGCCCATCAGAATTACATCATCATTTATGATGTGACGGGCGAACTGGTGCGGGTGTTGCGTGTGCTTCACGCGGCACGGCAATGGCCTCCTTCAGAAAACGATTGATTTGTGTCGCCAGCACAGTGATATCTTTGTGGGACTTGGGGAGCTTGATCAAGCTTACTCAAAAGTAAAGGGATCAAGTATTGAAATACCAATTTTTGGCATGTCGGCAACATTCCGCGTTACCAGGGTAAGTCTGTACACCTGTGCGGTAGCGGCCAGAAGGCTGTCCACGGTCGGCCTCGGATTGGGGGAATTCAAGCACCCCCATTGATCGGCGACTGCTTGGTCGACGGGCAGGATGCGGCCAGAAAAGCCCGCTATCAGGGCATCGAGCCATTGTTCCAGGCGAGCGGCCTTAGTGGGGGCGCGTAAACGTGCCAGTTCGATGCCTTTACGAATCTCGCCGGTTACCAATACACTCAGGAACAGGTCGTCATCAGACGTCTGTCCCCACCATTTGGCGACATGTGGATCACAGCGTTTGCCTTTACGCACTTCGGCGATGATGTTGGTATCGATGAGATAACTCATAACTCAACGTTGCGGCCCAAGTCTGGATTACGGGTCAAATCAATATCGTCCAGAGGAGCTGCTGCCAGCAATTCTTTCAACCCGAGGTGGTTAGTACATGTTGTTCAGTACTCAACATTTTATGCTGGCTGGTATCATCCTGGTTACCATCCAGGAAAATGCCGCAGACATAAGGTGATCATCAGGTGCGACATTATGTCGCATTTCAAACAGTTTTTCTGTCCCGCATAATTCCCCTGCATCGGGCATATAGCCGCACATCGCCACTATCTACCATGAATCCCAGCGTAATTCTTGCCAACCTTTACCTGCGCCATTTCAGCGAGTTACGTGCTTTCCTGTTCAGGCATACGGGTTGCAGAGAAATTGCGGCAGAGCTGACCCAGGAAACCTTTATCCGCATTATGGGTTACCAGACTGATACATCGATACAGAACGCGCGTGCCTTGCTGTACCGTATCGCGGGTAATCTGGCGATCGATCACCATCGTACCTGTGTGAAATTTCCAGAAAGCGTTTCTATCGATGATCTTCCGCAACATGAACTGCCCGCGACTGAATTGACCGACCCCGCTCGGCTGGTAGCTGCACGCCAGCTACTGGAAAAACTGTGTATCGCGATTGATGCACTACCGCCACAATGTCATCGTGCTTTCGTACTGCATAAATTTGACGGTTACTCACATGCGGAAATCGCCGAAAAACTGGGAATCACCCGCAATGCCGTCGAAAAACTGTTGATTCGCGCACTCATCCGGTTACGCCAGGTGCTTGTGTAATGGAGCAGGATCAACAGGCAGGGCACCCCTCTGAAGAAAACGCATTAACTGAACAGGCAGCCGCCTGGTTTTTGCGTATGCAGCAAAGCGATACCAATGATGTCGAGCAAAAAGCATTTGAAGCCTGGCTTGCAGAAAATGAAGCACATCGCACCGAATATCAGCAGTATGTCCAGCTCTGGCAGACCCTTGACCACCTGGAGCAGAAACCCCGGAAAAAATCCCGTTCAACGGTTACATGGATCGTTACATTGGCGATTCTGTTCAGCTCCCTGCACTGGCTTACCCGCCATGAAGAAATGATCACGACTGCAATCGGAGAGCATCAGCAGATCATTCTGGCTGATGGTACGACGATCGATATCAATACTGATTCGACACTGCGGCTGGCATTGTACGGATTCACCCGCAAAGTAACACTGGAACGCGGTGAAGCATTATTCAGGATCGGCGATGAGCGCCTCCGGTCTTTCGAAGTGCATGCAGGTAACGGTATCCTGCGCGATATCGGTACTGAATTTAACGTTATCAAAGAAGAAGGTAACGTTACTGTTGCGGTACTTGAAGGCGCAGTCGAGGTCGGTATCGATCATCAGAACGATACTGTCCGTTTGCTGCATGGTGGAGAGCAGCTTACTTATTCAGCGTATGATTTATCAGAAATTTCCTCGACAGATAAAGAAACGGTCACTGCCTGGCGTAAAAGCAGGCTGATTTTCCGTGAGACACCGCTGGAAGAAGTCATCCGGCAAATCAATCGTTACCACTCGCGCCCTGTCAGACTGGGGGATCCACAACTGAATACACTGAGAGTCAGCGGGGAATTCAACTCGGCTGATCGTGCAGGGTTGGTCCAGGCGCTGATCACGCTGCTTCCGCTGCGCGCCAGTGAGCTGGATAGCGTTACTCTCCTGACTTATGAGAAATAAAACAAAACGTATTCTGCTGATCTCGCAGGGATGAAGCCATCCAAAATGAGGAACGGATCAGCCCGTATAAAAATGCAAACGAACTGATCCGAAAAACAGCCTGGAAGCATAAGAATTTTTTCTGCATGTCAGGTGCTCCTTTTTATTTTCGTCTTATCAGGTAAGCCAGTCCGCTGGCATATACCGATCAAAGATAAAAATATTCAGGGATGAATCATGCAGAAAAATTTATGGGTCATAGGGCTCAGCATCATTATGTTTTCCGGATTTGCTCAAGCACAGAGCAACAAGGTGCTCAGTATCCCGGCGCAGAATCTGCCGGATGCACTGCACAGCCTGTCCAGTCAGACAGGAATCCAGATCCTGTTCACCGCCGAGCAGTTGAAAGGGTTTCAAAGTCCGGCAATCAACGGATCGATGAATACCGAACAGGCACTCATCCGTCTGCTGCAGGGAACATCGTATACCTGGCTGGCCAGCGGACAGAATACATACGTCATCAAATCAGCAGCCGAAGTGGCGACCGTCATGCCGGAAGTCAGGGTAACCGGCGCCATGAATCCGGATACACCCGGTAACCCGAGTTATACACGCACCAATGCGTCAACGGCGACCAAATCCAATTTACCCATTATGAAAACGCCGATGTCCGTTCAGGTGATACCACGTGCGGTAATCGAAGATCAGCAAGCGGTTCAGGTCAATGATGCAGTCAGGAATGTGAGCGGTGTGTTTCCCGGGTTTACTTTTGGTGGAATGAGTCAGGCATTCATGATCCGTGGCTTTGACACAGGTTTTGCCAGTTTTCGTGACGGATTCAGATTTCCATTGGCTTTAAGATTCTCATTAGCCAACATAGAGCGGGTAGAGGTATTGAAAGGTGCCGCGTCAAATTTATACGGCCGGATCGAACCGGGCGGGATGGTCAACCTGATCACCAAGCGGCCGCAGGCAGAGCGCTATTACTCGCTAAACCAGCAGTTCGGGTCATACGGTCAATTTCAGACATTGGCTGATGCGACCGGCGCATTGAATGAAACGGGTACTTTGTTATACCGCCTGAACTTCGAATATCTCAATCAGGATTCATTTCGCGATTTCGGCTTCAATAAACGTATTTTTGTTGCGCCGTCAGTCACCTGGAGAATTACGCCAGATACGCAACTGGATGTGGATTTCACTTATAACAACGAAGATACACGTGAAGACCACGGTATCGTTGCGATAGGTAACCGACCAGCCAAATTGCCGCGTTCGCGTTTTCTGGGAGAACCGGCAGATAAGACCACCCAGAACATGTACAACACTGCCGTAACACTAACGCACGCTTTTAATTCCGATTGGCAAGCACGTGCCCGGTTCAATTATTTACGCCGCGATACTGTGGATCCACAAACAACTGGATTTGATTTGAATGAAGCCACAGGTGATATGCAGCGATCTTTTTATGGTGGTACCGCAACCGGAGATGTCTTTATGAGCACAATGGACATTACGGGTCGGTTCTATACTGCTGGCGTAGAACACAATGTGCTGGCCGGTTGGGAATACTATGGTCAATTTGGCTCTGTGAAATCCATCAGTGTGGATGCCAGCCCGATTAATATTTTCAGGCCGATATACAGCAACGTTAATCTGGCATCGCAACCTTATAACTTCTTTATTGATCAGAAAAACGAGTGGAATGGTGTGTATTTACAGGATCAGATCACACTGTTCGACAAGTTGCATATCATGGCAGGCGGGCGTTATGACTGGGCTTCTAATGATGTAGGTACGGCTTTCGGGATAGATAAATTCCTTTCTGACGCAAAAGCTGCTGGTCGGGAGATTAATAACAACCGTTTCAGTCCACGTGCAGGGATCGTTTATCAACCGTGGGAGTGGCTCTCATTCTACGGCAATTATGTGCAGTCACTTGGAGCAGCTAATTCAGCTTTCGATGCCAATGGCAATATCCTCAAGCCGCAAATCGGTGAGCAGTTCGAGGGCGGATTCAAGACCTCATTCTTCGATGGGCGGCTCAATTCGAATGTTGCATTCTATTATCTGACCAAACAGAACCTGGCATTCCGGGTACCCGGGCAACCGTACTCGATCCCTATCGGCCAGGCACGCAGCCAGGGGGTGGAAGTGGATATTTCAGGACAGATCATACAAGGGCTGAACCTGATCCTGACTTATGCCTATACCGATGCTGAAGTGTTGGAAGGTGCCAATAAAGGTAACCGGTTATGGAATGTGCCCAAACACGCCGGCAGTTTGTGGGCGCGTTACGATGTGCAATATGAACCATTGCGCGGGCTGAGCATAGGGGCCGGCATCTATGCTCAGGATAAACGCCCGGGCGATCCTGCCAATACCTATTTTCTGCCGGCACAGGCGCGTGTCGATGCGATGGTGCGTTACCGTCCGCCTGCTATGCATTCGCGCCTGAGTCTGCAGCTCAATATCTACAACCTCGCTGACAGCACACTGTATGGCGGTACCCTGGGTGATCGTTTCTCTGTGAATGTCGATGTCCCGCGTACCTTTGTCGGTTCGATCCGCTATGAGATGTAACGATCTGGAAGGCTGGCAGGATTTTGAATCTGTGAGCGAGATGATATCCCATCGATAGGGACGTTTTATCCATCTTCATTACATCACCTGGTGATACAGCCATCATTCGCGCGGCGCAGCCAACTGCCGATGATGGCTGTTCTTCATCGCTCATCCGATATCATCGCTGCGACAATTTGTCGCATTCTCATTCCTCAGTTTTATAGTGATAATACCGTACCGATCAACGGTAATTATTCCTGTATTTTCTTGCTGTCATACATGTTTCCACTGGATTCTCCTCTTCTGGCAGACCTTTACAAAAAATATCGATCACGCCTCATAAGCAGAATTGCACGTTTGACTGGCTGCCGTGAAACTGCTGCCGATCTGGCGCAGGATGCCTACATGCGGTTGCTCGACCAGACCGGTGTGGCATGTCCTTCCAATCCTGCGGCTTATCTGTTCCGGATTGGACGTAATCTGGCTATCGATCATCAACGCAGACCGGATTTTCGGCAGCATGACGAAACTTCGTTCGAGGAAGAGTTACCTTCTTCTTTTTCCGGGCTGGATCAGCAGGCGGTCTATCGCCAGGAATGTGAACAGTTATGGACGGCAATCATGGAATTGCCTCGTCCGGTCAGTCGCGCATTGGTACTCAGTGTAATCGAAGGGGTCAGCCAGGCTGCCATTGCTGAAGAGCTTGGCGTAACCGAACGTACCGTACGCCGGTATATCAGCAAGGGGATGGCACATTGCCAGCGGCGTCTGCGTAATCCGTTACCACCAGCACGTTACGACCGCTGAGTGTCGGCAGCTGGCTTCCGCGAACAATTCTCCGAATCTGCGGTTTCCAGGATAAATTGACATTGAAACTGGCTCGGGAATATATCCCGCAGCGCTTTCATGTTAACCTCGCCGCATGTTTTTCTGCTGACTGATTCATATCAGATGTACTCCGATGATGATCGTAACCATTCCGGAAAAGAAGCCCTGGATTGGTTCGTGCGTATGCAGAGCGATTCCGTTACTGAGGCGGAACGGGCAGCTTTCATCGCCTGGCGTGATGCCAAACCGGAAAATGCACAAGCTTACGCTGATACCGAGCTTCTGAGCCACAAACTGGCGGCACTGAAAGGCCATTCGGCCTATCATATTCCCCGGCTCACTCCCGATCAGAAGCCTTCGCTCATGACGATGCAGTCCTTCAACCGGATTGCATTATTCCTGCTCATTATTTTTTCAAGTGCCGGCTTGTGGTGGCAAACCGGGATTGTCAGTGATGAATATGTCACATCTGCTGGTGAACAACGCCATATCCCTCTTGAGGATGGCAGCAAACTTGAGCTGAATACCGCTTCACACGCAGATGTACGCTATACCCGCCTGGAACGTATCGTTACCTTATACAGTGGGGAGGCCTATTTTGACATTGCCGATGAGAATTACCGGCGATTTGTTGTATTGGCTGGCGGCCTGCAGGTACGGGATATCGGGACACGTTTCATCGTTCGCCATGACAATGAACAAGTCACGGTGACAGTGCTGGAAGGTGAAGTCGAGTTGACCCGGCCTGCATTGTCAGATCGCAGTGGAGAGCTGCCGGCTACCCTGACATTGCTGGCGGGTCAGCAAAGCCATTACCGGAATGAAGTGATTACGTCCGCAATCCCGATCGATTCGGTTGCCGCAGCTGCCTGGCGGGAGGGAAAGCTGATATTCAAGGCCACGCCGCTGCGTGAAGTTGTGCAGGAACTGGCACGTTACCACCCATTGCGCTTCGTCATACATGATCCGGCACTGGCTGATGAAACAGTCACCGGCAGCTTTCATATCGGGGAATTATCGTCTTTCTTGCGTGCACTTGAACAAGTACTGCAAATTCAAATCGATACCCGTAACCCGGATATCGCATCCATTCAACGCAGAAAAAACTGAATCACGCCATCCCGTGAAACATCGACAACCACGGAATTCTGTCACGATCAGCTTCTGAAATAATTGTCCGGTTTATTCCGCTATTTCGTCATAAACGATAGCTAACCCAAAAAGCAGAAAAATCGTTTAACGAAATAAAGGGAACCTCATGCCGCACATTACAGGGAAATTCAGGCTGTGCTGGCCTGGGATCATACTGTCATTTCTGATCATGATCACCAGTGCACAGGCAAGCAATACCTTCTTCGAATTTGATCTGCCGTCCCAACCACTGACTCAGTCTCTGGAGCAATTTCAGAAGACAACCGGCATCAACATCGTATATGCACCCAAAGAGCTCGCAAACTATTACAGTCCAGCCATACAGGGGCAATATACCCCTCGACAGGCCATACAAATACTACTGGCTGAGCATCGGCTGAATGCCGAATTCATCAGTAATTCGATGATTGCGGTAAAGCCGGCATCAGCCGTACAGCAACTGCCGGAAATGACAGTAACGGGTACTCCTGATCCGGATTCACCGGACAACAGAAGTTACAACCATTCCAGTGCTTTCTCGGCAACCAAGACCGATACGCCGATCATGGAAACACCGATGTCGATCCAGGTCATTCCGAAGGCGCTCATGGAGGATCAGCAAGCCATTCAACTCAAAGATGCTTTAAAGAATGTCAGTGGTGTATTTACGGGTAATCAGAGCGGAGAATACGGCTATGATAAGTTTTTCATCCGCGGTTTTCCCAACGCAGGCTCGACACAGATTTACAGAGACGGTTTGCTGTTGCCTCGCTCCAATAACGATACCTTCAATATTGAGCAAATAGAAATACTGAAAGGCCCGGCGGCAGTTCTTTACGGCCGCGTCGAACCGGGTGGCCTGATCAATACCGTTTCCAAGAAACCTTTGGACACGCCCTATTATTCATTACAACAGCAGTTTGGCTCGTTCGACCATTACCGCACGATGGCGGATGCCACAGGACCGATCACTTCTGACAAGTCTCTGCTATATCGCCTCAACATTGCCTATCAGAACACCGGTACTTTTGTCGATCTGGTCGACAATGAACGTATTTTGGTTGCACCTTCGTTGCAATGGAAACCCGGCGATCGTGATGTCCTCAATTTTCGGCTCGAATATCAGAACGACAATGGGCGCTATTACGACGGCATTCCAGCCGTCGGGCGACGGCCGGCCGATATCCCGATTTCGACTTTTTTAGGTTGGGGGGGTGACAATGAATATCAGAAACAACAGCGAATCGTTACGGGTTACGACTGGACACATCACTTTAACGGCGATTGGAAAATCACCAATCGGTTCAGCTATACCAATTTGAATTATAAATTTATCAATACCTATTATGGCGACAGCCTGGCGGACGATAATCGAACATTTACCCGAGCCAATTATCATTACCCGTCAGATAAAACCGACGCTTATGCAACAAATTTGGATTTAACAGGCCGATTCACGACTTACGGCATTTCACACAAAGTGCTTCTAGGCTTCGATTATTACCGGAAGGACACTCATGCCATAGGGTACTGTTGTAACGCGCTGAATGGATTTATCCCAACAGTTGATATTTATAACCCGATTCATGCGGATGTTCGTGTACCGCTTCAAAATGAACTGAACGACTATCGTCGATCTTCGCAATACTGGTACGGGCTATATTTTCAGGATCAAGTGACTTTCTTTGACAAATTGCACTTGCTATTCGGTGGTAGACAAGATTGGGCGACGGATACCAGAGCATCGGCTTCGAGCGCTGCATCCTATGCATTGGCGCAGGATAAAGTATTTAGTGATAGTAAATTTACACCCAGAGCCGGCATTCTTTACCAGATTCAACCTTCACTTTCAATCTACGGTAATTACGTAGAATCTTTCGGCGTTAACAACGGACGGGGTTTTAACAATGAACCACTCAAGCCGCAGACGGCGACGCAATATGAAGCAGGAGTAAAAAAGGAGTGGATGGATGGCAAATTCATTACGACACTCGCTTATTATGATTTAACCAAAAAAAACATAACAACAACTGATCCATTACACCCGCAATTTGTTATTCCTGTTGGTGAAGCAAGGAGTCGGGGAGTGGAATTCGATATTTCCGGCCGTATCACCGAGAACTTGAGCGTTATCGGCAGTTATAGTTACACCGATACGGAAATCACCAAAGACAATCGAGGAAATCAAGGCCACAAACTACCTAATGTACCCAAGCATGCCGGGAGCTTATGGGGGAAATATGATGTTACCCAAGGCTTGCTGAGAGGGCTGAATATAGGTTCCGGTGTTTTTCTGATAGGCAAGCGCGAAGGTGACAATGCAAACTCGTTCGAGTTGCCGGGTTATGTGCGCTGGGATGCATTGGTGGGTTATAGATGGCGTACCAGCAAAACTGAACTGTCTTTACAACTCAACGTGAACAATATTCTGGATAAAACCTATTACGATGCTTCACCGGCCGGCGCAACTAACATTTATCCAGGCATTCCGCGCACTTTTTTAGGTTCAATAAAAATTGCCCTGTAGCGCATAGGTTGAGATGACGAAGGAATTCCAACCTATGCTGTTAAGCGGTACATGGATGATTGAGCTTTGGCATTTCAGCGCGATCTGTTTTATGAATTTATCCAGACACTCTGTTATTCCGGCCTGCTGGATTCAATGATGGACTGCAATCATGAAATTTACTGGTAAGCGGCTAACTCAACTTAAAGATCGCCGTAAATTTTGGCTCGATATCCATTTATGGTTGGGTTTGGTACTAGGACAAATCGACATTTACGGATTCTCAACATCTATAATTTTTGCTTTACTGAAAGAGGTCTAACATTTTCAGTGAGGAATGTATGAAACGC
>NZ_FUWK01000070.1 GCF_900167395.1 Nitrosomonas europaea
CTTCTCTCGCTTTGACAAGTTGGATTCAGTTTTCCGATTCTTCATCCATTTCGCTCTGATCGTAGATTATTTAATTAGTGTTAACAGGCCCTAGTAAGACGGGCAGAGAAGAGTTTTTTCCCCAGTCTTGTGTGTAACAACGATACGATGGCGATGGCCAGGATAGATGGCCTGACCATCGTGGCACTACGGTCTGCCATCAGACGTTTCGTCCAGCGTCACGCAATCGCTGCCGGCAGTGTAGCATGGCACGGGCAACGTGCTTTTCGACAGTTTTTTCAGAAATGGACAGGTGGACGGCTACCTCCCGCATGCTCAGGCCGTGACCGCGATAGAGCAGGAATACTTCGCGGCACTTATCCGGTAACTCGCGTATTGCAGCATCGAGAATAGCTAATTCCTGTTGAGAAATGATCGCATCGATCAGATCGGGTGTATGGCCGGGTAACTGATCCAGATGTTCATTGCTATTCTCAGCCTCGTAACTGTCACCTTCTTCCCGCCCCCAGTTCTTTTGACGGCGAACATGGTCTACGGCAACATTACCCGCCATGCGGTAAAGGTAGGCACGGAGGTTGTCTGGTAAATCAGCAGAAGTGGTTCTGGCGCGAATCCAGGTTTCCTGGATCACATCTTCCGCCATCAGGGATGAACCGGTACGTTGGTGGATGAATTGCCGGAGCTCATCATAGTAAGCTTCTACTGCTTGTGATAATGATGTGAACCTGGATTTCGTCATTTTCTGATTCGAATGGTGGGCCGTGTCGTAAAAGAGTGCTGACAACCTAAAAATGAGAACTATTTGCATTCTAAGAGATGAGACAGCAGGCTGACAATGTCTATTTGATCTGGTATCAGCCTGGAACGGGTCGCCCGGTACAACAATCAACACCTGCCCGGACCATCGGATATATTCCTTCCGCGCAGGCCGAAGAAAATTATCATCTGACTCAAACTGGCAGGACTCCGATGACTGTTACTTCAACCAAACACCCCCACAATTCTGGGGGTCAGTTCAGGACGGTGGCAATTTGGGAAAAGGCACGGATTTACTATAACCCGCCACTTCCCCTGGTGATAGAAGACCGGGGTCATAACCTGGCCTAAGGAACCTCTGAAAAACTACCTGCGTTGCCATTTCTGCGTTAAAAATCAGCTTAAAATGCTCATTTATTATGTATAAGCTCCGCTTTTTACTCGGCGCCAGCGCCTCGCCCTACGGGCCAGCCTTACGGCTGTTCGCTACGCCTTGCTTGCGTCACCGATTTTTGCCTTGAACTGACTGCCTCGTCGACGTTTCTCAGAGGTTCCCTAGGTATTGATCAGCTTCTGGTAGAGAAGCTGAGTTTCCTGGCTGGGACTGATGCCTAACCGGCAGAGTAATTGGTGCCGGCAACGTTGATACTCGGAAAGTACTTCTGCGCGTTGGCCAAGTTGTGCATGGCAGCGCATGAGATGCTGGTAAAAGTTCTCTGCCAACGGTTCTATCTCTACGGCTCTGCGGTAACAGTCTATGGCTTCAGGCCACCCACCGTCTTGTTCCAGCATTCCCCCCAACCGCTCGGACATCTTTATGTAGTGCGCCCGTAACCGTTCGCGAAAAGTTAATGCCCAAGAGGCAGTCTCCCCTTCGAGAAAATGGCCACGATAACGGCTAAGTGCCTGCTGTAATGAATTTCGATCAGCCATGCCAGAGTGATGAATGGCGCGATCAAATGCCATGCAATCCACCCAAACGTAACCTGGATCCAGGGAAAGATGCTTGTCCTCGAGCCGAATCGCTTTCTCATGCCTCAACAGCTTGCGCAGGCGATGCAAAGTTGTTCTAAGGGCCTGTTCTGCAGCATTCCCTCCCGAATCAGGCCATAATGCATCGGTAATTCTGTCTTGATTGACCGCCAGGCTTCCATAAGCACATAAGCATTTCAGTAATTCCAGCGGCTTGTGCTGCGCTTTTCCGGAAAAATGCAGAGGCATATCCTCAAGGAAGACTTCAAAACGACCTAAAGTGTATATTCTGACCGACCAGGGCCATACTTCCAGCGCTTGTGATTCAGCTTTCATACCCCAATGCCGAATCAGATTTCTGACGAATACACTCTCGATTCCGAACTGAAGCGCCAGAGAAAAAAGGTGCGCCATAACTTTTGGACGCAGCCAGTAATTGATAAGCAGGAAACCATTTTCCCGGCCTATCCGCAATCCCTCCCTCAAAGGCACAAGCGCTTTATCCGCATTCCCCTGTTTAATCCATGAGTGAGCTTCTATCAGCAGGCATTGGTACTCAAGCATGGGATTTCTCATGATCTTCGCGTACTCAACCGTTTGCTTCAAGTGGCTTCGACCGGGCTCCACATCCCCAATTTCTATAAGAATCTGGGCAAGGCCAAGGCGGTTTATTTCGCGAAGGAATGGTCTTTCCATTTCTTCATGCGACTTAAGTACTGCAGACGCATCATCAAGTGCCTTCGAAAAATCCTCTCGCAGAAATTCGATACCTGCTCTCAGGTATCGAAACTCTGTCAAATCATGCTTGCGTTGCGCATCGATATTCAGTTTTAGTTTCTCGATACAGGATTCAGCTGTAACCAGATTGCCTGCTGAAAGTGCACTATAGGCACCGTGAGTCCACAGCATGGCATTCAATACCGAGATGTTAGATTCTTGTGCTATCTGCAGCGCTTCGTGAAATTTCTGTTCCGCAATATGAGCGGATGCGGCGATAGCCCAGGCGTAACCTCCTTCGATATTGCACCAAAGAATGCGAAGTAAGGGAGATATCGAGATACCCTTGAAAAGAGGAATGGTCTCATCCATGATTCGACGAGCTTTACGAGCATCACCGCGCCAAAGAGGAAGAAATACGATTGCACAAGCAGCTGCTATCCGTAAAGCCGGCTCAACGCTGCTTTGCAATGTACTTTCAAACCGCGCTTCAAGAATCTGTAACAAGGGATGATGTGGCGCCGAGAATATCAAGCCGAGAAGGCTTCCATATACTCTTACCTCTACCTCGATTGACGGAAAGTCACCATACAGGCTTAAAAGTTTCTGGAGACGTTCTCCCCAGGCAACTATGGGTTTGATATTGTCTTCGGCGTAGAGGTACGCATCTATCATGGCGGCACAGACAAGAAACAGCCCGGCTTTATCCTTTTCCGCTTGAAATCCAGCGTATGCTTGCTCGAGGCTTGATCTGGCTTCCTGCGGATTGAACAGTATCCAGCTTGTTCCCCGCCAGTAAAGTAACCATGGGACGCGTCTCACTACTTCCTGGGGGAGCAGGGTAATCAACCCTTGAAGAGTCTGATGCCAACCCTGGGTAAGTAAAGCTGCAGCTTGCCCATTGATCAATCGGGTAAGGTCTTCCCACGCTTGTACTTTGGCAAGTAATCCGGCTGCAGCTTCGGCGTCGCCATGTTGTTCCAGCAGATGTGCACTCTGTCGTTGCAGATCTTGTGAACCGTCCCGACAATCGAGGAGGCTATTTGGTTAAAGTAAAATATCCATCAATGTCTTATTATCCTGGGTTTGTCGGTAGTTTTCTTCAG
>NZ_FUWK01000001.1:0-90000 GCF_900167395.1 Nitrosomonas europaea
TTCTGGAAAAAGATGTCATTTTCTGCAGCGATGGTGCGGCTGTTTATCGATCCGTGGCCCGCAGTCTTGGAATCACCCATCGTCCCGTCAATCTTGCTGCCGGGGTTCGAGTCATCGCTGGTGTCTATCATATTCAGAACGTTAACGCTTACCACAGCCGGCTCAAACAATGGATGAAACGATTCCATGGCGTTGCTACCCGGTATCTGGAAAATTACCTCGGATGGTTCAGGTGGCTCGATCAACAGGAAAATCTCAGTTCACCTATTGTCCCACTGCAAGCCGCTCTCGGCCGGGAAAATCAGTTTCAACTGTTAACGAATACATAGCCAATTTCAACCACGGTCTTACCCTGAATTTCCTCGTTCCTGTACCCCGTAACCGATTCAAAAGCAGCATTGACCGCTATCACGCGCCATACTGGCTCGACGCAAACCATCATCGGGATCGGAGCCAGGTCGAATGCCTTGGAAAAACCCTCTTCGCTGCGTTTCAGAGACTCCTCGGCCTGCTTACATGCATCCAGATCGATAAAGGTAAACATCATGCATGCTTCATTGGCGACTTCGATCGGTTGACCAGCCACAATCACGAATTTGTCGATTCCCCCTTGCACACGCAATATCGCCTCCTGTTGCGCAATGGGTTCACCCTGCTGAAGTGATTGGATCGCCTGTTCGCGATATTCAGCTTCACGCAAAACATCCAATTCGTACAACGATTTATCAATGACCTGATCACTGCTGTAACCCGTCATTCTCAGGAAACCACGGTTCACTTTGATGTATCGGGTATCCGACAACCGGCAAACCACCGCAGGTGCAGGATTGACCGCAAAAGCGCGTTCAAAACGCCCTTCAGCATTGACTTGTTCGGTCTCATCCCTGATCACGATGGCCACAGCCTCGACTTCATCATGCGCTCCTGTGAACAGCACACTGCGCATGACAAGCACACGACGGAAATCGGAGTTTTTCCGGCGTAGCGTCAGTTCCACCCTGACATCATCGAATTCCTCGCCTGAGACGGCACGCGCCACCGGATATTGTCTGGCAGCAAGTTTATGGTGATTCAGGTACATCAGCACAAAGCGCTTATGGTACTGGGCAGCAGTTACTCCAAGTTCTGCAAGCTGCTCACAACCATGCATGGCAAGTGCAGCCTTGTTAGCCCAGGTAATCTTGCCACTCGGATCAATCAGGAGAACTCCCTCAACCAGATGTGAGATGAGTTGCTGAAGCTGTTCCCGACCGGTATCCGGCTTGTTCTGTTTTGTATCCATACGCCCCCTGCAAGGCAAATCTCTACCAGAACCCGAGGTTTCCATACTCAATCACAAAATGATAAGAGAAATGATAATGGTATAGAAATACTACATTATTCAGTAAATTTGAATCTTACTTGTCTGCATAGTGCCATGATCTAATGAATGCGGCCAGTCAATGAAGTAGTAGCGTACTACCGCACGCCTGGCTATCCCATGCAGGTGTTCAGTAGTCACATACAGCAAAAGTACGATAAGCAGGTATGTCTGATCGATAAACATAGCTGACTTGTGCATAAGCTGAAAAACTGCTGGCCAGCTCTAATTTTTGATAGAACAGGACAAGGAGAACTATCATGAAAATCAAAACTTTACTTTCAATCATTACTGCAATGGCCTTGTTGATACTTGGTACTGAAGTAGCAACCGCACAATCTACGGGGGTGCCTACTATTGACAGCGGATCTCCGGAAAGCAATCAGCCGTTGAATGATACGATGATTACTACCAAGGTCAAAGCAGAGCTGGCCATCGCCGAAGGGATCAAAAGTGGTGATATATCAGTCGAGACAGTTAATGGCGTAGTTATACTCACTGGTACACAACCAAACGAAATGCTGATCAAGAAAGCCGAGGAAGTTGCCAAGAGCGTCAAAGATGTCAAGCAGGTAGATATCTCCGGCCTGACAGTGAATACCACCACAGCCGATTAATCAGACTGGCAGCAGTTGTTTATTTTTAACCTGAATAAAAAGGAGTCAAAAATGAACGAAGACAGAATCAAGGGTCAGTGGAAGCAATTGGCAGGAAAAATCAAGGAGCGCTACGGCATTGCTCATGATGAAGCCAGGAAACAGGTCAAAAAGTTTCACGACTCGCTGTAAGGCTAATGCTGTTGGCAAGCACGAAATACATCAATACCGGTGTATTTCGTGCAACATGCTGTTTTGTGTACCTGGCACAAACCATAACCCAGGTAATGTTGTAATCGTGATGGAAACCAGAGAAACATAATGCTGCATTACGCCATCATTTTTGATCACCACGCATATCCAGAATTTTTCGGTTTTATTTGAAGCTCTCAGTCTGGCAATGAATCAGACCGAATTCTCAATCAAGACCAGGAGCAAACAAATGCTCAAATGGGCCATCATCTTCGCGATCATTTCATTCATTTCGGGTGTATTTGGTTTCAGAAGCACCAGTGCCGGCACGGCATCAATCGCAAAATTTCTATTTTTCCTGTTCGCGCTTATTACGCTTGTGTTGCTTGTTCTCGGGCTTCTCGGCATTGGGGTGGTAGCTTGACACAGAAAATATAAAATGCCAGGTGACTATCATTGAAAAGTGCGATATTTTTCTAAATGTATGTTGCATAAACTACCTGACTCAAACCATACACTTTTATAAAGGAGAAATATCATGATGATATCTCGTGCAATTGCAATCGTGGTCATCGCCAGCGCTTCCATGGTAATGGTTTCCAGCTGTTCAGTCGCACGGCACCAGGAGTCCGTGGGTGAATATGTAGATGGCTCGATTATCACGACAGAGGTTAAAGCCAAGTTGGCAAATGATCCCGGCACTTCAGCAGCCAATATCAACGTCAAAACCATAGAAGGTGGTGAAGTGCAACTGTCCGGATTTACCAAATCACAAGCGGAAAAAAACCGTGCAGGCGAGCTGGCGCGTACTGTCAAGGGTGTCACCAGAGTACATAACAACCTGGTAGTGAAGCCTTGACGAGCGCCAGCGCTTGACAAAATCGCGGAGTAGTAGCTCCGCACAACATGATCATTGCTGTTTTGCTGTATAGCGTGCTCGCAGCATTACTGCTAGTAAAGGGCCGGTTCATGGATTTTTCGCTTGCAGCGCTTATGATGATCTTGGCTTCTTGCCCAATATTTTGGTCTTTAGGGAATCTCTGAAAAACGTCGACGAGATAGTCAGTTCAAGGCAAAAATCTGCGAAAAAGCGGAGTTTATACGTAATAAATGAGCATTTTAAGCCGATTTTTAACGCAGAAATGGCAACGCAGGTAGTTTTTCAGAGGTTCCTTAGGGCTACGAACAGAACCGGGATGACTGCTATGTTGTAGACAAGTACGGGTTTCCCAAACCAGCAAGATTACATTGAAACTACTATCCGACCATATATAATGAGAATCATTATCGAAGTTTTGTACAGATTCTCTGATGGATATTCTGGATACCCGTGATGCTTGGAGTATAGCCTTTCGTCATATCGATGGGTTTACTTTGATGATCAATGAAATACTTGCTGGAGCCTGCTTTGAGCGTTAATCCCATCCATTCTGACTCGATTACCGAGCTGTATCAGGACCATCACGGCTGGCTCCATGGTTGGTTACGCAAAAAACTCGGGTGTTCTCATCAGGCGGCTGATCTCGCGCACGATACCTTTATGCGCCTGCTCACACGGGAAGAGCCAATTCTCATTCAGGAACCACGCGCTTTTCTGACTACGGTCGCACAACGGGTTCTGGCGAATCACTGGCGACGTAAGCAGATCGAGCAAGCCTATTTTGAGATGCTTGTACAGCATCCCGAGGCTTCAGTTCTTTCAGCCGAAGAATGCGCCATTCTGCTGGAAACACTCCTGGAAATCGATCATCTGCTGAATCGTTTACCACTACCGGTCAAACGTGCTTTTTTATATGCTCAGTTGGATGGCATGAGTCATGCCGAGATTGCGGCTGAATTGAATATTTCGATTACGACCGTTAAACGCTATCTGATCAAAGCCGGTGCACAATGCTACTTTGCACTGGTAATCGATTGAATGCATCTCGATAACGAGGCTGATCACCATTCTGAAAACAAGGCAGAGGCTCCCGGTATTCAGCCAGCCGTCACTCGGAATGTAGCTGATATTTCACCGCAGATTGCCCAGTGCGCAGTGGAATGGTTAGTCGAACTACAAGCGGCTGATCACGACGAAGCCACCCATGAAGCATTTCAGCGATGGCTGGCGGCACATCCCGATCACAAACTTGCCTGGCAACATATCGAGACAGTCAATACCCGCTTCAACGGGCTGACTTCACCGCTTGGTTCAGCTGTTGCCAAAGCTGTTTTGACGCCACGTCGTTCCCTTAAGCGTCGCCAGATCATCAAGACACTGGTCGTCATATTGTTCGCTGGTAGTACCGGCTGGTGGGCTGATGAAAAAATTCCCTGGCGGGCATGGACAGCCGATGAACGCACTCATATCGGTCAACGGCGCAACATCACACTTGCTGATGGCAGCCGCGTCGTTCTCAATACCGATACCGCCATCAATATCCGGTTCACGGCAAATGAACGCCGACTGCAATTGGTACGTGGTGAAATTCTGGTTACCACAAATCAGGATAGCGCATCGATTGTGCGTCCTTTCATCGTTGAAATCGCTCAAAGCGAACTGCGTCCGCTTGGCACTCGCTTCACCATTCATCAGCAGACAACGTCGAATCGCCTGAGCGTATTCGAGGGAGCGGTCGAAATCCGGCTGCGCCAGGATATCAACTACCGGCATATCGTGCAGGCCGGAGAGCAAGTCGATTTCAGCAATCAGGGTATTCATGAAATACACCCGGCTGATGACACGAGCACCGCGTGGAGTAATGGCATGATCATCGCCAGCAGTATGCGGCTGGCTGATTTTCTGGCTGAACTGGATCGCCATCGTCCCGGCAAACTCAACTGCGATCCGGCCGTAGCCGATCTGCGCGTTTCCGGCACCTATCCCCTCACCGACCCGGAGGATATTCTGGATGCGCTGCAAACCACCTTGCCTGTAAAGATCCAGTACTTCACGCGCTATTGGGTAACAGTAAGGCCTGCATCGTAAGTTACCTCAGATACCTCCATCTGCCTGAAAAAATTTTCCTGTTAAGTGGTCTTTTTTCGATTCTCGCGGGACATAGGAAACGAGTACCTCTTTTTTAACTCGCTTCATTTAACCCGACAGGAATCGGAACATGAATCATCCGCATAATCATTTCTATGTTTTCTGTGAAAGGCATTTACCAGGCATTGTATGGGCAAGTATTATCTGCCATACATTGACCACCCTTACGATCCTTCTGCCGCCTGATAGCGTTCAGGCTGCCGAAACACCCGCCCGGAACGTTCCCGCTGTTACCCCTTCCCGCAAAACCTATCACATCGCTGCCGGTTCGCTGGAAACAGTGCTTAACCATTTTGGCCGTGAAGCGGGCATCCTGCTTACCTTCTCGCCGGATACGACTGCTGGCCTGCAAAGTACGGGATTACAGGGCAGCTATACACTCCAGGAAGGGCTGGATCGATTACTGGCCGGAAGTAACCTGTATGCAGTACGAGATACCAATGGAAAATACAGCTTGCATAAACTGTCGAAAGCAAGTGCAGCAGAAGGAAACGCAACAATACTACCGGAGATCACGGTGGCTGCCGATAGCGGACAGACGGGAGGTCTGCCCCAACCCTATGTGGGGGGACAGGTGGCAAGAGGGGGCGACTCGGAATTTTAGGCAATCGAGACATCATGGACACACCATTCAATCAAACGAGCTACACGGCGGAATTAATACAGAATCAGCAGGTGCATCATGTCGCTGATATCCTGAATAATGATCCAACCGCTCATGCAAATGGATCCACGTCCACAGGGGCGGATGATTTCAGCATCCGCGGCTTTTATGTCGGGAATACGGATCTACTGTTCAATGGCATGGCAGGTGTCACTCCCTCCTTTTTCAATTCCATGATGGCTGAATCCATCGAACGTGTCGAAATACTTAAGGGTCCGAATGCTCTGCTTAATGGTGTCACTCCGAATGGTAGCGTGGGCGGCGTAATCAATATGATCCCCAAGCGGGCGGGCAACCAGCCGCTAACCCAGTTCACTGCTAGCTATATTTCCGATTCCCAGTTCGGCGGGCATGTCGATATCGGCCGACGCTATGGCTCAGACAAACAATTCGGTGTGCGCCTCAATGGCGTATATCGAAATGGTAATACTCCTATCAATTATCAATCACGGGAATCTGCCTTAGCAGCAATTGGTCTTGATTATCGGGGTAAGCGCCTGCGTTTATCTACAGACTTTGGCTATCAGTATCAGAATTTGCAAGGCATCCGCGACTACACGACAGTTGCTGCGGGCGTGCCAATTCCCAAAGCACCTGGTACTCGTAACAATTACGATGGCCCTTATGATTTCAGCAATCCAGAAGTTCTATATGGTACGTTTCGTGGAGAATATGATTTGACCAGCTATTTAACTGGATTTGTTGCTGTGGGCGGCAGCGAGCGCAGCACGCGCTATATCTTGACCAATCGAACCATTATCGATGCACACGGTAATCTGATGGCTGGTTCTAGTGGTGTCGGCCTATCGGCTGATAAGATGTACGCATGGACGCTGGAAACTGGGTTGCAAGGGCGCTTTACGACGGGTGTGGTGCAACATCAAACGATTCTAGTTTATACGACTCTCGACAGAGAATGGAGACGAATTAGTGTGCCCGCGCCCTTAGCTTACCCGGCGTCGAACATCTACCATCCAACATTCGGGCCCAAACCAGATCCATCTTTACAGCCGGGTCCGGGCGATGCGCGGAAAATGCAGGATTTGACGCTATCCAGTATAGCGCTGGCTGATTGCACGCTTGCAGAAAATTGACTCCACTGGCTTTAACAGGAATACCGGTGCTATCACTTCCAGTTATAAAGAAGACAAGATAACGCCAATGGTTGGTCTGGTGGTCAAACCCTGGCAGCAGGTGTCACTATACGCGAACTATATACAAGGCTTGCAACAGGGTCCTACCGCACCGTTGACAGCGGCCAATGCCGGGGAAGTTTTCGCACCCTTCGTAACCCAGCAATACGAAGTTGGTACCAAGATAGACTTCGGTCACATTGCCACTACTTTGGCACTTTATCAGGTTGCCCAGCCTAGCGGCATTATCGACCCTGCCACTAATGTCTTTGGCGTCCATGGTAAACAACGTCACCGCGGGGTGGATTTCAACGTCTTTGGTGAAGTAATCAGAGGTGTACGCCTGCTAGGGGGTGCGGCCTATATCGATTCTGAATTGACTAGAACACAGAATGGCATCAACGATGGCAATCGAGGACCTGCCGTTCCCAAATGGCGGCTAGTGCTCGGTGCGGAATGGGATACACCTTTCTTCACAGGATTTACCTTGTTCGGTCGAGTCACTCACAATGGCCCCATGTATCTCAATGCGGGCAACACTCAAAAAATCCCTGACTGGACACGATTGGATATGGGCGCCCGATATATGTTTGAACGATCCAATGGCAAACTCATCACCCTGCGTGCAAATATTAATAATGTACTCGGTAAAAACTACTGGGATGCGAATGCTTTCGGTCAACTTACCTTGAGTGATCCCCGAGTCTTCTTGGTTTCAGCAACCGTTGATTTTTAACACAATTGATGGTTCCCACGCTTCGCGTGGGAACCATCAAACTCGCAATGAACTGTCCGGCTTCATGGTCAGGCTGGAAAAAGGTGACCTACATCACGAACAGCCTCAATAGCCAAGACGGACCTGATCTCTACCCCTCCTCCCTCTTGACTAAAATACGTCTATTCCAGACGAGTGTTCAAACATAGGAAATATGGTATTACCAGTTTCCTGCAAACGTGTCTCACGCCGAGAAGATATCAACCCGCAAATATCTGTTTCATAAGCCCGCCTGCCCATGGGCATATAATTTGATGATCCTGGAAACGTACCGTCATTGACAGGTACATTCAATTCGTTCGGCAAGCTTGCCGTTGTATCTGTTACCAGATGACTGATACACAATCAGCATCATTAAATCTTCCGGAATAATTTTATATGTCGCTGCTTCAATCATCCTGCCGCGTTGCATTCGCAGCGCTGCTACACGATCTGGGAAAATTTCACGAACGAACTGGCCAGCCGGTTAACGGTGATCTCGCTGCGCTGACCACGCTCTACAGATATTCACATGCTGCCCACACCGGCGGCATGTGGGATGTCGTGGAAAAATACGCGCCTGATCTTCTGCGAGGAGATGTTGCTCCTTTTTCCGGCCGTACCAGCGGTGCCGATATTACCGATAGCATGGCCAATGCCGCAGCAGCGCACCATAAACCGGGAACACTGTTGCAGTGGATCATTGCCACGGCTGACCGGGCTGCTTCCGGTTTCGAACGCACAAAGTTTGATGAATACAACGCTGATGCAGAAGGAGAAACACCACAGCATAAAAACCGCTTTCAGGCGCGGATGATCAGTTTGTTCGAGCAGATCAAAATCAACGCACAAGCTCCTGTCGGCCAGTTCAAGCATGCCTACCCCTTGCGGGCACTTGGGCCAGAAGCTATTTTTCCTGACAAACGCGCTGTCATTGAGCCGAATGAAAATAAAACAGCACAAGCCGAGTATGCCGCGCTGTGGGAACAATTTTTGCAAGCACTGGAATCTATCCCAAAGTCACACCGCAGCAACTGGCCGTTATGGCTGGATCATTTCGATTCCGCCTGGCTAACCTTTACCCAGGCGATTCCTTCAGCGACCAATCGGGGCGTGGTGCCGGATGTTTCCCTCTATGACCATAGCAAGGCAGTGGCTGCGCTGGCTGCTGCCCTGTGGCGCTGGCACGAGGAAACCGGTAACACCGGTGCCGATGCCCTGGCAAAACTGAGCGATTCGGAACGCCCTGACTGGGATGAACAAAAATTGCTGCTGATCCAGGGTGATTTTTTCGGTATTCAGAACTTCATTTTTGCGCAGGGCGCACAAACACAAAAACACGCCCACAAGCTGTTGCGCGGTCGCTCTTTTCAAGTGGCACTGCTGGCGGAAATGGCGGCACTCAAGCTGCTGGAAACCCTGCAATTACCGTCAACCAGTCAGATTATCAATGCTGCCGGTAAATTTCTTATCGTCGCACCTAATACGCCTTCAGCGCGCGAGGCAGTAGAAACCTGTCGGCGCAGTTTCGATCAATGGTGTTTGCAGCACACCTATGGCGAGATCAGTGTGGGGATTGCTTCTACCTCCGCCAGTTGCAACGATCTGCGAAGTGATAGATTTAGAACGCTTACACAAAAGCTGTTCGGGGCGCTGGATGTTGCCAAGCACCGGCGTTTTGATCTGTGTGGCAACACCGCTGCGGTGCGTGATGTTTCTTTTGCCGACGGACCTTGTGACTATCACGGGCGGTATCCGGCCGATTGTGCAGCAGAGGGGGACAAATCGGCCTCCTGTGCGCTGTCACGTGACCAGATCGTCATCGGCGAAGCGCTCACCAAACATGCACGACTGCTGGTATTAAACACAGCTGACAGCTTCAAAAAGCCACTCGATCTGGATTACTTCGGTTATCGCCTGATATTTGTCAATGAAGCGGATGCTTCCGGCCATTACGGCAAACTGGCCGAACAGGGGGAACTGGTACGCGCCTGGGATTTTGATCTGCCTGATAAGAATGGTACCTGCTTTCACGGTTATGCCCGACGTTTTGTTAACAGTTATGTGCCGATTTGGGACGAAAATGAGAAGAAAGATGATCCAGCTTATAAGCGTCTCAGTCAGGAAGATCTAGGCGATACTTCGCCAGGAAAACTCAAAACTCTTCACTCTATTGCTGCCGGCAGTAATAACGAAATCGCGCTGGTCACGCTCAAGGGCGATATCGACAACCTCGGGGCGCTATTTCAGAGCGGCCTTGCAGAACCGACTTTTGCGCGCTGGGCTTCACTCTCGCGTCAGGTCAACGCCTTTTTTGCGCTGTGGCTGCCGTGGTACTGCGCCCATGGCGAGAACAGACGCTTTCGCAACACTTACACGGTATTTGCCGGTGGTGACGATTTTTTTCTGATCGGCCCTTGGGAATCCACACTTGAACTGGCGGGTGCCATGCGCAAGGCATTCGCACGTTATGTGGTGCGTGATGACATCACCTTTTCGCTGGGTGCTGTTATGACCCAACCAAAAATACCAGCACGCCAGCTTGCCGTTGCGGCTGAATCCGGTCTGAATGCCGCCAAACAGCACTATGGAAAGAATGCCGTCAGCTTGTGGGGTGTTACCGTTGGCTGGGCAGAATGGCGAACACTCATGAAGGAGCGTCGTGATGCACTGGAACGGTTGATCAGTGAAGCGGGGGGGTTATCCACCGGTTTTATTTACAACCTGCTGCTGTTATCCGACCAGGCGGAACGTGATGATCCCAAAAGAGATGATCGTCGCCCGGAAGATGCTTTGTGGCGTTCACGCCTGGCGTATCGCTGTGCCCGGCTGCCAAAAAATCAGCAAATGGTTGGTAAAGCACTCGCCCGCGAATGTGGCGAAGCCTTGAAACAATACCGTGGTGCTTACCGTCTCCCGGTTTCGGTGCTGCTGTACCGTCAGCGACAATGACGGCAAGCTTGCCGTCCGGCAATCAAACCGGGCAGCCATTTATTATCAACACCTACTATCGACAACATCCGGAGATCACAAAATGACACCTGACCTGAAAACCAGCCCGCCCCCAGCCACGCTTTTTTCCGAAGATGCGGAAGCTATCGCAAAGTACCTTGATGAAAGCGCTAAAAACGGGCGCGATTCAGGCAAAAATAAATCGACTCAAATCCGGCGTTTCTACGATGAACTGGTTGGTTGGCAGGAGCGCATTGGTACAGATGAGCAAAAATTCAGGGATTACGCAGCCTTTATCCACATGCTCAATGCCAAGGCTGCCTATGCGCAAGGCCGCAATCTTGTAACCAGAGAATTCGTTCAATGGTTACGCGACTGCATCAAGCAGATTGACGGGCCACGCACTTTGAATCATTTCCGGCTGCACTTTGAAGCCATGATCGGGTTTCTCAAGGCAATTCGCGGCTAGATAACGCTGCCAACCATGACATTTCCGTTTTTTCGATTATTTGCAGCCTGAAAGGAACTCACCATGCAACTTGATACCATCCATAAAATCACCGGCACCCTCATCCTCAAATCCGGACTGCATATCGGCGCGGGCGACAGCGAAATGCGTATCGGCGGTACCGACAGCCCTGTGGTCAAGGATCCGCTCACCGATCAGCCTTATATCCCCGGTTCATCGCTGAAAGGCAAAATTCGCAGTCTGCTGGAATGGCGGCATGGGCTGGTAGTAGCAACGGGAGGCGCACCCTATTCGTTCAAACATCTCGCCCAGGATGAAAATAATTCAGCCGGGCGCGATGTCATCAAACTGTTTGGTGGTGCGCCGGACAAGGCAGAAGATCAGCTCGTCAAAAATATTGGTCCCACTCGCCTTGCTTTCTGGGATTGTCCGTTGAATGGTGACTGGAAAAAGGAAGCAGCCGATTCCCGTCACCTGCTGACGACCGAAGTCAAATCGGAGAACTCCATCAACCGTATCGCGGGTACAGCTGAGCACCCTCGCTTTATCGAGCGAGTAATCGCTGGAGCGCGCTTTGATTTCACCCTCACGCTCAAAGTATTGGAAGGAGATGATCTGCTCAACACCGTGCTGCTTGGTCTGCGACTGCTGGAGCTGGATAGCCTCGGCGGTTCCGGTTCGCGCGGTTACGGCAAGATCAAATTTGCGGAGCTGAAGCTCGACGGCACGGACTTAATGGAACAGTTCCACGCTATCACCCCATTCAACCAAACGGCCTGAAATAATGACTCCACTGCGTGCAATTCTTCGGCTGCGTTCGCCACTGGGTACCCCGCTGGCGGGTGATACCTTGTTTGGTCAGCTTTGCCATGCTGTCCGCGAAATGCTGGGGGAAGAAAAACTCGAAGCACTGCTCGATGGTTACACCGCCGGCAGCCCCTGGCTGGTGGTTTCCGATGGGTTCCCGAGTGGTTACCTGCCGCGTCCCACCGTTGCAGCAGCATTACAGGCAAACAGCGAGGAAGATCCGAAAAAACGCAAGGAAGCCAAGGGCAAACGCTGGATTCCACACAGCCAGATTGCACAACCACTGCGCCAGTTACTCAGTAGCGCCGTTTCTGATGAAGAGGTTTACGGTAAACAGAGCAGGCCGATCCAGGCTGCCGCGTTTCATAACACACTCAACCGGCTGACCGGCACGACAGGTACAGGTGAATTTGCACCTTACACCCAGTCACAAATTTTCTACCAGCGCGATCAGCGCATGGATTTGTGGTGTGTACTCGATGAAGATCGCCTACCGCGTGAAACATTGCACCAGTTGCTTGAATATATTGGCAGTGTTGGCTATGGCCGTGATGCCAGCATCGGCCTGGGAAAATTTGCTGTGGAGCAGATAGAGGAAGCGGCATTATTCAAACAAACACACCCGAATGCCAATGCTTACTGGACGCTGGCACCTTGCTCACCGCAAGGACAAGGTTTTAAAACCTCACGCAGTTACTGGCAGGTACTGACCCGTTTTGGCCGGCATGGCGGCACGCTGGCACTGGGCGCCAATCCATTCAAGCAACCGCTGCTGCTGGCGGCAACAGGCGCCATTTTTGCACCGACAAACAACATGGCGCAAATCCATTTCATTGGCAGCGGTCTGGCAAAGGTATCGCTGATGCAAACGGCAGCAGTCCACCAGGGTTATGCACCGGTACTGGGAATTTGTATGGAGGCTATCTGATGAAGTTTCTGGATACGCAAGAACTGGTTGTGAGTACTTTGTCACCAGTGCACATTGGTTGCGGCGAAGACTATGAGCCTACCGAATATGTGGTTGATACATCTGGCGTACTACATCGATTCAATGCAGGCATACTGCCTGATTTAAGTGATGCGGGTATTTCCAGCGATATTCTCACCATATTATCTAATGACGAAGCGCACACGGAACAATTGCGTGCAGTACATAAAGTGCTCAGTAAGTATCGCGACAAAATCATTCCACTAGCCAGCGTCCACGTTTCGATGTGTACTGGTGTGCATGCGCACTATAAAAGTACGCAGGATAAAAAAAATGATTTCAACCGGAATGGTGTCGAGCGAACTTCGTATCAACCGTTCAATCAGTTGCCTTATCTTCCGGGTAGCAGCATCAAGGGTGCTATCCGGACAGCTATTCTCAACGAGCACATCGCAGGTAATAACCCGTGTTCGACGGTGCTCATGAGGCAGATTCAAGATTTCAACACCATGATCGAGGAGTACGACCCTGGTAATGGCAAATTGCTGTTACGGCTGAAGCTCCAACACACGAAGTGGGATTACGATCGGGCACGTAAAAACATTGAGAAAGCCATTGCAGATGTTTCATCTGCTCTTGGTACTGATTTGCTCGGCGGTAAATTTGAAACCGATCCGCTGCGCGCCCTCAAAGTGAGTGACGCTGCCCCACTTGATATTGAAATTGAGCGCGAGATTCGCTTTTGTCTTAATCGCAGCCGATCCGGCCGTCGCAGTCAGGCGCAGGTAAAGAATCTCTATACTCGCCTGGAATACATTCTTGAACACCAACCCGCCGCCTTCAGTTTATCTCTGACATTGCAAAATCTTCATGAGATCGCGGGGAGGCGCAACCATCGCAATGAACTCATAAGCCCTTCAGCCGATAAATTGTTGTTATGGACAGGTATCGTCAAGGCATGTAACAGCTACTATCTAAATCGGTTGGACGATGACCTCGCTATGCTTGGGAAGCTCTATCCGACATCAGAATGGAGAAAACAGACTCAAAGCATCCTTGATGCTGGTTTGCGTGACCAAATTAAAACCGGCAATTGCCTTTTGCTGCGAATCGGCAAACATGGTGGCGCAAACAGCAATACTGTTAGTGGCCGCCAAATCAAGATCATGCTCAATGAGGATAAGCGCGAGGCCAATGGCAAAGAAGAAAAGATACGTCTTTATACGTTCGATGACGAATCCCGAACCATCTGGTATTGCGGTGACGATCTGGACAAGCCATCTGATCTTTTGCCACACGGCTGGATCGTCCTGAGTAACCCGGATCAGATTTGGCATGCTGATCTACCCGGTTTTGAGCGACGTTGCGCCAGACAACAGGCGATTGCCGAGAGTGCCCGCCGCCAGGCTGAAGCTGCCGCCGCCGAACAGGCCAAAGCTGCAGCACAGGCTGCCCGCGAAGCTGCGTTGGCAGCCATGACGGAGAATCAGCGTCGTATCGAAGCATTTGTATCCATGTGCGCCCGGCGCGCAGAACAGCTCCGGGGTGGCAAGGAGAATCCCAATGCTGCCATTCACACAGCTGCACGAGAATTGGTAAAAGCTGCGCTGGAAGGTGCGGACTGGACAATCGACGAGAAATGCGCTGTTGCTGATGCGATCGAAGAATGGTTGCCCAAACTGGTCAAGGTGGAGCTCAAAGATGAACGTAAAAAGCTGAAACTATCAGCCTTGCGCACCTGAAAATCTGTCATTAAATGTAAAAACAGTATGAATTCAGCAATTTTGTCACAAGATGGTCGCGTGGTAATCCCCAAAAAATTCCGTAACAAACTGGAGATTAAAGAGGGGGATGAGGTTATCTGGAAGGAAGAGGACGAACAAATCATTCTCACCTCACGTCGGCAGGAACTTGAGCGTGCCGAACGTTTTTTTGGGCAAATGATGGCTGATTATGCCGGTGATTCTCTGGCAGATGAGTTGATCGCGGAGCGGCGAGCTGGAGCAATTTATGAGCACACATCACATGGCTGAATTTTCTTCTCCCACCCTGTCTCTGGGGCGTTATCGCCTTGACTGGCAGGTGACACGTTCAATCCGGTTGCCGGATTATGCCGGTTCCATGTTGCGCGGCGCGTTTGGACATGCCTTGCGCAGCATCGGCTGCATTACCCGGGAGAAGGATTGTACAACTTGTCCGCTGCGGCGCGACTGTCCCTACACCATACTGTTTGAACCGGTTCCACCTGAACATCATCCGTTGCAGGATTTCAGTAGGATTCCGGTACCTTACATCATTGAACCGCCAGAATGGGGAACGCGTGTACTGCATCCCGGCGATACGCTGTCATTCCACTTCACACTGATCGGCTGTGCACTGCAGGAACTGCCCATTGCCATTCTGGCCTGGCGGCGTGCGCTGGCGCGCGGCATTGGCCCCGATGACGGCACAGCCGAACTGACCAGTATCGTGCTGGAACAGCCGGATAGTTCCATCCCGGTTTATACGCCGGAAAACGGTCAGATCGAACCGCACGAAACCCGGCTTGCCTGCCCGCCACCGCCTGCTGCCACTATACGGCTGCATATCACCACCCCACTGCGCCTGCAGAACAATGGCGTGCCGCTCAAGGCACAGACTGTCACTGAGCGCGCCCTGCTCATGGCGCTGGTACGGCGGTTTGCGCTGATCAGCGAATTCCATGGCGAAGCTGCCTGGCAGCCGGATTTTCGCCACTTAGGTGAACTGACCAGTAGCGTAACCGGCAAGCGGCAACTCAGCTGGCGCGACTGGCAACGTTATTCCAGTCGGCAAAAACAGAAAATGGCGCTAGGTGGACTGACCGGCCGCTGGGATTTGCACGGTGAGCTTGCTGCTTTCTGGCCGGCGCTGTGGTTTGGACAATGGCTCCATGCCGGCAAGAATGCCAGCTTTGGCCTGGGCCGCTACCGGATTATTGCCGCATGACCATCTGGCTCGTTACCCGTCATCCCGGCGCAATCGAATGGGTGGCACGTCAAGGTATCCAATGGGATAAACATGCAGCCCATCTTGATCCATGTGAAATTACTGCGGGCGATACCGTCATTGGCTCGCTGCCGATCAATCTTGCCGCAGAAATCTGTAATCGCGGCGCACGTTACTTCAATCTCTCGCTTAATCTGCCGGCTCATCTGCGCGGTCGGGAGCTGGATGCTGCAACTCTGACAGCGTGCGAAGCAAGGTTAGAAGAATATATTGTAAAAAAGGTAAATTCATGACTACTCTCATCAGCTTCCTCGGCAAAGGAATTGCCGACAAAACCACCGGTTATCGCACTGCAACCTACCGTTTCGATGATGACAGTAAGCATACTACTCCCTACTTCGGCTTGGCACTGGCTGGCTATCTGAGACCAGAGCGTCTCATTCTTGTCGGTACGGCAGGCAGTATGTGGGATGTGTTCTTCGAACAACAAGATGCCTCCGATGACGATGTACTGGCTCTGATTGATGCAGTGCGTGAGTCTCGCGTCGATGCCGATATGCTTTCCGCCCAGGAGAAAAGGTTGACGAAAAGGCTCGGCTTGCCGGTCATTTGCCGATTGATTCCCTATGCCCGAGATGCTGCAGAGCAGACAGAAGTCTTGCTGACCCTGGCTAAACTGGTGCATCGCAGTGAAGAGGTTTTCCTCGATGTCACCCATGGCTTTCGCCATCTGCCTATGCTGGCGCTGGTCGCCGCACGTTATCTTGCTCATGTTAAAGATGTAAAGGTTCGCGGGCTTTATTACGGCGCGCTAGAAATGACTTCCACGAATGGTGAAACACCTGTATTGCAACTGGATGGCATGTTGCAAATGCTTGATTGGGTTGAATCTCTGGCCACCTACAACAAGGATGGTGACTATGGCGTTTTTGCCTCCCTGTTGCAGCAGGATGGATTGCCTGAAGGCAAAGCCAAACAACTTACCCGTGCAGCCTACTTCGAGCGTAGCAGTAATCCGGTCAAAGCACGTGAAACCTTGGGCAGCGTCTTCTCTGCCATCAAAACACATAACGGACCGATGGGCGTGTTGTTCCGTGACGCACTGACAGAACGCATTAACTGGTTTAAAGAGCCGGATCGTGCAGCATGGGAACTGGCGCTTGCCGATGCCTACCTTGAACGCCGCGATTACGTACGCGCTGTGATTTACCTCTATGAATCCTTTGTTACACGCGCCGTGCTGGAGCATAAACTCAATCCGAATGATTTCTCGGAGCGTGATGAAGCCTGGAAAGATGCCAGGCAAGATAACAAACAGGTCAGAAAACTTGAATACCTGCGTAACGCTTTGGCACATGGCATTAAATCCGATGACAAGGAAATCATCAGGATGGTCAATGATGAAAACTGTCTTGATGACCAGCTCAAAAAATTTCGTCGCAGCCTGTTCAACTGATAACGGCAAGCTTGCCATATACCATCATGGCAATGCGAAACGATAAACTTTGCATCTGTCAGATTTTCTCGTGTCGTGCCATGAATCCATTCAACGGATGACTGAGTTATCTGCCTACATTGGAAATAATTTATTTTTCAAACCAAGGAAAACAAAATGTCAATATTAGACTCGATTCTTGGGGCTCTGGAAGATGTGTTGAAAGAAGCCAAGGATATTCCAACAGAGAACCTTGCCATCATCGCAGTGACCACGATTGGCATCGCTGCAATCTTCAAAAATTCCGATTCAGAGAAGATTTCCTCTGATTGGTAATTTTCCAGTCTCTCATTTTCGCCATCATTGCGAAGCCGCCCGTGGCAATTCGGTATCTTTGTATTGTCTGACTGGATTGCTTCGGTGTATCTACCTCGCAATAATTGTTCAAGCATTAGAAGACAGTGTCTTTACTGCTATAAATTTGCTTACTGAATACCTGCCAGGAAAATTGTTCCACTATGCCAGAGCCGCTCCAACCCCATGAATATCCGCACCGCATACTGTTATGTGTTACGGGGCTGTCACCGCAGATTGTCACTGAAACGCTGTACGCTCTGGCTGTGGCACGGGCCACGCCCTTTATTCCGACAGAGATACATCTGCTGACCACTACCGATGGAGCACGGTTGGCGCGGGCAGCATTGCTGCACCCCGATGGTGGACATTTTCATGCGCTGTTGAATGACCAGCCACAGATCGGCCTCCCCCGTTTTGATGAAGATTGCATCCATATCATCAGCCATCACCAGGAAAAACTCGCCGACATTCGCACACCGGCCGAAAATGCCGCAGCGGCTGACACAATCACGGCACTTGTTGCCCAACTTACTGAGGATGCTGACGCGGCGCTGCATGTTTCGATTGCCGGCGGGCGCAAGACCATGGGTTTTTATCTGGGGTATGCCTTTTCACTGTTTGCCCGGCCGCAGGATAATCTCTCCCATGTTCTGGTTTCATCACCCTTTGAAGGTCATCCGGATTTTTTTTACCCGCCACGTCAGCCACGCCGCCTGGTAACACGAGACGGGCATCATATTGATACTGCCGAGGCCATTGTTACACTGGCAGAAATTCCTGTGGTACGGTTGCGGCACGGGCTGCCGGCTACTCTGATTGCCGGCCGCGCCGGGTTCAGTGAAACGGTAGTTACCTTGCAGCAAAGTTTTGCACCACCATGCCTGCTGATTGATCTGGAGCAGCGAAACGTCGTCTGTGGCACTACTGCAGTTGCCATGAAACCGCAACTGCTTGCATGGCTGGCGTGGTGGGCTACGCTAGCCCGACAGGGGCGGCCTGAAACAACCTGGCGTGAAGCCGATGCCAGATTATTTCTCGATATTTACCGGACAGTGGTTGGTATTGATGCCATTGATTATGAGAAAACCGCCGAGCTGCTCGGCAACGGCATGGAGAAGGAGTTTTTTCAGACCAAAAACGCGAAACTGGAACGTGTGCTGAAAGACACACTTGGACCGGCAGCTGCCCCCTATCTGCTAACGACTACGGGCAAACGCCCGCATACACGGCGTGGTCTCACACTGCCTCCCGAGCGTATTCGTATCGTTGGCACAGGCAGTAAATGAAACTATCGGCGTCGAGTGAGAAAATCTGTTTCCGGTGCTTGGCACGGCAAACTTACCATCCCGCAACAAATACAAGGCAAAGGCTACGATACTTCACATGAATCGGAACTTGTACCTGGTCGCCTACGATATCTGCAATCCGCGCCGTCTGCGCCAGGTTTGTCGCTATCTCACCGGCTATAAAGTCAGCGGGCAAAAATCCGTATTTGAAATATGGGTAACCCCGACAGAGTTGCACACCATTCGCACTGAGCTCGACAAGCTGATGGACACACAGGCAGATCGCCTCCACATCCTCAGCCTTGATCCGCGTATGAAGCCACGCTGTTACGGCAATGCCAGCACATTCACAGTGCAACACTTTTGTATTGTCTGAAAGTGAGGAGGAAAAAACATCATGACCAGCCTGTTCGTTGATCGCCGCGGTGTAGAACTTGGGCTTGAATCTGGTGCTATCGTTTTCCGGGAAAATGGTGAACGCATTGGTACAGTGCCCATTGCCCCGTTGACACGCGTATTTCTACGTGGCGATGTCAATCTACCAGCGGCACTACTCGGCAAGCTTGGTGAACGCGGTGTTGGCGTAGTCATTCTCAGCGGTCGCACCAGCCGACCAAGTCTGCTTCTGGCCAGACCGCACAACGATGCAGCCCGGCGTGTCGCCCAAGTACGCTTGAGCCTCGATGAACCAGCCAGTCTAATAATTGCCAGAGAACTCATCGAACGCAAGCTGACGCGACAAATCGAATGGTTTACCGAGCTGCGTGAAAACGATATCCAGGCACGTTACGAACTCAGCCGCGCCTTGCGCGGATTAGAAGAGCATCGGGCCCGTCTCGGTAACATCAATAACGCAGCCAGTCTGCGTGGTATCGAGGGCTCCGCTGCTGCACGCTACTTCACCGGCCTGCAGGCTGTCATCCCGGGCTCACTGCATTTTCATGGCCGCAACCGTCGTCCGCCGCGTGACCCGTTCAATGCCCTGCTTTCGCTTACTTACACCCTGCTGCACAGTGAAATTACGATTGCATTGCATGGTGCTGGATTCGATCCCTACATTGGTTTTTATCACCGCCTGGATTTTGGTCGCGAATCGCTCGCCTCCGACCTACTGGAGCCACTGCGACCACTGGCGGATCGTTTTGCCTTTGCACTGGTACATCGGCGAGTGCTCGACAAGGATCATTTCACCACAACTGAATCAGGGTGCCTGCTTGGCAAGGCTGGTCGCGTGCGTTACTACGCAGCGTATGAGGAACATAGTGAGATCTTGCGCAAAGGAATCAATCAGGAAATTGAACAACTGGCCGAACAAGTTGGCAGCGCTCTGACTCCCGAATCAGGAAATACACCGGATCACGATTCCGGAGATTGGGAATAAATATGAGAATAAGTGCACCACTACCCGGGTCCCATGCCAGCGGATCATTTTTTGAAAAGACAGGCAATGAGTGACTTTATCATCTGCTACGACATCACTGACCCACGCAGATTAGGACGCTTGTATCGTTATCTGATCAAACGGGCAGTACCATTGCAGTATTCGGTATTCCTGTTCAGGGGTGACGATCGTCAGCTTGAACGCTGTATACAGGATGCCATCGAGCTGATTGACGAAAAACAGGACGATTTGCGGGTTTATCCACTACCGGGCCGCGGCCTGAAAGCGCGTATCGGCCGCCCTACACTGCCGGAAGGCATACAATGGAGTGGCCTGCCGGCCAAATGGTAAAATATAATGTATCTGGAAGAAACAGTCGTTTAAAAAGAGGTAACTTGCAACATCCCATCAGTTTTCCTTATCGCCCTTTGCAATTTATTGATCTGGCGGAAGAAAAACACGGTGGTCAGAAACACCGATGCCCTGATTTCAAAGGGATTGAGACTCCGTTTGCCTGAACATTGCCGACATTAATATTCTGAAACACCGATGCCCTGATTTCAAAGGGATTGAGACCACTGCCCGAGCAGTATTCTCCGAATCTACGCCGAGAAACACCGATGCCCTGATTTCAAAGGGATTGAGACATAGGTCTCGTTGGGAAAGATTTCGGCATGGAATCGAAACACCGATGCCCTGATTTCAAAGGGATTGAGACTTAGGATCACCATAACTGATCGCGTTAGCCAAGGGAAACACCGATGCCCTGATTTCAAAGGGATTGAGACGTAGTAATTTTTGTCTTCTTTCTTGATTCTGGTTTGAAACACCGATGCCCTGATTTCAAAGGGATTGAGACAAAGTAATTTTTGTCTTCTTTCTTGACTAAGAGATGAAACACCGATGCCCTGATTTCAAAGGGATTGAGACAACGCCCACCTATCTTTTTCAACAGCAGGATACCGAAACACCGATACCCTGAATTACCGCCGGATTAGTGCGTAAATGCGTTTTGTCTGCTGTTTTCCCCGGCCATATATATCCAAGAATAATTCAACGTTGGCAACGTAAACCCGCAACAGCTCCAGATACACCCGCTTTACTTGTTATACTGCTCAGCCTGAAAATAACTGATCAAAATTACATTGATGGAGGAGAAATGGATATTTTGAGTTTGGTGGCAGGATTTCTGGCGGGTGCGCTTACGATTTATCTCGCCAGTTATTTCATGAAGCCGAGTGAAAACAAGACACAAAAAACGGTCGATGCAGGCACTATCAATTTGTTCGATCAGTTGTGGCAGACACATGAGCGCTTGCTCAACGAAATGAAGCAGGATGTAGAAAATCCCGATTTCAAATTTCACCGGGAATTTTATGTGCTGAAAAAAGGCTGGGGGTGGGAGCGCTGGGGATTTCATCGCAGAGGTCCCTGTATCGCCTATTTCCTGGAGGATCACAGTGATCTGCTGCCGTTGCTGGATTCGCTGACTTCTTACGGATTGATCAGCCAGACCGGCGAAACCGGGAAGAATACCGCCAGATTTCAACTGAGCGAAAAACTGGTTGAGCTGCTGCGTGGAAAAAATACAAATAAATCCTGATTTTCTGTCTTCATTTCAGGCAATCAACACATCTCTTATCAAAGCAGCAGGTTTTCCAGCGTCAAGCGATAAATTCGGGCCAGGCGTTCGACATCTGCAACTTCCACAGATTCATTGATTTTGTGGATGGTTGCGTTGCGCGGCCCGAATTCCACCACCTGCTGACATATATCAGCGATGAAACGGCCATCGGAAGTGCCACCGGTGGTAGAAAGTTCCGGCTCGATACCCGTTACCTCGCGAATGGCCGCACTGACTGCGTCGGCCAGGGTTCCTCTCGGGGTAAGGTAAGGTTTACCGGAGAGTTCCCAGATCAGTTCATAATCCAGTCCGTGCCGATCGAGAATTTCATGTACCCGTGCTTTGAGTGAATCGACCGTGCTGGCGGTGGAGAAACGGAAATTGAACAGCAGGTTGATTTCGCCGGGAATGACGTTGGTTGCGCCGGTACCGCCATGAATGTTGGAAATGTGCCAGGTGGTGGCGGGGAAATACTCGTTACCATTGTCCCACACGGTTTGCGCAAGCTCGGCAATGGCCGGTGCGGCCGTATGGATAGGATTTCTGGCCAGATGGGGATACGCAATATGCCCCTGGATGCCTCTGACAGTCAGATTACCTGACAAACTGCCACGTCGGCCGTTTTTGATGGTATCGCCCAACTGGTTGGTGCAGGTGGGCTCGCCCACGATGCAATAATCGATCATTTCCCCGCGCGTCTGCAGTGCTTCCACGACTTTTACCGTACCATCCACTGCCGGCCCTTCTTCATCCGAGGTGATCAGCAGCGCAATCGAGCCTTTGTGATCGGGATGCAGCTCAATAAACTCCTCGATCGCAGTAACGAAGGCAGCCAAGGAGGTTTTCATATCCGCCGCACCGCGCCCGTAGAGAAAGCCATCCCGAACCACCGGCGTAAAAGGATCGCTATCCCATTGTGTAACCGGCCCGGTCGGCACGACATCGGTATGCCCGGCAAAACATACCAGTGGTGCGTCGGAACCTTTTCTCGTCCACAGGTTTTCCACTTCGCCGAAGGTCATGGAGTCGCTTTTGAACCCAAGCCCTGCCAGACGATGCATGATCATTTTCTGGCAACCATCATCGTCAGGTGTCAGCGAACGACGTGCAATCAACATCTGGGCAAGTGTCAGGGTACTGTTGGACATTGTGTTTCCTTGGTTTGAAATTCGAATGAAATAACAGGGCAACAAATAAATCAGTGTTGCTGCAGAGCACGCAATGCATTACGGCCGCGCATCCCTCCAAAAAAGGCCGTGATGAACGGATGATCGATGGTGATGATTTCCGGTATCGGCCCCAGTGCAACGATACGCCGGTCGGCCAGTACAGCCACGCGATCGGAAATCGCAACCAGGGTATCCAGATCATGCGTAACCATGATGACCGTCAGCGCCAGCTCCTCACGCAATGAGCGTACCAGGTCGACAAAACCCTCGCTCAGTGCAGGATCGAGTCCGGCGGTGGGTTCATCCAGAAACAGCAGCTCCGGATCCAGCGCCAGGGCACGTGCCAGCGCAACCCGCTTGACCATCCCGCCCGATAGCTCCGCCGGCATTTTCCGGGCATGTTGTGCCTCGACACCGACCATACCGAGTTTCAGCATGACCAGTTCGCGTATCGTGCCCTCACACAACGTACGCATTTCCCGCAATGGCAACGCCACGTTTTCGAAAACCGTCAACGCGCTGAACAGTGCACCCTGCTGAAACAGCACACCGGAACGAGTACGCAGTTTTCTCTGTTCCTCACGGCCGCAATCATATCGTCTCGCCCCTAATATCCTGACACTGCCCTGTGCAGGCGTGACCAACCCGAGCATCTGACGCAACAAAGTGGTTTTGCCGCTGCCGGAGCCGCCGACCAGCGCCAGAATTTCTCCTTTGTATACCGTCAGATCGATATTTTCATGGATGATGTGGCTGCCAAAGCGGGTAGTCAGCCCGGTGATCTCGATAACCGGATCGATGATTGCCATCAGCTCGCTATCCTGATGCCGATATTAGAGAACGCCACGGCAAAGATGGCATCGATCAGGATGACGGCAGTTATCGAAGTCACCACGGAATTGGTAGTACCTTCTCCCAGGCTTTCGGTATTGGGTTTGATACGTAACCCGAAATGACAGGCGATCAGGGCAATCGTCATACCACAAACCATCCCTTTACCCAGACCGAGCCATAAATTGGCAATCGGCACGGTATCAGGCAAAGCAGTCAGCGCATAGTGAATACTCAACCCGATCTGTAGTTCTGCCGCCACCAGCCCGCCCAGCAACGCGATTGCACTGGTCCAGAGTACGATCAGGGGCAAGGCAATGCCCAGTCCGATGATTTTGGGCAGCACCAGCCTCATGCTGTGGGGAATGCCCATCACCGTCAGCGCATCCAGTTCCTCAGTAACACGCATGACACCCAATTGTGCTGTCATGGCAGAACCGGAACGGCCGGCAACCAGTATGGCGGCGAGCATCGGGCCCAGTTCCCGGATGATGCTCATCCCGAGAATATTGACGATGTAGATATCCGCCCCGAACATATGTAACTGCTCTGAAGTAAGATAGCTTAGGACGATACCGATCAGAAATCCCACGACAGCAGTAATACCAAGGGCCTGCGCACCGGTACGATACAGGTTTGCAGAAATTTCCCGCGCCGGAATTCTGCCTGGATGGGTCATCAGAAAAAAAAGATCCAGCACGATCTGCCCGGACAGGGTGATCATGCCGGTCAAATGGTCGAGAAAGCGGAGCAACTGTTTTCCCAACATAGAGATGGGCAAAAACAATATGCGTCGTGGCTGCTCGGGTAACGATACCGACTTTTCCAGCCGCAAAAACATTCTCTCCTGCTCGGGTCGCAACAGCAGATGTGCAGGCCGTTGTTCACCCCATATCCGCCACAACATGACTGCTCCCGCATAATCCAGTTGGCTGACATCAGTCAGATCCCAGTGCAGGCTACTGGCGTCAGATTGGCTGGCCAGTTTTGCCAGTTCTTTTGTTACTGTGGGAAATGATCGATCAAGTGAGGTGAGCGTAAAGCTGCCAGTAAGCTGTAGAAGGGTATCACCTGCTGCCGTGGTAACAAGCCGATACCGGGAATTATTCCCGGCCGCCAAATCAGAGGGCATAGCCATATCCGATCGATTCCGCCGGTCAATCCCGATTTTTACGCTCGCGCGGCAGTTTCCGGGCCGCTTTTTCCGGTTTGCCGTCATATCGGTATGCCCAGTATAAAAGCGCGATACCGGCTGCAATCATCGGCAGGGACAACCACTGCCCCATACTGATACCCAGCGTCATGATGCCGAGAAAACCGTCATCCGGCTCACGGAAAAACTCACAGAACGAGCGGAATGCACCATAACCGATCATGAACATTCCGGTAACGGCACCCAGCGGCCTTGGCTTGGCAGAATAAAGCCAGATCAGCGCGAAAAGCACCAGTCCTTCCAATGCGAACTCGTAAAGTTGTGAGGGATGGCGCGGCAAATTATCCGCATACGGAAAAATCATCCCCCACGGCACATCGGTGGGGCGCCCCCACAATTCACCATTGATGAAATTACCGATACGCCCTGCTCCCAATCCAAGCGGCACCAACGGTGCGATGAAATCCGTGACGGCCAGCCATGAAAGCTGGTACTTACGCGCCAGACACAGCATGGCGATGGCAACACCGAGAAACCCGCCGTGGAAGGACATGCCACCTTGCCAGATGGCCAATATCTCCAGCGGATGCTGCAGATAGTAACCCGGTTCATAAAACAGGACATGACCCAGACGCCCACCCAGAATCACACCCAGCACTCCGTAGAACAATGCATCATCCAGCATTTCCCGGGTAAACACGCCATTGGGCTGTTGTCGGATGCGATAACGCCCCAGCAGAATGAACAGTGAAAATCCGAGCAGGTACATCAACCCGTACCAGCGAACAGCAAGCGGACCGATGGAAATTGCAACCGGATCGAATTGTGGGTGAACGAGCATGGGCAGCAGCCTGACTTACGGTAAAATATTCATTATACGGCAATGCCCACTGATCGCAGCAGACATCACCCGCGATCATCCCCTTATCGGGCCCGTAATTCATTCACCTGTCCATGAGGAAACAATATGCCAGATAATCGACGCAGCCAAACCATTACCCAAGGTGCACAACGCACCCCCAACCGCGCCATGTTACGCGCAGTCGGTTTCGGTGACGGAGACTTCGATAAACCTATCGTCGGGGTTGCCAACGGTTTTTCCACCATCACACCCTGCAACATGGGGCTGGATACCCTTGCCAAATGCGCCGAACATGCGCTGAAAACCGCCGGTGCCATGCCGCAGATGTTTGGCACCATCACCGTATCCGACGGGATCTCCATGGGTACCGAAGGCATGAAGTATTCTCTGGTTTCGCGCGAAGTGATCGCCGATTCGATCGAAACCTGCGTACAGGCGGAAAGTATGGATGGCGTCATCGCCATCGGTGGTTGCGATAAAAACATGCCTGGCGCCATGATCGCGCTGGCCAGACTGAACGTACCGTCCATCTTCGTCTATGGCGGTACCATCAAACCTGGCCATTACCAGGGCCGTGATCTGACCATCGTAAGCGCTTTCGAAGCTGTCGGACAGCATACCGCGCACAAGATAGACGATCATGAACTGCTGGAAGTCGAACGCCATGCCTGTCCCGGCGCCGGTTCGTGCGGTGGTATGTACACAGCCAACACCATGTCATCTGCCATCGAGGCAATGGGAATGAGCCTGCCTTACTCTTCCACCATGGCAGCAGAAGATGAGGAAAAACGGATCAGCGCCATACGCTCCGCCGAAGTACTGGTGGACGCGGTCAAAAAGCAGATTCTGCCGCGCAGCCTGATCACCCGCAAATCCATCGAAAATGCGGTATCTGTCGTCATGGCGGTGGGAGGTTCGACCAATGCCGTGCTGCACCTGCTGGCCATCGCCCATGCAGCCGAAGTGGAATTCAGCATCGATGATTTCGAAGCCATTCGTGCACGCGTACCGGTATTGTGCGATCTGAAACCTTCCGGACGCTATGTAGCCACGGATCTGCACAAAGCGGGCGGTATTCCGCAAGTGATGAAAATGTTGCTGGTACACGACCTGCTGCACGGCGACTGTCTGACCATCAGCGGACAAACCATCGCGGAAGTGCTGAAAGACATTCCCGAACAGCCGCGTGCCGATCAGGATGTGATTCAACCCTGGGACAATCCGGTATATGAACAGGGGCACCTGGCGATCCTGAAAGGTAATCTTTCATCAGAAGGTGCGGTTGCCAAGATTTCCGGCATCAAAAATCCCAGTATTACCGGTCCCGCCAGAGTGTTCGATTCTGAAGAAACCTGCATGGCTGCCATTCTTGAACGCAAAATCCAGCCAGGTGATGTGGTGGTCATCCGCTACGAAGGCCCACAGGGCGGACCCGGCATGCGCGAAATGCTTTCTCCCACTTCAGCACTGATCGGTGAAGGGCTGGGTGATTCGGTCGGGTTGATTACCGATGGGCGTTTCTCCGGTGGTACCTACGGAATGGTGGTGGGCCATGTGGCACCGGAAGCATTCGCCGGCGGAACGATCGCCCTGGTACAAGAGGGAGATTCGATTACGATCGATGCACACCGTCGCCTGCTGCAACTGAATGTTCCTGAAGCCGAGCTGGAACGCCGCCGGGCAGCCTGGCATCCACCTGCACCACGCTACACACGCGGCGTACTGGCGAAATACGCCAAGCTGGTATCCACTGCCAGCCGTGGTGCAGTCACCGATTAATCTATTTTCAGCAAAAATCCAATGCCTAACCATCTTGCCGGAGAAACCAGCCCTTACCTGCTGCAACATGCGGAAAACCCCGTGGACTGGTACCCGTGGGGAGAAGAGGCATTGGAAATCGCACGGATGCTGGATAAGCCGATACTGCTCTCCATTGGTTATTCCGCATGTCACTGGTGCCATGTGATGGCGCATGAATCGTTCGAGGATGCTCAGGTCGCCACGGCCATGAATGAGCATTTCGTCAACATCAAGGTCGACCGTGAAGAACGCCCTGATATCGACCAGATTTATCAGAGCGCGCATTACACATTGAACCATCGTTCAGGAGGATGGCCGCTGACCATGTTCCTGACGCCCGAGCAAAAACCTTTTTTTGGCGGGACTTACTTTCCGAAAGAGGCACGCTACAGCATGCCAGGGTTTCTGGAACTGCTGCCAAAAGTAGCCGAGCTCTATCGCACGCGTAAAACCGATATCGAGAAGCAGAATGCGGTATTGCTGAAATTGCTGGCTCAATCGCTCCCGGCACCGGATACCCGTGCTTCCGCACTTTCCCGGCAACCAATCGACCGTGCCTGGGAGCAATTGAATCGCCTGTTCGATGAAACCGACGGCGGTTTCGGAGATGCACCCAAATTTCTCCATCCGGCAGAGTTACAGTTTTGCCTGCGGCGTTATGTCACCGACAATGACACGCGGGCACTGCATGTCGTAACCCACACGCTGGAAAAAATGGCACAAGGCGGCTTGTACGACCAACTGGGGGGAGGATTCTGCCGTTACAGCACCGATCATTCCTGGCAGATTCCGCATTTCGAGAAAATGCTGTACGACAATGCACTGATGCTGCCCCTCTACGCGGAAACCTGGCTTGTGACCGGCAATCCACTGTTCAAACAGGTAGTCGAGGAAACGGCTGCCTGGGTCATACGGGAAATGCAATCCGGGATAGACGGGGAAGGTGGCTATTTTTCCTCGCTCGATGCTGACTCTGAGCATGAAGAAGGAAAATTCTACGTCTGGGATCGTCAGGCGGTTTCGGCAATTCTGACACCGGAAGAATATCGGGTGACAGCGGCTTATTATGGTCTCGACCGCTCACCCAACTTCGAGAATCACCACTGGCATCTTGCAGTCACGGAATCGATCGAGACAGTCGCAGCACGCCATCAAATCAGCCAGGAAGCTGTACAGCAACTCATCGACAGTGCCCGCAGAAAATTGCTGAACGAACGCGAACAGCGTATTCGCCCGGGGCGTGAC
The DNA here is from genome assembly GCF_900167395.1 of Nitrosomonas europaea. Lineage (GTDB taxonomy): Bacteria > Pseudomonadota > Gammaproteobacteria > Burkholderiales > Nitrosomonadaceae > Nitrosomonas > Nitrosomonas europaea. The sequence goes on from NZ_FUWK01000001.1 coordinate 28,994, forward strand.
GAAAAAATCCTGACGAGCTGGAATGCGCTGATGATCAAGGGCATGACACGCGCAGGACAGATTTTCGAGCGCGAGGAATGGATTAGTTCAGCCGTGCGGGCGCTGGATTTCATCCGCAGCAGACTGTGGCAGAATGACCGCCTGCTGGCAACTTTCAAAGACGATAAAGCACATCTGAATGCTTATCTCGACGATCATGCATTCCTGCTGGACAGCCTGCTGACACTGCTGCAGGCCGATTTCCGGCAGACGGATCTCGATTTTGCCATTACCCTGGCCGATGTACTGCTTACCCGGTTTGAGGACAAAACATCCGGCGGATTCTTTTTTACCAGCCATGACCACGAAACACTCATCCATCGACCCAAAACGGGCCATGATGGCGCAATTCCAGCCGGAAACGGCATTGCCGCCACTACTTTGCAACGACTGGGCCATCTGTTGAATGAACAGCGTTATCTTGAAGCAGCCGAACGCACGCTGAATGTTTTTTCCAGCGGATTGTCACTGCATGCCAGCTCGCATTGCAGTCTGCTGATCACGCTGGAGGAATTCCTCGAGCCGACAAAAACAGTAATTCTTCATGGTAACCGGCCAGAACTGCAAATTTGGCTGAAAGCACTGCTTCCTTATTCGCTTGACAAAATAGTGATCGCCTTGCCTCTGGAACTTTCCGAATTACCCGACAGTCTTAAAATGCGCTCTACCCCGGATGGAAAAATCAGTGCCCGGGTGTGTGAGGGCAGGCGTTGTCTTCCGGAGATCCACTCGCTGAATGAACTACTGCAAATGTGTAAGCTTCACGGTAGAATGGCACTCCCTTAATCATTCATAAAAGGAAAAATATGATGAAAACAGCTTGGTTAGGTACATTTGCTGCTTCAGCATTATTAGTAGCCGGTTATGCTCAGGCAGATGCCGATTTAGCCAAAAAGAACAACTGTATCGCCTGCCATCAGGTCGAAACAAAAGTCGTTGGCCCTGCACTTAAAGACATCGCAGCCAAATATGCTGATAAAGACGATGCAGCCACATATCTGGCAGGTAAAATCAAAGGCGGCAGCAGCGGTGTATGGGGACAGATTCCAATGCCGCCAAACGTCAACGTGAGCGATGCAGATGCCAAAGCACTGGCAGACTGGATCCTGACGCTCAAATGACCTGACGTTTAAGTTTGAATGCGGGCCGATACCGGAAACTGTATCGGCTTTTTTGTTTCTGCAACATCCTTCTGTGATACCTCTGTGATGCCTGTCCGTTTGCAGATACTCACGAAATACATTCCAAGCCGTGCCAGTCGGCCCGTTTGACAATACCTTGCGCTTTCACTACATTCTTTTGGAATACCCTTTCCAATTCCATCTATCAGACAATCATGCTTACGGTTTTTCTCGATTTCGGTTCTGTTACCCGCGGTGATATCGATAGAACGGTGCTGGAGCAAGTCGTATCCCCCTGGGTTTATCATGACAACACTTCCCGGGAGCAGGTAGCAGAACGAATCAGGGAAGCAGAAATCGTCGTCAGCAATAAAACGCTGCTGGACCGTTCAGCCCTGGATGCTGCAAACAAGCTGAAACTGATATGTGTGGCGGCAACCGGTTATAACAACGTCGATCTGATCGCGGCTGCCGAGCGCAACATTCCGGTATGCAATGTGCGCAACTATGCCACCGGCTCCGTCGCTCAGCATGTTTTCATGTTCATGCTGAACTTTGCCTGCCGTTTCGTGGAATATCAGCAACTGATAAAACGAGGTGGCTGGCAGGCGAGTTCCTATTTCTGTCCGCTTGATTTCGGAATCACAGAACTGGCCGGAAAAACACTCGGTATTGTCGGATACGGAGAACTGGGCAATGCGGTGGCAAACATTGCCAAAGCATTCGGGATGAAATTGCTGATCGCCGAACACAAATCTGCTTCAACCATCCGGCCTGGACGAACAGCATTCGATGAGGTCATCCGTCAGACGGATTTCATTACCCTGCACTGCCCTTTGTCGGAAGATACCCGCCACCTGATCAGCAACCGGGAGCTGAACCTGATGAAGCCTTCGGCATACCTGATCAATACCGCCCGCAGTGGCCTGATCGATGAAACCGATCTGCTGAAAAGCCTTTACTCAAAACATATTGCCGGTGCAGCCATCGATGTCCTGAAAGAAGAACCGCCAGTCAGTGGTAATCCACTGCTGGATTACCCTCATCCGAATCTCATCATCACACCCCACTCTGCCTGGGCCAGTGTGGAATCCCGACAACGCATGCTCAATCTGCTGGCAGATAACATACGCAATTTCCTGCACAACAAGCCTTTCAACCAGATCAAAGATGCGTTGGCCTGATAACCCGTTATTTCTCCAGAAAGAGAATCTGCCGGGCTCTGGAACTCCTTTCTGTTCCAGGCTGTTTCTGTATTCAATTTGACAAACCACCTGATCCTCATTACTTTCGCGTTCCGTAAGTCCAGGATCAGCCTGGTCATCCGAAAGCCTTGAAGGAAAACTGATTATGGTCAGCCCTTTTCGCCAGCACCGCCGTATCCTTGTGGCCAGTCTGGTTGGAACCACCATCGAATTTTATGATTTTTATATCTACGCCACCGCGGCAGCACTGGTATTCGGGCCGTTGTTCTTTCCTGCAGAATCTCCATCTGCACAATTGATGCTGTCATTCCTGAGCTTCAGCCTCGCCTTCATTGCGCGTCCTTTCGGTGCAGTTTTGTTTGGTCACTTCGGAGACCGAATCGGCAGAAAATCAACGTTGGTTGCCTCATTATTGCTGATGGGGATATCGACCCTGCTAATTGCGTTCCTGCCCACCTATTCGACAGCTGGCTGGATAGCCCCGCTGTTATTGTGCATTCTGCGTTTTGGCCAGGGACTGGGTCTGGGCGGCGAATGGGGAGGCGCAGCGTTGCTGGCTGTTGAAAATGCTCCTCCGGGATGGCGTGGCCGGTTCGGAATGGTGCCTCAGTTGGGCGCTCCGATTGGATTCCTTGCAGCAAACGGGCTGTTTCTGCTGATCGGCCTGCAGTTGAGTGACGCAGATTTTGCAGCATGGGGATGGAGAATCCCCTTCCTCGCCAGCAGTATCCTGATTGTACTTGGCCTGTGGGTACGCCTGAAAATCAATGAAACACCGGAATTTACCCAGGCACTGGCACAAAATCCTCCTGTTTCGATCCCCTTCTGGGAATTGATACGCAAGCACGCACTCATCACATTTGCCGGAACTTTTACGGTGGTAGCCTGCTTCGCCATTTTTTACCTTTCAACCGCGTTTGCACTCGCCCATGGCACCACCACACTGGGATACGATCGCGAACAGTTTCTCATCACCCAGCTCGCTGCCATAGCATTTCTCGCTGCCGGGATCATCATTGCAGGAATACGTGCCGACAAGGCCAGTGCCAATCAGGTACTGAGCTGGGGCTGCGCTGCAACGATTGGTCTGGGGCTGACATTTGGCCCAGCTCTGGGAGCAGGATCGCTATGGCTGGTCTGGGGAATGCTCTCGCTTGCGCTGTTCATCATGGGTTTTGTATACGGCCCTCTTGGTGTATGGCTGCCATCGCTTTTCCCCCCACGAATACGCTACACAGGTGTATCCGTTGCGTTTAATGCAGGAGGCATTCTGGGCGGAGCACTCGCTCCGATCATCGCACAAGCACTGACTGATGCCGGTGGTACATCACTCGTTGGCCTGTACCTGACAATGGCAGGGATATTCAGTCTGGCGGGGCTGAAGCTGGTAGGAAAGTTGATGCCGGACAAAACAGAATGACAAGAACTTCACCACTAAAATAACGCACATGTGTGCACGAATTCAACAACTGCCAGTCTTTTTCATTTTTATACTATATGGATCGTGTGCAACTACAAAACGAAACATATATGTGCTGGCTATAAATAAACTTATGGAACAACAAATCAGGAAATACGAAAGCTTCAACGACTTGCCTGCCGACTGCAAGAAACTTTTCGATTCAGGCGAAAAAGACAGTTTTGACTTATCCAGAGACTGGTTTCTTCTATTGGAGACTACAGTTATTCGCCAAACAAAAGAAATCTGTATTTTCACTCTGGAAATAGAGGGTGTCACACAAGGTATCTGGCCAACACTATTACAAAAAAAAGGAAAGCTCAGTCTGAGGCAAATCAGCAGTTTTACCTGTTTTTATTCTTCACTTTATCAGCCTTTAATTTCTTCCAGCCTGACAGTTGACAAATTGGCTGACTGCTTGAGATGGATTTTATCGGATACCCGGACTGATGTACTGCGCTTTGATATCATGGATCCATCTCAGTCAAGTTTTAATCTTCATGAGCAAGCCTTAAAGAAAATCGGTTTTAAAACCGATCGATTTTTCTGCTGGGGAAATTGGTATTTACCTGTAAATAATCAACCATTCTCCGTTTATTTACAGAATCTTTCCTCCCGAGTAAGAAACACACTGGAGCGGCGCAAGAAAAAATTTCTGGCTGGAGGACACGGAAAACTGGAAATTTTGACAACTCACGATAAGCTTCCAATCGCAATCCAGGCTTGGGAAAAAATTTACAACGCAAGTTGGAAAATACCGGAACCCTACCCCGAATTCATGCCTTCTTTAATCAGTCTCTGTGCAGCCAAAGGCTGGCTAAGACTGGGAATCGCATACTATGACGAAGAACCAATTGCGGCGCAGCTCTGGATAGTAAATCAAGGTCGAGCAGCAATTTATAAATTGGCGTATGACGAAAAATTTGCTCATTTGTCACCGGGGACAATTCTGACTGCACACCTGATGCAACATGCAATTGACGTGGACAAGGTACATGAAGTTGACTATCTCACCGGAGATGATGCTTACAAGAAAGATTGGATGAGCCACCGGCGTGAGCGTCTTGGATTAGTTGCCTATAACCTCAGATCTTTTTGGGGGTTAATTGGTATATCTAAGCATATTGCGGGAAAAATCAGAAAAAAAATCTTAAAATCTTTGAAATAACTCCTTCTAACTACTAAGTATTCTTTTTATTTGTCTATCTTCATAAGTACATACCATAAACACAGAAACCTTTTTACTCAATCATCTACACATTAGTCTTTTTAACGCCCCTGTAGAGAAAAACTCCAGAGTCCATTGATGAGACAACAGCTTCTCGATATCACTGAAATTGGCCCGCCATCACTGGATAACTTTATTTCCTCAGGGAATGAAGAGGTACTTTATACATTGAGAAATCTGGTTGCGGGCAATCAGCAGGATCGTTTTTATTATCTGTGGGGGAAAACGGGTAGTGGTAAAAGCCATTTGTTGCAGGCAGTGGCGGATGCTTTTTCAGAACAGCAATGCAACTCACGCTACATCGACTGCAATCAGGATGAGCCAAACTTCAATCCCGGTACAGACTGTATAGTGATTGATAATGTCGAACGATTGGATGATGCGGCCCAGATCAGGTTGTTCAATCTTTACAACCACTTGCGTGACAACAAACATGGCATATTTCTGGCCAGTGGTACCAAACCACCTGCCCAACTGGATTTACGCCAGGATCTGACTACCCGCCTGGGTTGGGGGCTGGTATACCAGGTGCATGAATTGACGGATGAAAAAAAAATCGAGGTCATGCAAGATTACGCAATCCGTTGCGGGTTTGAGCTGCCGCTGGAAATTTGCCATTATTTACTGAAATATGAACAGCGGAATTTATCTTCCCTCATCAGGCTTGTTCACGCACTGGATCAGCTTTCGCTGACCAGGCAACGCCCCATCACCCTTCCCTTGTTGCGCGAGCTGCTATAATCACGTACCAACTTGCGGGTGATTATCGACTTCAGCAGATCACAATGGCATGAAACGACCCTAAAACGTACTTTTTGTCTGAATTTACCCGGCTTTACCGCATCCATATTTTCCAATATCAAAGTTCAGTATCATGAAACTGGCATTATTTGACCTGGATAACACGCTTCTGGCTGGTGACAGCGATTTTCAATGGGCCCAATTTCTCATTGAACAACAAGTTCTGGATCGGGAAGTCTATGAAGCCCGCAACATCGAATTTTATGAACAATATAAAGCGGGCACACTCGATATCCACGAATTCCTGGATTTTCAGCTCAAACCTCTATCCCGCCATCCTCGTGAACAGTTAAACACATGGCGCAGCGATTTCATCGAACGAAAAATCGCACCCTTGATCGCTCCAGGCGCACGTGAGTTGATTGCAAGACATCAGGCCGAAAAAGATTTGTGCATCATCATTACTGCCACCAACAGTTTTGTAACCGCACCCATTGCCCGCATGCTGGGTATCGATCACCTGATCGCCACTGAACCGGAACAGAAAAATGGTGAATTTACCGGCCGCGTAACCGGCATACCCTCGTTCCAGGCAGGTAAAATAACCCGGCTGGAGCAATGGCTGGATGCGCACAATCTCACTTGGCTTTCTTTCCTGCAGAGCTGGTTTTATAGTGATTCACTCAATGATCTACCGCTACTCAAAAGAGTAACTCATCCTGTTGCAGTCGATCCTGATGCCACACTCCATGAACATGCGAAAAAAAGTGGATGGCCCATTATCAGTCTGCGCCAGTAATCCTTTCAACCAAGCGATTTACAATTTCTAGCGAGGAAAAACACAATGAAACGTACTTCCATCTCACTTCTGGCACCAGCAATTCTGTGCCTCTCACTTTCCTTCAATGCTCAGGCTGATACCTACCCCGAGAAAGCGGGAGAAAAACTGGCTACCGGTGTAGCCAATGTCATTACCGGCGTTGCCGAAATTCCCAAGAACATGATGATTACCAGCCATAAAAAAGGAACCATCTATGGCGTGACAGCAGGTTTCTTCGTCGGGCTCGTCCATACAGTCGGCCGGACACTGAGTGGTGCAGTTGATATCGTTACCTTTGTAGTACCCACCACGCCTATCATCAAACCAACCTATATCTGGGATGATTTTGATCGGGAAACAACCTACACCACCTGGCGTATGCGTTAATAATCCAGAATCTGGCAGCTGTCTTTATCCACGCGCTTCATCAAAACGTGCCAAGCCAAATCAGAAAATACAAAAAGGTTCGGTATAATAGGGTTTTGTAAGGGATTGATCGCATGAGATTAATACAAAAAGCACTCACCTTCGACGATATTCTCCTGGTTCCCGCTTATTCCGAGGTCTTACCCAAAGATGTCGATCTGGCTACACAACTGACCCGCACGCTCCGCATAAAGATACCGATCGTTTCCGCGGCAATGGATACCGTTACCGAAGCGCGGCTTGCCATTGCCATTGCACAGGAAGGCGGGATCGGCATCATCCACAAAAACATGCCTATCAAGGCTCAGGCCGCACAAGTTGCCCAGGTAAAACGCTTTGAAAGCGGTGTTGTCACCGATCCGATCATCGTCTCTCCGGACATGACCGTTCGCAAGGTTCTGGAACTGATCAGGCAGCACAACATATCCGGACTGCCCGTAGTAAAAAGCAAAAAGGTTGTCGGCATCGTTACCAACCGTGATCTGCGTTTTGAAACCAACCTCGATCAACCGGTCAAAAATATCATGACGCCGAAGAAACACCTGGTTACTGTTCGGGAAGGCGTTTCAAAAGAAGATGCACTGGCCCTGCTGCACAAACATAGGCTTGAAAAAGCGCTGATCGTCAGTGAAAACTTCGAATTGCGCGGAATGATCACTGTCAAGGATATCACCCGAACCACCGAACATCCCTATGCCAGTAAGGATAATCAGGAACGTTTGTACGTAGGTGCTGCCATTGGCGTGGGAGAAGGCAGCGATGAACGCGCTGCTGCCCTGGTGGAAGCCGGCGCAGATGTAATCGTCGTGGATACGGCACATGGACATTCACAGGGTGTGCTGGATCGTGTGCGCTGGGTCAAGAAAAAATTCCCTGAAATTCAGGTAATCGCTGGCAATGTAGCCACTGCTACGGCAGCAAAGGCATTGGTAGATCATGGCGCTGATGCCGTAAAAGTCGGGATCGGCCCCGGCTCGATCTGTACCACTCGCGTCGTCGCGGGTGTCGGTGTGCCACAAATTTCAGCCATCGATAATGTCGCTACTGCGCTGCTGGGCACAGGTGTACCCCTCATCGCCGATGGGGGTATCCGCTATTCTGGTGATATTGCCAAGGCACTGGCTGCAGGCGCAAGTTCAGTCATGCTGGGAGGCTTGCTGGCCGGAACCGAAGAATCTCCGGGTGAAATCGAGCTGCTCAAGGGAAGATCCTATAAAAGCTATCGGGGCATGGGCTCTTTATCTGCCATGCAACAAGGATCGAGCGACCGCTATTTCCAGGAAGCCGAACGCCATGAGGCAGATAAACTGGTACCGGAAGGTGTGGAAGGACGCGTCCCTTATAAAGGCTATCTCGCCAATGTCATTCACCAGCTGACTGGAGGTGTCCGATCCAGCATGGGTTATCTGGGATGCCGCACCATCAGCGACATGCATACCAAAGCTGAATTCATCGAAATCACATCCTCTGGAATCCGTGAATCTCATGTGCATGATGTCCAGATCACCAAAGAAGCTCCAAACTATCACGTCGAATAAGTTTTTCTGATATGCATTCAGCCATTCTCATCCTGGATTTTGGCTCGCAATACACCCGGCTGATTGCCCGGCGCATTCGCGAGACCAATGTTTACTGTGAACTCCATCCCTTTGATGTCAGCCCGCAATTCATCCGGGAATTTGCACCTATCGGTATTATTCTCTCCGGCGGGCCAGCTTCGACTTTCACTGAGGATGCGCCACGTGTGCCGCAAATCGTGTTCGAGCTGGGGGTTCCCGTCCTCGGTATTTGTTATGGAATGCAAGCCATGGCAGCTCAGCTCGGTGGAGAAGTGGAAGATGCACAGACGCGTGAATTCGGTTACGCAGAACTGCTGACTGCGCCGTGCAAGCTGTTCCATGGCATACAGGACCGCATTAACTCCGATGGCAAACCGGCTCTTGACGTCTGGATGAGCCATGGCGACCGTGTCAACAAACTGCCACCGGGTTTCACTGCCATTGCCTCCAATGCAGCGACTCCCTTCGCTGCCATGGCGGATGAAACGCGCAACTTTTACGGAGTACAGTTTCACCCTGAAGTCACCCACACACGACAGGGCAAGGCAATTCTCGATCACTTCGTGCACGATATCTGCAGTGCAGGCTATGACTGGAACATGCCTGATTACGTGGAAGAAGCCATTGGCCGGATTCGTGCCCGTGTCGGGAATGATAAAGTCGTCCTGGGGCTATCTGGAGGGGTGGATTCATCCGTAGCCGCTGCACTCATTCATCGTGCCATTGGCGATCAACTGGTATGCGTATTCGTGGACAACGGCCTGCTTCGCCTGAACGAAGCCAAGCAGATCATGGAAACCTTCAGCCGGAACCTTGCGGTCAATGTCATTTACATCGATGCCGGCAGGCAGTTTCTGGAACAACTGAAAGGAATCACCGACCCTGAACAGAAACGTCGCACCATCGGCCGTGAGTTCGTGGAAATCTTCCAGCAGGAAGCTGAAAAGATCGAAAATGCAAAATGGCTGGCACAGGGCACCATCTATCCTGATGTCATTGAATCCGCTGGCAGCCACACCAAGAAAGCAGGCGTTATCAAATCCCACCATAACGTGGGCGGTTTACCGGAAACACTTCATCTCAAACTGCTGGAGCCACTGCGCGAACTGTTCAAGGATGAAGTACGTGAACTTGGCCTGGCACTGGGATTGCCGCATGATCTGGTGTTCCGCCATCCATTCCCCGGCCCGGGACTGGGTGTCCGTATTCTGGGAGAAGTCAAATACGAATACACCGAGTTACTGCGTCAGGCTGATGCCATTTTCATCGAAGAACTGAGAAATGCCGGCTGGTACGAAAAAACCTCTCAGGCATTTGCCGTTTTCCTGCCGATAAAATCAGTTGGCGTCATGGGAGACAATCGCAGTTATGAATATGTAGTCGCCTTACGCGCTGTTCAGACCGAAGATTTCATGACCGCACACTGGGCAGAACTGCCCTACACCCTCCTCTCCAGAATCTCAAATCGCATCATCAATGAAATCCGCGGTATCAACCGTGTGGTCTACGATATATCAGGCAAACCCCCGGCAACGATCGAGTGGGAGTAGGATTGTTCTTTTAAATTATTGATTTATGTAAAATTAGCAATCAATAAATGATATTTATTACATCATCAATGGTGCTTGTTATGGTAGGTGGAGAGCGTGCTATGGCAAGAGTCTCCGATATCATGATCAAGTTCTCCATTCCGCATGATCTTGAGCCCGATGCCGAGGTTACAGCACTTGGAGTCCGGTGTGCGGCGTAAACAGCAAATCCGTTTTTAGATAGAGGATAACCCATGCCTGTTCTGCTTTTCGTTCTCTGGTAGGGTTTGGTAATTTCCTGAGTATAGGGAGCTATGCCAAGTTACAGCCTGAACGAAGACCGCTTGGCTCAGAAAGGACTGGAGAACTGGAACAAACCGTGGAACAGCCGCGGCAGGCACTGACACGTCAACAGTTTTGGTTTCAGACTTGGGGCAAGAGGTCGTTGACCTGATCTGACGTCAGAGCGGTTCGCTCAGCAACATCAGAAAAACCCATTTTTAACCCATGGACTCCGTGTCAGCGCCGTACTAGAGCATTCTGCATTTAAGTCCGTGCCCGTGCATATCCGGAATTGAGGAAGTAATTTCTACATTCAGACTTGAGTATCCTACATCGACTCTATCTAAGTACAGAATGCTCTAATCCCGGGGGCCGGTCATGTCACCGTCATCGGGAATCATGATTGCTGCAATAGTCAAGCAAAGAATACCCGTGTGATGTCGTCTCTTTCCCAACCCAAGGGCTTAGTATTCGACCTGGAGGTGGTGCCGCCCAAGGGCAAACAGCCTGCCTGTATTGTGATGGTGGGTGCCTTGCGGCCAGATTCCAGTGCTGAGCTGGAGTTGAAGGTGACTGGAGACCCGTCCTCGGCTCTGCAGCAACTGGATGCGCTGTCTGAGGGGGCGAGTTTCGTGCTTGGGCACAATGTCATCGCACATGACTTACCCATCTTGCGCGAACATTCTCCCAATATGGCCCTGCATACTCTGCCAGTCATAGATACGTTGCGTTTATCTCCGTTGGCGTTTCCGCAGAATCCGTATCACCGGCTGGTCAAGGATTACAAACTCATCCGCGACAGCCTCAACTCACCCCTGTCCGACTGCCGCTCGACTCTGGTTCTTTTTCAGGATCAACGCCAGGCTTTCACACAGTTGAACGAGAGCAACCAGGCGGAGCTTCTCTGCTACCAGACGTTGCTGGCGCCGAGTATGAAGGGGAATCTAGGCGCCTTCTTCGCGTCCTTAACTGGGCAGTCTCCGGTATCTGTACCCGAGCTCAGAACGCTGGTTCCGCAATTGCTGCAAGAGACGGATCCGTCGCAACCGCGGGATTTGAAGGTATGTCGAGCACGATTGGAGCAATTACTCGAAGAAGATCTGCAACAGGAGGATCTACACTGGCCGTTGGCCTATGCGTTAGCCTGGCTCCGGGTATCTGGTGGCAACTCGGTGTTGGCACCCTGGGTGCGGCATCAGTTTCCGGAGGTTGGCCGACTAATTTCCGAACTGCGTGATGCACCGTGTGAGCGAGAGGATTGCCAGTATTGTCAGACGACGCATGACCCACGCCACGAGCTAAAGCGTTACTTCGGCTTCCCTGATTTTCGCTACGAGCAGCCAGGGGAAAGTCTTCAGCACGATATCGTGCTGGCCGGCATGCGTGGCCAGCATGTACTGGCCATCCTGGCGACCGGCGGGGGCAAGTCGCTATGTTATCAATTGCCGGCGTTGAACCGGTTCCATCGTAACGGCAGTCTTACCGTCATCGTTTCGCCGTTGCAGTCACTGATGAAGGATCAGGTCGACGGACTGCTGGAGCGCAACGTCCAGTGCGCCGCAGCGCTGAATGGCCTGCTTACCATGCCGGAGCGCGCCGAGGTACTGGAGAAGATCCAGATGGGCGATGTCGGCATTTTGCTTGTGTCGCCCGAGCAGTTCCGCAACAAGGCTTTCCGGCGAGCGATCCGTCAGCGTCAGGTTGGTGCCTGGATTTTCGATGAGGCGCACTGCCTGTCGAAATGGGGCAGCGACTTTCGGCCAGACTACCTTTATGTGTCCCGCTTCATCCGGGAGTACACCGGTGACCAACCGCTGGCGCAGATCGGCTGTTTTACCGCGACGGCCAAGCCCGATGTGCTCGCGGATATTCAGAGCCACTTCAGGGAAAGCCTGGGCATTGAATTCAAGGTGTTCCCCGGAGGGCACGAGCGAACCAATCTGCATTTTGACGTGCTGCCCTGCACCAAGGCAGAGAAGTGGTCGCGTACCGATCGCTTGCTGCACGAGCATCTTGACAGCCAGGAGGGCGGTGCAGTCGTCTTCGTTTCCAGCCGTAAGAGTGCTGAGGAGCTGTCAGACTTCCTGATAGGTCAAGGCTGGCCTTGCAAGCACTTCCATGCCGGTCTGGAGCCCAACACCAAAACGGATATCCAGGACGACTTCAAAGCAGGACAACTGAGAATCATCGTTGCCACCAACGCCTTCGGAATGGGCGTGGACAAGGCTGATATCCGTCTCGTCATACATGCCGACATACCGGGATCGCTGGAGAATTACCTGCAGGAGGCGGGCAGAGCTGGACGTGATCAGGGCGATGCGCGCTGCGTGCTGTTGTACGACCCGCAGGACATCGAAACCCAGTTCGGCATAAGCGAGCGCTCGAAGCTCAGTATTCGCGACATTCAGCAGATCTTGCGCAAGTTGCGTAACGAGAGCAATCGGCGAAAGGGGGGCAAGTTGGTCATCACAGCGGGTGAAATCCTGTTGGATGATGATGTCGATACCAGTTTTTCCGCGGACGAGCGCGATGCAGAAACCAAGGTCGTTACGGCGGTTGCCTGGCTGGAGCGTGGCGATTACCTCAAACGTGAGGAAAACCATACACAGATTTTCCCAGCACGACTGGATATGAGTGAGAAAGAGGCCGAGAAGCGCTTGCTGAAAGCCAAGCTGCCGCAGCGTCGATTGGAGGAGTTCAGGGCTATTTTGCGCTTTCTCTACGGCGCCGATGCTGATGAGCGGGTGAACACCGACCAGTTGATGCAGTTGACCAGTCTGGAGTCGGAGGAGGTTGCCAGCGCACTCAAACAATTGGAGGAAATGGGGCTGCTGGTCAACGACTCGCAGATCACGCTGTATGTGCGCCACGGTGTGACCGGGGCTTCCAGTCAACGCCTGCAAAGCTCCCTGGAGTTGGAAAGGGCTTTGCTGCAGCGCTTGCCAGAGCTGGCGTCTGACGCCGGGCAGGGGGAGTGGCAAGATCTGAATCTGCCGGCACTGGCCGCTGAGCTCAAGGCGGACACCAGGCAGGGAGATCTCCTGCCGCTCCAGGTGCTGCGCTTGTTGCGCAGCCTGGCCGACGATCATGATGCCAATAGCCAGCAGCGCAGCAGCTTCGAGTTACGGCAGCTCAACCGTGATTACCTCAAGTTGCGTATCAAAGGCGGACATTCCTGGCGGCAGATCGAACGTTTCGGTGAAAAGCGCCGCGCTCTGGCTGGCGTATTGATGGAGTTCCTGATCGGTAAGCTGCCCCCCGGCTCGCGCAACAAGGATCTGCTGGTTGAGACGAGTTTTGGCGAGTTGGTCAAGGCATTGGAGTCTGATCTTGAGCTGCCCCATCTCATCGCTCCGGATCAGCGCCGCAAAGCAGTTGAGCATGTGCTGCTCTATCTGCATCGGCAGGACATTTTGACCCTCAACCACGGCATGACGGTCATGCGTCGAGCCATGACCATCGAGGTCAAAAAGGAAGACAAGCGCAAGACCTTCCTCAAGGAGGATTACCTGCGACTCGACGAGCACTACCGTGAGAAGCGTATCCAGGTTCATGTGATACATGAGTATGCCGAAGTGGCGCTGAAGGAGATGGCCGAAGCGTTGCGCTTGGTACTGGATTACTTCACTGACTCCAAGCAGGCATTCATCAAGCGCCATTTTGCCGGGAGGGAAGATGTGCTCAAGCTGGCGACCAGCGAGGCGTCATGGAAGTCGATCATCGAGTCGCTGAGCACTACTCAGAAACTGATCGTCGCCGACGATGATGACATCAACCGGCTGGTGCTGGCCGGGCCGGGCTCCGGCAAGACACGTGTGATCGTGCACCGCATTGCTTACCTGCTGCGGGTGCGGCGAGTGCCGGCGACTAGCATCGTGGCGCTGACCTTCAACCGCCATGCAGCGAACGAGATCCGTAAACGGCTGTTGGCCCTGGTCGGGGCCGATGCTTACGGTGTCAGCGTTCTGACCTATCACAGCATGGCCATGCGTTTGACCGGCACCCGCTTTGAGCGAGGTGATACGGTTGACGAACGAGCCCTCAAGCGGGTACTGAGCGATGCTGTCGAGTTGCTGGAAGGCAAGCGCAATGTTGAGGGCGAGGACAACCTACGCGAGCAGTTACTGCGCGGATACCGTTACATCCTGGTTGACGAATACCAGGACATCGACGATCTGCAATACCGCCTGGTCAGTGCTCTGGCCGGACGGCACGCGGAAGAGGATGGCCGGTTGTGCATCATGGCAGTAGGTGACGATGACCAGAACATCTATGCCTGGCGCGATACCAACAACCGTTATATTGAGCGTTTCCGCGAGGACTATGAGGCGTCGATCAGCTTCCTGGTCGATAACTACCGTTCTTCCCTGCGTATCATTGAAGCGGCCAACCAACTCATTGGCCAGAATTCGGCTCGTCTGAAAGAGGCCAATCCCATCCGGATCGACAGAGCACGGCAAGAGCTGCCTGCCGGTGGGCTATGGGAAGAGCAGGATAAACAGCGGAAAGGCCGGGTACTGAGATTGCTGATCGACCCGAGCGACCGTGAGCGCGGCAATCTGCAGGCTCAGGCGGCCATGCTGGAGTTGGAGCGGTTGCTGGTGCTCGAGCAAGGGAGTTGGAACGGCTGTGCGGTTCTGGCTCGGACGCACCGCTATCTGTGGCCAATCCAGGCCTGGTGTGAGCAGCACGATATTCCTTATTTCCTGGCAGCAGACAAGGAAACGGCGTTACCCATTACTCGGCAGCGCAGTTTTGTGGCTGCAATCGACTCTCTGCGAGAAATCGAAAGCGCTTTGTGCGCGGCTGACGCATGGCTGCGTTTGTCGGGTAGCAATCAACTGGTGGAAGCCGAGTGGAAGAGTTTTTTCCAGACGGCCTTTGAGCAAATGCGAGGAGAGTTGGGCGACTGCCAACTTGGCAGTGGTGCCTTGATCGACTGGCTGTACGACTACGCCCGTGAATTGCGCCAACAGCCGAAGGAAGGTCTCTATCTTGGCACCGTGCATTCGGCCAAAGGGCTGGAGTTCCGCCATGTCGTTCTGCTGGATGGTGGCTGGAGCACGCAGGTCGATACCCTGGCCGATGAGCGACGTTTGTACTACGTAGGTATGACACGAGCCGAACAGACTCTGGCGTTGTGCGAGTTTGCTGACGGCAACCCATTTAGCCGCAGCCTGATGAAGGGGGTTCAGCAACACGCGTTCCAGGGACAACCTCTTCCTGAGCTGGAGCTGCGTTTTCAGCAGCTTACGCTGAAGGAGATCGACATTAGTTTTGCCGGTCGTCAATTACCGCATGCCCGGATACACAAGGCGATTGAGGCGCTTCGCGAGGGAGATCCGCTGACGTTGAAGGAAGAGGCTGGCCGCTATCAACTGCTCGACAGGCAAGGCAACGTAGTAGGGCGAACCGCCAAGTCGTTCCAGCCACAGATTGGCTTCGCTCACTGTGAAGTTGCGGTAGTCATAGTGCGTTTTGCCGAGGATAGTGAGGAGCAATATAGGGATTTGAATAAGTGTGAGCGCTGGGAGGTGGTTGTGCCGCGAGGGAGAGGGTAGGAGCAACGCTGGATAGATCGCATGCGGATTTTTTGGGAGTTGGCTATAAGGCAAAATCTTTCATACGGCAATCGACCTGCACTGAATGGAGAGTGGATTGAAAATGGCAAGGAAGCGCAGAAGTAGAGGTAAGCCCAATTTATCTGCCGGATTGACGTGGTTTAATGAAACCACATCAAGAGGATTCAAGACAACGATCAGACATGGGAGCGCTGGCGCGCCCGTGGCGATCATCAGCTACTACATGCCAGAGCGATGGAGCTTGATCCGGCGTTTGATCTCACGCAATACGCGATTTTCAACCAGCACCTCGACTGAGGCTGCGCCCCACGCATAACGAGACAAACTCGAAGACATCGACGAGCAGATCAATGCGGGAATGACGCGAGAATACTTCATCGGTACCGTGCTGGTGTCGCCGACTGATCAGAAAAACCATTATGAAGTCATAGATGGCCAGCAGCGCCTGACTACGTTCTTCCTGTTGCTGTGCGCTCTCAAGCATCTGTTTCAGGGTGAGCCGCAGCAGCAAGCCGTCAGTGGCTTGATCTCGACCAGCTACACGGACAACGATGGGGAAACGCGGATCAGCCTGAAGCTGGAGCCGCGCTACGAGAACGCGGGCGAAGTCATCACCAAGCTGGTGGAACTCGACGCCGACCCGCAGGTTGTGCGCGTAGGCATTCAGTCATCGAGCATCGCCAGCTTCGGGTCGCTGGAAAACCTGGTCAATGCCTACGGCACGCTGTACCGATACCTGAAGGACAACTACGACAGCCCGGCCAAGCTGAAGAAATATTGGGGCTACCTGGCGAACGACGTAGTATTCATCCAGATTTCCACGGACGTGAGCAGCGCCCTAAAAATCTTCGAGACGATCAACGAGCGCGGCGTCGGCCTCAACCCGATGGATTTGCTGAAGAACCTGCTGTTCACGCAGGTGGGGCAAGCGCAATTCACCCAGCTCAAGGATGAATGGAAAAAAATCACCAGGCCATTGGAGAAAGGGAAGGAAAAGCCGCTGTTCGACCATTTCGTGATGCAGTTGGAGAACTTTCTCTTCTACTACATCTTCACCAAGACGCCGACCAGAGATATGGAGCGCAGCTTTTCCCAATGGGCCAATGAACTGCGCGCGATCGCTGACGCTGCCGAATGTAGGTGCCACAACCAATGGCAAGGTATTGACTCCTGATCTATGGAAAGGGCAATCTTGGCTCTATATGGTATTTTTCGTGGTTCGAGCGGTCGGTCTATGATCAATAGACTGATTCAAAAGGATTTTTACTGATTATTGATGACCGAGTGGATCCAGAAGAAATTAGACCACGACAGTCTTATACAGCTACAATAATTGATCTTGATAACGGTACCACCTTACTAACGGTTCATTACGTTTATGAAAAATCCTCTGGAGGGTAGTGTCATACGGCGCGTGATGGTAGGCACCGATCGCTCCGAAACTGCCGACCAGACTGTTCAGTGGGCTGCCGGACTAGCGGACCGCTACGACGCAGAGCTATTCATAGTACAGGTAATAGTACCGAAATATCCATCCGCCACAGAATTCGGTGAATCCGAACAAACAAGTGCTGTGGCTGCCAACAACGACCTGGCACACTTTGCGCGGCAGATTGCCGGAGAACGTGGCCATGCCCTGGTCGTCATTAATGCTGATCCGGCATTGGCGATCGTCCATGCCGCTGAGCAGGAAGCAATCGATGTCCTGGTGGTTGGCAATCTTGGCATGGCAGGTCGAAAAGAATTTTTGCTCGGTAACATACCGAACCGCATCAGTCACAATGCTCACTGTACTGTAATTATTGTAAATGCTGCGCACTCTGCCGATGAGCGTGCACCGCACTCGGTGCGAGCTTCCCTGTCTAATGATGAAATCCCGTCTTTTAAGCCTCGACTGGTAGCACGCGCTACGCATATCGCAGCCGTGATGGCAAAACATGGGCTCACAGAGCTGTTCAGCCAATCCGACCCAGATATATCCATCCGCCGCCAGCAGGCCAGGCGCTTACGTGGCGCCCTGGAAGAGCTGGGCCCGATATTCTCGAAACTCGGGCAAGTGTTATCAACCCGTCCGGATCTCCTTCCAATCGAATACATCGAAGAACTTGTACTGTTGCAGTCTCGCGTGCCGCCAATGACTGAGAGCGAGGTCGTCCGGGTCTCTGAACAGGAACTGGGTGTCCCGTGGGAGGATGTATTCAAGTCATTTGACCCGAACCCTCTCGCCGCCGGCACAATCGCGCAGGTCCATCGTGCGACGCTCGAAACCGGTGACCGGGTCGTTGTCAAAGTTCAGCGACCCACTGCTCGTGCTGATATCGAACAGGATCTCGCTCTGTTCGAGATGTTTGCGGAGAAAGTCGGGAAGCGTCCTGCGCTCAATCAGGTGATCAATATGGAGGATGTGTTCAAGCACCTTTCCACCTCGCTCCATCGTGAACTCGACTTTCGCCAGGAGGCCAACAATATTGAGCGGATGCGGACAGTGCTCGCAGACTATGATCGTCTTGCCGTCCCCAGCATACACTGGGATCTGTCCACATCCCGATTACTGGTGATGGAAGAAATCCAGGGCATTCCGATCAAGCAGGCGCCAGCCGGTCCAGAGCGTATCCAGGCCGCTCGCCAACTGTTGGAGAGCTACTACAAACAGATCATCGTCGATGGTTTCTTCCATGCCGACCCTCACCCAGGCAACCTGATGTGGTGGAAGGACTGCATTTATTTTCTCGATTTCGGAATGGTTGGCGCGGTAGGAGCCGATCTTCGCGAGCATCTTTTGTTAATGCTGATGGCTCTGTGGCAGGAAGATGCCGGGTTTCTCACCGATGTCACATTGATGATGACGAACGCTGTCAATAGCAACGATTTCGATGTGGCTCAATTCCAGAGCGAGATCGGGGAGGTGATGGCAAAATATCGGGCCGCCTCGCTTGCTGAGATGCAGATCGGGCCGCTTCTGCAAGAAATGAGCACCGTCTCGTTACGACACGGGGTGCCGCTGCCGGCTTCGCTCACGCTTGCCACCAAAGCACTTGCGCAGGTACAGCTGGCGACTGCTGAGCTTGATCCGACGCTCGATCCTTACGACGTGGCAGGCAAGTATCTGATGCGTTTGATGGTCAAACGCATCGGCGCCGCGCTCAATCCAAAAACATTCGTGTATCAGTCGCAGAAGTTGAAAGTACGGACTCTGCGCGTGATCGAAGCACTCGAAAACCTCGTCGGTGTCCGCCCTGGCGGTCCAAAACTTGTAGTGAACTTCAAGGCTAATTCGCTGGAGAATATCGTGCGTCACACAGGACGACGGCTGGCGCTCGGCCTGACCGCTGCGGCAAGTATTCTGACCAGCGGACTCACGACCATGTCTACGGCTGTTGCCGAGTGGGTACCAGTAACATTCGGGGCTGTTGCAGGTCTGCTGACTCTTGGCCTGGTTATCGATCTGCTGCGAGGACGTTAAAGATAAAAACAGTTTTACGATGCAGAGTTGTTCCGCGCCGAAAATTTTGTGCCACTGCGCTTGATCGAACGTAATACAACCCTCTCGATCAGATAGGCGATGATCATCATTACCATACCTAATAGCCAGCGTTCCATTTTTCGAGTCAAAGACCCTTTAGAAATCGTTCTCATGGAAACATTATTCATCATAAATCTATTATCAATTGAAGAATTACGATCCGCAATGAGTAACTCTCTGCGCTTAACGCTATGCATAACAGGCCGGCCGGATACTCACCATCAGCGTTGCCATGATGAATGATCGTGTATCAGCATGGCTGGATAGCCTTGGTCTCACTGTATATCACGAGTCGTTTGAGCACAATGCGATCACTTGGGATGTCCTGCCCGAGCTGAATGAAGACGATCTGGAGGCGCTGGGTGTCTTACTGGGGCATCGGAAAATACTCTTGCGTGCAATCGCGCAATTGTCACAGAACACTGCAAGTCCAGGCCCGGGATCTATACTCGCTGGCGTTATTCCGGAAGAACAATCATTCCCTCTCGAACGAAATCAGGCAGAACGTCGCCAGTTAACGGTAATGTTTTGCGATCTTGTGGATTCGACGGCACTATCCTGCCGGCTGGACCCTGAAGACCTCCAGGATGTGATCCGGCAATTTTTAGTTGCCTGCAGCCAGGCGATTGGCCGACTCAATGGCTATGTCGCAAAATATATGGGAGATGGAATACTGGCTTATTTTGGGTACCCTCATGCTCACGAAAATGATGCGGAACGAGCCGTACATGCCGGCCTCGCTATTCTGGATACAGTGAAGGTATTTAATCTGAACAATCCCCATCCACAGCTTAGTATTGCTGCTCGAATCGGGATCGCTACCGGTCAAGTCGTAGTCGGTGAACTAATGGGGCAGGACACTGCCACGGAACGGTCAGTGTTCGGTGAAACGCCGAATCTTGCCGCCCGCCTCCAGGCACTGGCTAAACCCGGTCAATTGATCATCGATCTGGCGACAAAACGGCTTGTCGGAAATGAATTCGAGTTCTCGGATCTTGGTGCTTCCTCGCTGAAAGGATTCGATACACCTGTCCACGCCTGGCAAGTTCTGAGTATCAAGCCATCAGCCAGCCGATTTGAATCCTATCGATCCGGCCAGTTAACCAAATTCGTAGGCAGAGAACAGGAGATTTCACTCCTGTTGGGCCGTTGGCATGAGGCCGTCAGCGGTGAAGGACAGGTCGTGCTCCTAAGCGGTGAAGCCGGTATCGGAAAATCGAGAATCGCCTGTAGCTTGCGTGACCACCTTGCAGATGAACGACACCAGGTAATTCAATTTCAATGTTCACCGTACCACATTAATACAGCGCTCTATCCGGTGATCAATTTTTTGCGACAGGCAGCAGGATTCGCAAATCAGGACAGTGCCGAGACACAACTGAACAAGCTCGATGCCATGGCCGCCAAAAGCGGGATTGATGATCCGAAGACGGTTTCATTGCTGGCCGATCTGCTCTTGATCCGGGGAGATCATCGCTACCCGCCGCTCAATGTGTCATCCGAAAAACGCAAGGACATGACGCTGGAAGCGCTCGTGCAGCATCTGCAAAAGCTGGCTGGTCATTGCCCCCTGTTGTTCATTGTGGAAGATGCCCATTGGCTTGATCCGACCACGCTGGAACTCATAACACGAATCATTGGCCATATCCGGCAGATGCGCATGTTGCTGCTAATCACATCTCGACCCGGCTTCAAACCGGTATGGGCGGAATATAGTTATGTGACATCCCTGACGCTCAGTCGGCTTCCACGCCGACATAGTGCTGAGCTCATTACGACGATGGCAGGAGGAAAAGTGCTTCCACCCGAAGTACAGCAGGCAATTCTGGCCAAGGCTGATGGCATACCTCTTTATATCGAAACGTTGACGGAAAATGTGCTTGGATCAGGGCTGCTGACTGAGGGAAACGATTCATTTACCTTGCAGGGTCCAGTAAAGAAATTGCCCATTCCGGACAGTCTGCAAGCCTTGCTCATGGAACGGGTGGATCGGTTAGGATCAGCCAGGGAAATTGTCCAGGCCGGTGCAGCAATAGGGCGTGAATTCACCTACGAGCTGCTGCAGGCCACTGTTGAAGTGCCGGACAGCGAGTTGAAGGATGCACTTGATCTGTTTGTTGCTTCCGGACTCGTTCTGCAAGAGGGCGAGATCCCTCTTGCGACATACTACTTTAAGCATGCACTGGTCCAGGAAGCTGCCTACAGCATGCTGCCCAGGAAACTCCGGCGAGCACTTCATGCCCGCATTGCCAAGGCCCTGGAGAGCCGGTTCTCCGAACGGGTAAGCATGGAACCGGAACTCCTGGCTTATCACTATGAGCAGGCAGGATTAGCCGGTCCGGCCGTTGAATATTACCATCGTGCGGCTCGTTGCGATGTGGAACGATCAGCCAGTATCGAAGCACTCAATCATTTTAATCGGGCGCTCGAGTTGCTAAAGGAACTGCCGCAAGGCCCGGAGCGAGATACCCTGGAGCTGGAGCTCCTGATTGCACGCGGAGTCCCGTTGCTGTCCGTCAAAGGGTATGCATCTGACGAAATGGAACATAATTATCGAAGAGCGAAGGATTTGTTACAGGAGCACAGCAGTTTCGTACATCAGTTCCGAGCCATTCGGGGATTATGGGTCTTTCATCTGGTCAGAGGGCAACTCGCCAATGCGCGCGGCCTGGCCGAAGATCTCCTCGCGCTGGCTCGCCGCGAGCAAAGCCCGGAGCTACTGATTGAAGCTCACCATGCTTTGGGCGCGACCTGCTTCTACCTTGGCCAGTTTGACGAAGCCAGAACCCATTTGTTCGCCGCAAAATCTCTCGATGACTCGAATCAACATGACTCACAGGTTTTCTTCTACGGCCAGGATTCCGGAATAACCGCGCGGATTCTGCTGGCCAGGACATTATGGATATTGGGTGAAGTCGATCAAGCTGAGACGCTGGCGTTGGAGACGATGGGCATGGCGAGAGAGTTGGAGCACCCATTCACTCGTGTTTTTACTCTCATTTTCCTTGCCTGGATCTATTCCGGTGCCCACAATGCGGAGAAAACGCTGGAAATCACCAATGAAGCGATCGCAATTTCAACACAATACTCATTTGAATTGGGGTTGGCGTGGGCGACCGCCTCGCAAGGCTGGGCGTTGGCCGACACCGGGCAAGAGGAAGGTATCGCCAAGTTAATTGACGGGCTTTCCGCCACCCGGGCCACAGGAGCGCGTATCCACGACTCTTGTACCTTGGCGTTGCTGGCGGAAGTTTATTTGCGTAGAAATAGAATTGACGAAGGCCTGGCTGCCATTGAGGAAGCGCAGAAGCTTGCTGTCACTGGGGGAGCATTATTCTGGCAAGCGGAATTGTTTCGACTGAAAGGCGAACTGCTGCAGGAACAGTCCGGCGAATCAGTCCAGGAAGCAGAAGAGTGTTTGTGTGAAGCCTTAAAGATTGCGCAGGATCAGCATGCAACAATGCTTGAACTTCGAGCTGCCACGAGCCTGGCTAAACTTTGGAGAAAACTCAATAAAATAGATAATGCCAAATACATCTTAAATGATGTGTACTTCAGATTCAGCGAATGCACCGACAACCTCGACTTGATTGAAGCGAAAACAGTTCTTGAACAACTTGGTGTATGAAATCGCTGCTGGAGCTGGAGCACCAAGAAAAATTCCTACCCGGTTGGTCTGCAACAAAACTGAAAATCAGTTAATAATAAAATAAAACATGCCTAAAAAACCACAACAACAGGCTCTATACACATCTATCATTCATTCCCTCATCGTTTCCATATATTGTGTGTGCAGATGCCGGAGCAAAACGAGCAAAACTGCGCTGACCGGCAGTGCCAGCAAAATTCCGATAAAGCCAAACAGCTGGCCGAAAGCGAGTAATGCAAAAATTACCGCTACCGGATGCAGGCCGATACGCTCCCCCACCAGACGGGGGGTAATCAGCATGCTTTCCAGCAGTTGTCCTGATCCCACCACCACCCAGACTGCGATTACGCCACTCCATTCCTGAAATTGCGTAATGGCAGCAAAGGTTGCCAGTGCAAGCCCGGTGATAGTTCCTAAGTAAGGTACAAATACCAGAATCCCGGATATCAATCCGATCGGCAAGGCAAATTCCAGTTTGACCAGCCATAGCCCTGTCACATAGTAGATGCTCATGATGGTGATGACCGCTGTTTCCCCGCGCATGAATTCGGCCAGTACGTCATCGGTTTCCCTTGCCAACGTAAAAATCTGTTTTTGCCAGACAGGTGGAATCAGTTCTCCCACTTGCCTGATCAGGTTATTCCAGTCGCGCAACAAGTAAAACAATACAACCGGCACCAGCACCAGATTCATCAGGAACGTGAGGAGGATCAGGCCACCGCTTTTCAGCGAAGGCAGCATTTGCGCAGCCACGCCCCCGGCACTTTTCCAGTGCTCTGTCAGCATCTGTTTGAGCGAGGCAATATCGATCTGAAGCTCGACATTAAAATTATCTTCCAGCCAGGGAATAAACTGGCTCTTCACCAGATCGAGAAAAGACGGGATTCGCTCAACCAATCGTGAAACTTCTTTTTCGAACAATGGAAACAGAATCAGCGCCATGGCGATGAATATTCCCATGGTCATGAGCATCACGAAGATCGTGCTCAGGGTTCTGGGAATTTTTCTGGCTTCGAGCCAGGTAACCAACGGATTACAGATATAGGCAATGACGGCCGCCAATAAAAAAGGAGTCAGAATGGGACTGAGCAGATAGATCAGCGCACTGACCACACCAATGACTGTCAAGTACCAGAAGAGACGGGAATCCGGGGAATATTTGTCGTTCATTTACGGTAAAATCATGCCTCAAAAGCTGCACTCTAGCCTTAACACTGTGAGAACTCAACTTGACTGCGTCCAACCCTGCAAACCCTGATAAAAACCCGATTTCCTACCGTTCATCCGGTGTTGATATCGATGCCGGAAATCGTCTGGTGGAAAGGATCAAACCATTTGCACGGCGCACTATGCGCCCGGAGGCACTGGGGGGTATCGGCGGATTCGGGGCATTATTCGAAGTACCTGGAAAATACCGGCAGCCGGTGCTGGTATCAGGCACGGATGGCGTAGGCACCAAACTCAAGCTGGCTTTCCAGTATGCGCGACATGCAACCATTGGTATCGATCTGGTTGCGATGAGCGTGAACGATATTCTGGTACAGGGTGCTGAGCCACTGTTTTTTCTGGACTATTTCGCCTGTGGA
Organism: Nitrosomonas europaea; assembly: GCF_900167395.1. Classification (GTDB taxonomy): domain Bacteria; phylum Pseudomonadota; class Gammaproteobacteria; order Burkholderiales; family Nitrosomonadaceae; genus Nitrosomonas; species Nitrosomonas europaea. The sequence continues at coordinate 53,743 of NZ_FUWK01000001.1, forward strand.
AAATTGGATGTGGAAATTGCCACCCAGGTGGTTCAGGGAATTGCACACGGCTGTGAAGATGCCGGTTGTGCGCTGATTGGAGGTGAAACGGCAGAGATGCCTGGTATGTATCCCGAAGGAGAATATGATCTTGCAGGCTTTGCTGTCGGCGTGGTGGAAAAAGATCGGATCATCGATGGTTCCGGCATCAGAGAGAACGATATCGTACTGGGAATCGCCTCGAGCGGTCCGCATTCCAATGGATTCTCACTAATCCGTAAAATTCTTGATCTGAATACAGTGCAATCTGACACTCGTCTTGGTGAAACCAGTCTTATCGATGCGCTTCTGACACCGACCCGTATTTATGTGAAATCCCTGTTGACGTTGATGGCAGAATTGCCCGTCAAGGGATTGGCACATATTACCGGTGGCGGATTACTGGAGAACATTCCGCGTGTTCTGCCCGACGGCGTCATGGCCCATATCGACAGCAGCACCTGGGTACGCCCTTCCCTGTTCGACTGGTTGCAACAACATGGCAATGTGGCCAGGGAAGAAATGCTGCGTGTTTTCAATTGCGGCATCGGTATGGTTGTGGTCATTGCTCCGGAACACGCTCAAACTGCCATCGAAATTTTGCACAACGCGGGTGAAACTGTGTGGCAGATCGGCGAAATCAGACCTCGTCAATCCGAAACACTCCCCATCGTCATTGCCTGAAAGAAGGCGCCATGAAATCAGTAGTCATCCTTATTTCCGGTCGCGGCAGCAACATGCAGGCAATACTGGAAGCCGGATTGCCGGTCGCCGCGGTGATCAGCAACAATCCAGCGGCAGAAGGATTGATGTTTGCTCAGACCCGTGGTATCCCGACTCAGGTAATCGATCATCGTACGTTTCCAGACCGGAAAGCGTTTGATGCTGCGCTGGCAGAAACCATCGATACCTATCAGCCTGATCTGGTCGTCCTGGCCGGTTTCATGCGTATTCTATCGGAAGCATTCGTAGATCATTACCAGGGCAGGCTGGTCAATATCCACCCTTCCCTGTTGCCGGCATTTCCCGGGCTTGATACGCATACACGCGCATTGCAGGAAGGAGTCAAAATCCACGGCTGCACGGTTCATTTCGTTACATCGCAACTGGATCACGGCCCCATCATCGCCCAGGCTGCCATACCGGTGTTGACTGATGACACCCCGACAATGCTTGCCACGAGAGTACTCGCTCAGGAACATCGTATTTACCCGCAGGCCGTGCGCTGGTTTCTGCAAGGGCAATTGACTCTGGTGGAAAACCGTGTCGAAATCAAAACAACCAGTGACAGTCAGGAGGTTTTATATTCACCCGGGATCGAGCCATGAAACTGCTGTTATCCATCGCTCTGTTTTTCTGGGTGGGCATGGTCGCCCACGCAGAAAATTTACCTGAACGCATTGATATCGAATATGTCCTCAATGGCAGTATCGGGCAGGGGAAAGCACACGAAATACTGCGCGTACGGCAGGAAAATGGTGTCCAGCATTACACCATCGATAGCGAAGCTTCAGCCAGCGGCATTCTAAAATTGATCAAACGTGGCAGTATTCATCGCCACAGCGAGGGTACAATCATTCCGCACACGGGAATGAAACCGTTTCGGTTTACAGATCAGCGTGGTGAAAAACCGGCACGTGAAGTCGAATTCGACTGGAGCGAGCAGCGCATCATTTATCGCCGCAAAGGCCAGGAGATGACGGAAAATCTGCCGAGTGGAACACTCGATGAATTAAGCCTGGCCTATCACTTCATGTTCACTGCCCCTCCCAGGCAAACACTGGTTGTGCATGAGACCGATTACCACACTCTGCAAACAACCCGTTACACCGTTACCCGGGAAATGCTGGATACACCGATAGGCAAACTTGCCACGATCGTACTTACAAAGCAACGAGAACAGAATGATCCGTTCAAAAAGAAAATCTGGCTCGCAACGGATCATCACCTGCTGCCGGTACGCATTATTTCTACCGAAAAACACGGACTGGAAGTCGATCAGATCGTCACAAAAATCAACTACTCACCGCTGGTAAATTCTGCCCGGTGACCCCTCCAAACTTATGCGACTGACACCCGAACGACTGGATCTGCTGATTGCTGCCGTGCGCAAGATACTGCCTCTGCAAGCCCCGGCAGATGTACTGCTGCGGCAATTCTTTCAGGATCATCACAAACTGGGACAAAATGACCGGGGCACAATTGCGGAAGCCGTATTCGGGATACTACGGCGCCGTTTTTTTCTGGAAAAACTGGCAGGGAAAGCAACTGCCCGTGAACTGGTATTGGCTTATCTGACCAGATTTCAGGGCATGAATCTGCGGGAACTGGCCCCGCTCATTCGGGAAACCGAAATCAAATGGATCCAGCAAATCAAGGCAGTCAAACTGGAAGAACAACCACTCTCCATCCGGGCAGAGTTCCCGGAATGGCTGGTGGAAAAACTGCAGAAATACCACTCGGATGAAGAAATTTTGCGCCTTGGCCAGACGCTGCAGCAGCCCGCACCGCTGGATATCCGTGTCAACAGCCTGCTTGCCAAACGTGAAGAAGTACTGGCTGCACTGGAACAGCAGGAAATTGAAGCACAACCTACCCCTTTTTCTCCCGTCGGGATTCGTATTACCGGGAAGCCGGCAATCAACCGGAATGCGCTGTTCCTCTCCGGAAAAATTGAAGTACAGGACGAAGGCAGCCAGCTTCTGGGTTTTCTGCTCGCGCCCAAACGAGGTGAAATGGTAGTGGATTTTTGTGCAGGTGCAGGCGGCAAGACATTGCTGCTTGGTGCGCTGATGCATTCTCGTGGCCGCTTGTATGCTTTTGATGTTTCTGAAAAACGACTCAACAATCTCAAACCACGTCTCAAACGCTCAGGATTATCCAATATCCATCCGCAGCGCATTGACAGTGAACGAGATGCCAAACTGAAACGGCTGGCAGGAAAAATTGACCGGGTAATGGTCGATGCACCATGCAGCGGGCTTGGTACTTTGCGCCGTAACCCTGATTTGAAATGGCGACAAAGCCCGGAAAGTATCGATGAGTTGCAAAAGAAGCAAATGGCCATTCTCACGGCAGCAGCCAACCTGCTCAAACCGGGAGGCCGTCTGGTTTACGCCACCTGCAGCCTGTTACCGGAAGAAAATCAACAAATTGTCGAGCATTTTCTGGCAAATCATCCGCAATTCTCCATTCTCCACTGCGATGAGCTGCTTGCACAACAGAAAATCCACCTGCCTGATACCGGAAAGTTTTTACAACTTTCACCGCTTTACCACAATACCGACAGCTTTTTTGCCGCCGTATTGGAACGCTCGGTATAACCAGGCCTAAAAACCAAAAAGGGGCCTTTTCTTTTTAAGGCCCCTTCTAGACGCAAGCGATAACGTAACGCAGCCGCTTGCAAAGTAAATTATTTTCTTGTTATTTCAGATCATCGATACCGGCACCGAAATTGATATGGAATGCCGCACCGTCGATGACGAGTGCCGGAACCGATTTCACACCTGCTTTCTCAGCTTCAGCAATACGTGCTTTATCCGTGCCCAGATGAACAATTTCGACCGTATATTTTGAAGGATCAATAGCGTTGGCGACGGCCTGTTCAGCAGATACACATACAGGACAACCCGCGTGATAAAAAATAGCTTTTGATGCCACGTTTTTCTCCTTGACTAAAAATAATTAAAACGACATTCTCTGAAGCGAAAGCTTCCTGTCGCCATTCGAAGCCCAGTAGACTCCGACCTTTTCCAGGAAACCCGCAGCCTGATTTTAACACATTAAATCAACGTAATTATATTCAAGGGTTTGCAGATGTCATGCCTCAGTAAGGAGGGGGCGGAGGAGGATGGCCCGGGGGTGGAGGTGGGATATATCTGCCCGAAGAAGATGGATTGGAAGTCACCCCCTGACCCATATTACCGCCCGACCCTTCGATCAATCCGGCAGAAACCGGCACACGATGGCCATTGGCATACATACACTGAATATAGGCAATATCATAACGTTCCTGACTGATGGAGCCCGAAGATTGTGCAGTCCCACTGCCCGCCAACCCTCCTCCCAGCAATCCCATCCCTGCGCCGACAGCCGCCCCGCGCCCGCCGCCCAGCGCAGCACCGGCTGCCGCACCCAGAGCAGCACCCAGAGCAGCACTTTCCATACCACTGGAAACTGCTGAATTCTTGGGAGTTTCATAATTGGTCTGCTGATTGGCAAACTGGCGACATAAATAATCATCGCCACGGAATTGATCGAAATTTTTACCAACGCCCGGAAGCACCATAACGCTCGGCCCAAGCGGAATATTCACACACGCTACAAGCGATACTGCTGCTGAAAGCACAATCAATCTGGAAAAATGGCGCATACATACTCCTGCATTATTGAGCGGGTCGGGGAGGTATTTTTACCCAGCCCCCCGGACAGCGTTCTACTTCTTCCGGATAATAACCGGCCGGATTTTCACAATAGTACCAGTAATTCGTAACCGCCGATTCGGGAGGGGGGGGTACCAGTCGGGCAGGTTGCTGTTGAATATAAACCGGCGGATCAGGCGGTACGACCACGACTGGAGGATAATAAACAGTCGGAGGATAGGCGGGCCAGTAAAAACGGCTGGCCGGATAACCATAACCGTAAGGCCGATAATAAGGTCGGCGGGAATAAGGATACGACCGCCCGTAGCCGAAGCTTCCGTAAATCCCGACATTGCTGCCGGGGTAATTGTAATAGCCGTAAGATCCGAAAGTACTTGTCAGGCCCACACCCAGGGAAAAATTTCGTTTGCCTGAATAATGGCCATGAGAGCGATTGTGATATCCATGTGAATGCCCGTGGCTGTAGCTCCAGGAAACACCACTTGCTATCATTCCGGCCAGAATCAGAGACAGATGAAGCCAGTTCAGCCTTTTCACTCATTACTCCTCATATCCGTGGTACATTTATTTTGATTATTTTGAAATCTGCTCGCCGTATTGTCACTTAGGCCACATCCTCTGACAAAGGTTTCATAAACCATCCAGTATACGCGCTCTGAAAAAGAACATGGATGCACGGATATTGCTGGGAAAACAGAAAGATACCTGCATCCTCCTGACCAGAAACGATGGCGTACATTTTTACTTTGAATCACACATTTCCTGATAACTGATCTGGGGAGATATTTTGATGTCTGGATTGTTTAGTGCGCTTTCACGCGCGTCGGCTAATCTTCTCAACCCGCGCATGCTATGGCTGTGGAGCTGGCCAATGCTGGTATCAGCCATTTTCTGGTGGCTGATCGGCATGTTCTTCTGGACGCCGCTGTCCGGTTGGGTATTGACCGTCATTCCGGCAGACACACTTCAAAACTGGCTGGAATCTTCACGTCTGCAAGTCATTGCCGATAGCGTGGAAAGCATCATCAACGTAATCATTTTTGTGACATTGGCGATCACCACGAGTCTGGTGATCACCGCGCTGGTCACCATGCCGGCTCTGGTCAATTTTGTAGCGAAACGCTACTATCCTGATCTGGCCAGGATGCAGGGCGGAACAATCACCGGCAGCCTGCGCAATGTAATTTCAGCGATAACGATTTTTTTCATTCTCTGGATAATAACCATTCCTTTATGGTTCACCGGAATTGGTCTACTTGCTCCCCTCCTGGCTGCCGCTTACCTGAACCAACGGCTATTTTTCTATGATGCACTTTCCGAACATGCCAACAGTTCCGAACTGGACAAACTATCTTCCATAGATCGATCGATGCGCTGGAGCCTGGGTTTTCTGACAGGTTTGCTACAATTCATACCCTTCCTGAATTTTTTCGCGCCCACTCTGACTGCCCTGGCTTTCACACATTTCGAACTGGGCCGGTTAGCAAAATTGCGTCATACAGCAGCTGCCTGATCGTCATATAAGCTCTCCTTTCTTCCTGTTTCGACGGCAAAATAAAGTTTTTTCCGGATCGTCCGATATCAAAAGATATTACGTCCGGAAAAATCTGAAATGCCATACGGAAAACTGAGACTCCTGATCGCAGGTCACTCCAAAGCTGATGTAGAACAATTATCTGCCGATTTTGGCCGTAATGGAGTACAGCTCATTTACCAGCATGTAAACAGCCTGTCTGATATCCAGTCAGCACTGAATACATCAAGCTGGGACGCTATCATCACCGAACACTCGATGGCCGGATTCGATACCATGCAGGCATTGGATCTGATGAAAGCCTGTCATCAGACAATTCCCTTTATTCTGTACACCGCAGTAACGGATGAACAAGCAATACTTCCCCTGTTGCACAACGGAGCAAACGGTTGTGTAACAAAAGGGCACTCAATGCAACTCATGCTGGCAATCAGTCGAGAACTTGAATACCTTGATCTGAAACGCAGAAAACGCCAGGCTGACAGCCATATCTACCGCATGACCTACTATGATGAGCTGACCGGTCTGCCCAAACATAATCTCTTTCGGGAGAAAGCAGTATCGCTGCTGCCGGACAATGCCATCAATGGCGACATGATCGCTGCAGTTTATTTCATCGATGTCAATCGCTTGTCGCGCATCAACAGCAAATATGGTTACAGTATCAGCGACAATCTGATACAGCAGCTGGCCAGCCGACTATCCATATATTCCGACAAGACTGGTATCCTGGCACGCATCGAAGGGAGCAATTTCGTTTTTCTCAAAACCGGCCTGACCGGCGCCGATCAGGCACAGATCTTGGCCAATCAGTTACTGAAACTCGCCACAGCTCCTTTCATCATTAATAACCTTGAGTTTTATATCACCCTGAATATAGGAATCAGCCTCTATCCACGTGATGGTCGAGACATCGAAACACTGCTCGCCAATGCCGAAAATGCACTGTTTTCCACTAAAAGATCCTGGCCCAATACTTACAAATTCTATACTGCAGAAATGGGAGAGGCTTTATCGCAAAAAACCAGGATCGAGCAATCATTACAACACACCCTCAATGACAGGGAATTTATTCTGCATTACCAGCCGATAATTGATCTCAAAACCGACAGCATTGTCGGTGCTGAAGCGCTGGTCCGGTGGCAACACCCTGAGCTGGGATTACTTTCACCGGATAAATTTGTTTCCCTGGCAACCGAATCCGGCTCCATTATCAAAATCGGCAAACGGGTATTACATGAAGCCTGCAGACAGGCTAAATGCTGGCAGGACAGCAATCATGGACCTGCTTTCGTTACAGTCAATATCTCTGCCATAGAACTGGATCAGCTTCAGTTAATCAAGCATGTTGCCGAAGCATTACAAATAACGGGCCTCGATCCTGCCAGGCTGGAGCTGGAGATCAGCGAATCCGTACTGATGCAGGATATCGATGGAAGTATCAGGATATTGAATAAATTAAAAGAAATGGGAATCAGGGTCGTAATGGACAACTTTGGCACTGGTTATTCATCGCTCAATTATCTGCGGCGCCTGCCTGTTGACACTATCAAGATCGGCCAGCCACTCGTTCAGGATATTGCCAGCCAATCTGATACTTCTGTGATCATCACAGCCATCGTCACACTGGCCCGGAATCTTGGCATGCAAATACGTGCAGGCAATGTTCAGTCACGCACACAACTGGATTTTCTGCAGAAAGCAAATTGCCATCACGTTCAAGGATTTCTGTTCAGCCCTCCTGTTTCAGCAGAGAATCTTTTACCCCTCATTGAACAATGCAAAACCGGAACCTTCGCATAATCCTGTTTCCAAAGCACCCTTGACCGGAGAAAATTGCTTTATCATTTCCGTTGTCCGGTACAGCGCCAACGGGCAGACAAATTTCACCCGTCCCGCCTTACTGGATTGACCAGACTATGAACGATATTTTTCAGGGGTAATAATGATCAACGTAAAGAAATTACTGAGTCTCGCACTTTCGGGATGGCTATTTCTATCCATGAGCGCTCAGGCTACCGAAGAACAGGCAACGTCACACCACACAAACGCCGCTGATGTCACTACACTGGAAAAAATAGATACCCAGGTTGGGACAGGTGAAGAGGCGGATATTGGCAAAACCGCCAAGGTGCACTATACAGGCTGGCTGTATGATGCTGCTGCCGAAGGCCACAAAGGCAGGAAATTCGACAGTTCTTACGATCGTGGAAGTCATTTTTCATTCCTGCTCGGAGCCGGGCGGGTTATCAAAGGGTGGGACCAGGGTGTTATGGGTATGAAGGTAGGTGGCAAACGCACTCTGATCATTCCCTCTTCCATGGCGTATGGCTCACAAGGAGCCGGGCGGGTCATCCCTCCCAATTCAGCACTGGTATTCGATGTGGAATTGGTCGGCCTGGAATAATGGAAATACGAACCCGGCAGCAAAAGGAAAGAAGACATTTTCCCTGCCGGTTTTTTACATTCACTGATATCCGATCAGACTCTTTTGTTTGTTTCCATCCAAGGATGGGACTTCTTCAAACCTTTTACCAGTTTGTGGTAGCAGGCTATCCGTCGTGAATTAAGCATCCCTTCCTGAGCTGCTAGCAACAATTTGCAACCCGGCTCTGCAATATGCCGGCAATCGCGGAATTTACACTGCCCCAGAAAAGGGCGGAATTCGATGAATCCCCTGGCCAGTGACGCTTCATCCAGTTGCTGCAGGCCGAATTCCTGAAAACCGGGGGAATCGATGATGCTGCTGTCAGCATCGAAATGAAAAAGGCGAACGTGGGTAGTCGTGTGCCGCCCGCTGTCCAGTGCATCGGAAATTTCTGCAGTTGCCTGCTGTGCTCGTGGAACAAGTGCATTGAGTAACGTCGATTTTCCCACACCGGATTGCCCCGCCAGGAGACTGGTCTGCCCGCTCAACAGCGGAATAAGTGGCTGAACAGAGATTTTCGCACTGATCTCCAGTACGGGATACCCCAGCTCCCGATAAAACATCAGATGATGTGCGACAGCCTGCCTCTGTTCATCCTGACCAATCAGATCAATCTTATTCAACAGGATGAGTGGCCTGATTCCCTGACTTTCAGCCGCGACCAGGCAGCGATCGAGCAGCTCCAGATTACAACTGGGAACAACCGCCAGCACAAAGACCAACTGCGTGGCATTGGCTGCGATCAGTTTTTCACGAAAGATTTCGCTGCGATAAAAAAGGCTGGTGCGCGGCAAGGTAGTTTCAATAATTCCCTGGTCACCAGTCGCAGGAAGAATTTCAACTTCATCACCACACACCACCCCTTTTTTCTTCCCGCGTACAACACAGGAATAAATAGTGCCACCAGCGACCTCAACCTCAAAATGGCGCCCGTAAGCTGCGACCACTTTGCCGGTCAGAGATGTACCGGTTTTCTTCCTGTCAGCACCAACACTCAAGATTTAAACAACATGTCGACCTTCGCTGCACAGATGAAGTCATTTTCTGACAGTCCACCAATGGCATGTGTCATATATTCGACACGACACCAGTCATAGCCAACCATCATGTCGGGATGATGATCCTCGCGATGAGAAACCCAGGCAATCGCGTTTACAAAAGCCATGGTCTGATAATAATTCTTGAAGGAAAAGGTCCGGCTGATCTTGTTATCTGCCAATTGCCAGCCCTGTTCCAACTGTTTCAGCAGCTTTTCAGCTTCTTCCATCTCCAATGGGGGAACCCCTCCTTCACATGGCTTGCATTTCCGATCAGTCAGGTCACATACATTGGTCATACCTCAGCTCCTGTCGTAATCAATTTCTTGAGATGAGCCACCCGGATTGCCGCTGGCGGGTGGGAATCATAAAAAGCCGAATGCAGCGGATCGGGGGTCAGTGTGGCAGCGTTGTCCTGATACAGTTTAACCAGTGCCCGAATCATGTCTGCAGCAGAAGCCTGTTCGGCCGCGTATTCATCTGCTTCGAACTCATGTTTGCGTGAATAGATACTGGATAGTGGATGCAGCAGAAAGGTGAATACCGGCATCACCAGAAAAAACAGCAGCAGCGCCATGGCAGTCGAAGGCACCGCAGTCACCTGAACACCCAGCCCCTGATAAAACCATGGCTGCTGCATCAGATAACCCAGCACCCACAGAAACAGCAGGCTGACTGCAAACGACAGCACGATCCGCTTGATTACATGATGACGCTTGAAATGGCCCAGTTCATGCGCCAATACTGCTTCGATTTCCTCAGCCTCCAGACGATTCAGCAACGTATCGAAGAACACGATGCGTTTGGTTTTGCCAAAACCCGTAAAATAGGCATTTCCATGACTGCTGCGGCGGGAACCATCCATGACGAACAATCCGCTGGATTCGAAACCACACTTCTGCAGCAGATTTTCAATACGAGTTTTGAGTGAATCGTTCTCCAGCGGTGAGAACTTGTTGAACAGCGGTGCGATCCAGTTAGGGTAAACTGCCAGCAGAAACAGATTGAAACCTATCCAGATCAGCCAGGTATAAAGCCACCAGCTATCCCCGGCTTTCTCCATCAACCACAGGACACTCAACAGCAGTGGCGCTCCCAGCAATGTGCCCAACACATACTTTCTGACAAGATCAGCAAAAAACATGGCTCGAGTCATCTTGTTGAACCCGTACTGCTGCTCGATTACGAATGTGCGGTAATAACTGAAGGGGATTTCCACTATACTCAACAGGGCTACTACGCTGAAAATGAGTACCATCCCATGCCACAGCGAATCACTGAACCAGGTGTGCCAGAAACCGGACAGCCACTCCAGTCCACCACCCAGCGTAAGTACCAGCAACAAACCGGCGTGGAGCAGAATTCCCGGGAAACTCAAGCGTGCCTTGGCACAAGTATAATCTGCCGCTTTCTGGTGAGCAGCTAAATCGATCTGCGAGACAAATGCATCCGGAACCTGATTGCGGTGTGCCGTTATATGACGTATGTGTCGGGCAGCAAGCCACCATTGAGCCAGCGTGGTCAATATCAATGCAAGAATAAAAACAAGGGTAAAAGTGTGCATAAAACTGTCTGAAAAATTAAGTTCCTGAAATATCATACGACTGAAATTCGTACCCTTTGCACCTCTTTACCGGAAAACAGAGGAAAACAGCCTGGTTACGGCGAGTATACTTGCGTGTGACACAATCCAATCCTGAAAATTCACGCAACTGACATTTGAATTATGGCACAAGACAGTAACAACCTGATCTGGATAGACATGGAAATGACCGGTCTGAATCCAGGTACAGATCGCATCATCGAAGTTGCACTGGTCGTCACAGATGCACAGCTCAATACTCTGGCGGAAGCACCGGTACTGGTCGTTCATCAGCCGGACGACATTCTCAATGGAATGGACAAATGGAATCAGTCCACTCACGGTAAATCCGGTCTGATCGACAAAGTCAAAACCTCGATCCTGAGTGAAGCGGAAGTGGAATCACGCATGCTGGCATTCCTGGAACTTCACGTCCCGGCTGGTACTTCACCCATGTGTGGTAATTCCATCTGTCAGGACAGGCGTTTCCTGGCGCGATCCATGCCCAAACTGGAAAGCTATTTTCATTACCGCAATCTCGATGTCAGCACACTCAAAGAACTGGCAAAGCGCTGGAAGCCTGAAATCACCCAGGGATTCAATAAACAGGGCAAGCATGAAGCTCTGGCCGATATCTACGATTCAATAGAAGAACTCAAATACTATCGCCAGCATTTATTCAATATCTGAAAAAAATCTGTATTGATCTGTAACGGGAGCCAAATGAATGACTCAACGCACTGCATTTACACTGACTGTCAGCCCCAAGATACCTGCACGTTTGTCTCGACTGGAGGAATTGTCGAATAATCTCTGGTACAGTTGGGACCGCGCCACCCGCGCACTGTTTTCCCGACTCGACCAGCAACTGTGGGAAGCTGTCGGGCACAGCCCCAAAGCTTTTCTCAGGCGAGTGGACGAATCATTGCTACTCCAGGCAGCAGAAGATCTGACTTTTCTCAGCCATTACAACAGCGTTCTGTCTGCTTATGATTCTTATCATTCAGAACCTTCCCGCTACCAGGCCATCAACGGAATCGAAGCACGCGATCAGGTTGCCTATTTCTGTTTCGAGTTCGGTTTCCATGAGAGTCTGCCGGTTTATTCCGGTGGTCTCGGTATTCTGGCAGGCGATCATTGCAAAGCAGCAAGTGACCTGTGCCTGCCTTTTGTAGCAGTAGGATTGCTTTATCGGCAAGGCTATTTTTTTCAGACCATCGATGGCCAGGGCAATCAGCAACCTGTTTTCTGTGATTCGGATTTCGAGGATCTGCCGGTAAAACCGGCATTGCATGACGATGGTTCAGAGGTTCGGATATCGGTTCGTTTTCCTGGCCGGGTCGTCACCGTCAAAGTATGGCGGGCTCAAATCGGACACGTCGGTTTATATCTGCTTGATACCGACTTGCCGGATAACTCCGAATATGATCGCCTGATCACACACCAGCTTTACGGCGGCAATAAAACCATGCGCATCGAGCAGGAAATCATCCTCGGTGTGGGTGGTGTGGCTGCATTGAGAGCAATGGGTATCAAACCGACGATCTGGCACAGTAATGAAGGCCATGCCGCTTTTATGATGCTGACGCGTGCACTCGAACTCGTACGACAGGGACTGGATTTCGCCAGTGCAACGGAAGCCGTCGCGGTCAATACCATCTTTACCACTCATACAGCTGTCCCGGCAGGCCACGACCATTTCCCGGAAGACATGATGCACCGTTATTTCGAGGATTTTTATCACGAGCTAAAAATTTCCCGGGAAGAGTTCATGGCGCTTGGCCATACTCCAGGCAATCATGATTTCAACATGACTGCGCTGGCAATCCGCATGTCACGTATGCACAATGGCGTCAGCAGAATCCACCGGGATGTTTCCGCCAATATCTGCCACGATATGTGGCCGCAGATCGAGCCTGAAGAAAATCCGATTGATTACGTTACCAATGGCGTCCATGTACCGACATTTCTGGCACAGGAATGGACTGATCTGTTTGATCGTCGACTTGGTTCCCAGTGGCGCAGCAAGCAACATGCCCCCGAATTCTGGTCGCGCATCCACGACATTCCCGACCATATCTTCTGGAGCGTGCGGCAAAGTCTGAAATCACAGATGTTTTACGGTATTCGTGCGCGCCTGACCGAACAGAATTTACGCAATCATGGCTCTGAAGCTCATCTCGAACGGCTGCTCAGATTTGTCGACCCGATCAATCCGAATATATTGACACTCGGTTTTGCGCGCCGTTTTGCCACCTATAAACGGGCAACATTGCTGTTCCAGGATCTCGACTGGTTGCGCAAACTGCTGCTCGATGCAGCCAGACCGATTCTGCTTATTTTCGCCGGCAAGGCCCATCCGGCCGATCTGCCGGGTCAGGCCCTGATTCGCCATATTCATCAGGTTGCAGACATGCCGGAATTCAGGGGGCGTATCCTGCTAGTGGAAGGGTATGATCTGCGTCTTGCCCGGCGACTGGTATCGGGCGTTGATGTCTGGCTCAACAATCCCATCTACCCGCTGGAAGCCAGCGGGACATCAGGCATGAAAGCCGGAATCAATGGCACACTCAATCTGAGCATACTCGATGGCTGGTGGGGAGAAGGCTACGATGGCAAAAATGGCTGGGGAATCAAACCCGTCTCCGAGAACATGGAAGATTCATTACGCGATGCCGAAGAAAGCCGAGCCTTCTATGAAATTTTGCAGGACCAGGTCATTCCACTTTACTACGACCACAGTAAGTTCGGCTACTCGGCTGATTGGGTCAGAATGGCCAAAAACTCAATGGTTTCACTGTTACCGCGTTATGGAACCGGGCGAATGGTGGGAGAGTATGTTCAGAAGTTTTACGCGCCTGCCAGCCGGCAAGGTACTGGCTACAGTCAGGATAATTTTGCAATTGCCAGAAGCATTGCCGCCTGGAAAGCACGAATCAATGCAGCATGGGACGGTGTAAGCGTACGACGACTTGATACGCCCGGCAAGCAGCTCGAATTTGGCAGCACCATGCATTTCAAGCTCGCAGTAAAATTAAACGGTTTGCAGCCTGAGGATGTAGTCGTGGAACTGCTGCTCTCCCGGCAATATAACAAAACCAGACTCAGTCAATTCAAGCACTTCCGACTGGAATGTACCGGCCCCCTCGGATCGCACGAACATCAGTTCGAACTGAACCATGTACCGGAGTTGTGTGGCAGACAACAATACTATCTACGTATCTACCCCTACCACCCGCTACTGACTCATCCCCTGGAAATGGGCAAGATGGTATGGTTGTAAATACAACTAAGCAATCCTTACGCCATGGCAGTGTGATTATGGCAACGTCAGCAGGAAATTGTCGATCAGTCGCGTCTGATTCAGCCATGCTGCGCCTAGTATAACGAGGCTGGAATCGCTTGCTGCCACTGGCAGCAGCGTATGTTGCTGACGCACCGCAACATAATCGACCACCCAGCCACGCTTGCTCAATTTTTCGGCGGCAAGTTGTTCCAGCAGCGGAAAGTCCCGTTCACCTGAAGCGATGCTGTCTCTGATCTGTTTCAGATGGTGTGCCAATTCGCCTGCCTCCTGCCGCTGGGTAGCATCGAGGTAATTATTGCGGGAACTGAGCGCCAGACCATCCTCATCCCGCACTGTTTCACCTGCAATGATCTCTACCGGTAAGTTCAGTTGATCAACCATTCTGTGAACAACCTGCAACTGCTGATAGTCTTTTTCACCAAACACAGCTATATGGGGCTGCACGATATTGAACAGCTTCAGCACGACCGTCGTCACTCCACGGAAAAAACCCGGCCGGCAAGCCCCTTCCAGGGTATCCGCCACGGGCGGGAGCAGCAATTGAAATTCCTGTGGAACAGGATAGAGCGTTTTTTCATCCGGCATAAATACGATATCCGCACCCTGCTCCTCCAGCAACCGGCAGTCATCCGACCAGGTGCGGGGATAGCGGTCAAAGTCTTCATGTGGAGCAAATTGCAGACGATTGACGAAAATACTGACAACCGAACAACTGGCATGTTTCTGTGCAATCCGGACCAGAGACAGATGCCCGGCGTGCAGATTACCCATGGTCGGCACAAAAGCCACTGAAGCTTCATGCCTCAACCGTGCACGCAACGGCGCAATATCAGTAATGATTTCCATGAAAACGGCCTGTTCCTGACCTATCAGAACGTATGTTCATATGCGGGAAATGCCCCAAGCTTGACTGCTTCGACATAATTGCTGACAGCGGTTTGAATACTGTCTGCGTCCATCATGAAATTTCTGACGAAACGCGGCAAAGTACCAGAGCTGATACCCAACATGTCGTGCAACACCAGTACCTGCCCGGAACACGCTGCACCAGCACCAATACCGATGGTGGGAATGGAAAGCAACCGGGTAATTTCCTCACCCAATACAGCCGGAATCAGTTCCATCAGCAGCATGGCTGCTCCTGCCTCTTGTAACAGGAGTGCATCTTCACGCAATTGTCTGGCATCATTCGGCGTTTTCCCCTGAACCCTGTAACCGCCCAACTGGTGAACAAACTGGGGCATCAATCCGATATGGGCACAGACCGGAATTCCGCGGCAGGATAAAAACTCTACGGTTTCGGCCATATGCTGCCCTCCCTCGATCTTGACCATCTGCGCACCAGCAGCCATCAACCGGACAGCATTCCCGAACGCCTCCTGCGGAGACACCTGGAACGTGCCAAAAGGCATATCGGCCATGATAAATACCCTGTGGGTACCGCGTTCCACGCACCGGACGTGATAAATCATCTCATCCAATGTAACCGGCAAGGTGCTGGATTTCCCCTGCACCACATTCCCGAGCGAATCTCCCACCAGCAGAATATCGACCCCCGCCTCTTCCAGTACCGCAGCAAACGTTGCGTCATAGCAGGTCAGTACCGCTATTTTCTCTCCCTGCTCGCAAGCATTCTGCAGCGTTGTAATCGTCATCCGTTTCGCAGCTGACTGATCCATCTAACTGGCTCCGACGTTGAAATACTCACGCGCGCTGCGCATCTGGTCGATACGTGCCAGCAGCATGTCGAGATCGGCAAGATTGTGTGCCAGATCGATATGCTCGCTGTTCACGATCATGACCGGCGCCTGATCATATTCATAAAAAAATCGCATATATCGCTCCGTCAACCGTCTCAGATAATCTTCCGATATACGCTGTTCCAGCGCGTTACCACGTTGTCTGATACGTCTGATCAGAATTTCGGGTGCCGCCTGCAGATAGATCACCAGATCAGGTCTGGGTGCATTCAGAGGCATGTGCTCGCGAATCTGCCGGTAAAGTCCATGCTCAGGCTCACTGAGCGTGACATCTGCAAACAACCGGTCTTTTTCAAACAGAAAATCGCTTATGACCGAGCGCGAAAAAACGTTCTCCCGTTCCATCGACTGTAATTGCTGCATGCGCTGAATCAGGAAAAACAATTGTGTGGACAAGGTATGTCGTGACATATCCCCATAAAATTTTTCCAGAAACGGATTGGCTTCCGGCTGCTCCAGCATGAGTGAATAGTTCAGCCGGGTTGCCATATTACGGGCAAGGCTGGTTTTACCCGCACCGATGGGCCCTTCAACGACGATATAGCGACAGCGCTCCAGGTTCATGATGATGCAATACACTCCAATGGTTGCGCTGCACATGCAGCAAGACACGCAACGGCCGAACCCCTCCCTGGAATCACGCAATCAGCCACGATTTCCAGCAGAGGCTGCAACACAAAGGCCCGTTCATGCATACGCGGATGCGGCAGAACCAGTTTTGTATCGTTGTGTTGCAAGTTCTCGAATAACAGAATATCGAGATCGAGGATACGCGGGGCATTGGGGAAAGTACGTACACGACCGCAAGCACGCTCGATTTCCAGCAGTGCATCGAGCAGGTGATGGGGTGTCAGATTTGTTTCCATCTGCACCACGGCATTGATGAAGTCGGGCTGATCAATGTGCCCGACCGGTGCTGTGCGATAAAGTGAAGAACGTTTTACCAGACGAGAGTGTTCCAGCCCGGCCAGCAGCATCATTCCTCGCCTGACCTGGGACAGGGGATTTTCGAGGTTACTGCCCAGCGCGATGAAAACCTGGCTGACGGATTCCGAATGCAAAGGAAGTATCATGAAATTTCCTGATTGGCGGATTCGATCTTTTCGCCTGCCGGTTTGCTGCTGCGACGGCGTTTTCTGCGACGTTTGGCCGGGGCCTCCTGCAGCAACATCGCTTCGCGGGCAGCGTTATCGGTATTTTTGAATATTTGCCACCACTGCCCCAATTCCTGGTCGACCTCCCCGCTTTTACAACGCAGCAGCATAAAATCATAGGCAGCCGGAAAATGTGGATGCTCCAGCAGCCGAAACGGCTTGCGCCCTGAACGTGCCTGAAATCTCGGCTGCATCGACCAGATATCATAAATGATACCGTCATGCCTGCGCGGAATGGCCAGCCGGCTGCGCTGAGTCGCCAGCACATCTCCCATCGCCCGGTGTAACGCAGGGATCATTTTTTCACTGGCTTTCAGATGGGTATCCCATACCGCCAGTACTTCATGCCACAGCAACGCGGCGAACAAAAATCCTGGTGAAACCGGTTTATCCTGCCGTACCCGCTCATCGGTATTTTTCAGTACCAGCGAAATGAACCGTTCACCCAGAGGCTGCTCCAGAATCACATCCAGCATCGGCAGCAATCCATGATGCAGGCCACGGGCACGCAAATCTATCACGGCTGCCAGAGCATGGCCGGAAAACAGCAATTTCAGCATCTCATCAAACAGGCGTGCCGGCGGAACATTCAACAACAGCGGCGCCAGATCACCAATCGGTGCGGCAGTCCTGTCATCTATCTGGATACCGAGTTTGGCAGACAAACGCACCGCCCGCAGCATTCGCACCGGATCTTCCCGATAACGCTGTTCAGGCTCACCAATGATGCGCAGCCGTTTTGCCATCACATCCTCGAAGCCGTCGAGATAGTCGAGAATCTCCTCTGTGGCCGGATCATAGAACAGAGCATTGATGGTGAAATCACGACGTCTCACATCTTCTTCCTGGCTGCCAAAAACATTGTCGTGCAGCAGTCGCCCGGTTGCATCTGTATTGGCTTGCACGTCTTCCGTCTCGACCAGATCATCCGCCATCTTGCCGCGAAAAGTGGATACTTCGACGATTTCACCTTTGCTGATGACATGTACCAGACGAAAACGGCGACCGATGATACGTGAGTGGCGGAAGACGGCGCGCACCTCTTCGGGTGTGGCATTGGTGGCAACATCATAATCCTTGGGTTTCAATCCCAGCAGCAGATCACGCACGGCACCGCCCACGACATAAGCGGAATAACCTGCCTGCTGCAAAGCCAGCGCAACTTTCAGCGAGCCCGAGCTGATACGATTGCGTGGAATACCATGCTGTTCACAGCTGATAATTCGGAATGCCGGATCAGCAACAACAGATTCAGTAGAGCCGAAGGAAAAAATACGGTGCAGAAATTTACGGATCATGCCTGGATGCAATTCCTATGAACAGCAAATTATACACTTGGTGACGAACCAGATTCTGATGAAACCTCGGAAAGTCCGGTAAGTAAAAAGCAAACAACCATACCGGCACATATACATGGTACGCGGTACACGACAACACTGCATTCTGTCGGTTATTCCCGTCGATATCCCAACAACCCCTGCAGGATACGTACGAAGTAGTAACACATCCAGTTCAGCGAACGCTTGATTCGCGAGCGGCTTTTCCAGGAATGCAGCGACACCGGGTAAGACTCCTCCAATGCCTGTTGCAGACTGCTCCGCAATTCCACCGCAAATACCTGATCACTGATAACGACGTTGGCCTCACGCGCCAGTAACAGACTGAACGGGTCGATATTGGAAGAACCGACAGTAGACCAGGCACTGTCAATAACGGCCACCTTGGCGTGCAGATACCCATGCCGGTATTCGTAAATACTGATACCGGCATCCAGCAAGTGGCCATAGAGCGCGTGCATGGCGTAATGCTGCAAGCGGTATTCCGATTTTCCCTGCAGCAGAAGTATGACTGAAACACCTCGCTGTGCTGCCCGGGCAAGAGCCTGCCGGAAATGCTTGCCAGGAAGAAAATAGGCATTGGCAAGAATGATTTCCCTGCGCGCGGCCGCAATCGATCTGAGATAGCAACGCTCGATACTGTGCCGGTTACGCAGATTATCCCTGATAACCAGCGATGCACGCTGATGACCTGCCGGCAGACGGCTGGCCATGACGGGTGAACAGTTTGTCCAGCGTTTTTTGAAATACACCCATGCAGCCAGCATCCACAGATGTCTTGCTGCAGCATGAATTTCTGCCAACAGCGGGCCTGCAACCTGGACAGCATAATCAAAGCGGGGAAACGAAGCATCAGGCTCAGAGCAATCATCAATGATGTTGATCCCCCCTACAAACGCCACGCTGGCATCCATTACTGCCAGTTTGCGATGCATTCGGCGCAGGCGGTAACGTTTGAACCGGAACGAAAAAAATTCCTGCCGGTAGATCAGCACCTGCACACCCGCTGCAAGCATCTCCTGAATCACTATTCTGGACAGTCCGTGAGAACCGAACCCATCGATCAGCAGGTGGACGGCTACTCCACGCTGCGCTGCCCGCTTGAGTGCAGCGGCAATACGGGCACCGGTTGCGTCATACTGAAAAATGTAGGTTTCGAGGTGGATTTCCTGCCTGGCAGAATCGATGGCCGATTCCAGTGCCGGAAAATACTCCGTACCGGAGTGTAATAACGTTATCTGATTACCTTCGACAAAATCGGGCCAACTCATGTACGCATGATATTAGCCGACAATACGGCATGATCGGAAATACGTGACCAGGGGCGATTATGCAAAATTTGGGCATTCTTCACCTGAAAACCACGAATATAAATCCGGTCCAGGCGCAACAACGGCAAAACGGAAGGGAAACTGCGTGCTGCTTTACCGTGCGTATGCTGGAACACTTCAACCAGATTCAGGCGGCTGGCCAGAAGCGGGTTTGCCGCCCCGCGCCAGTCATTGAAATCCCCTGCGACCACCAGTGGTGCATCAGGAGATACCAGTTGCCGGATACGCTTTTCTATTGCCTCCAGTTGCTGGCTCCGGCCGCGCCTGAATAATCCCAGATGGACACAAATACAGTGCAGTGTATCCTTCCAGCCGGGAATGGCCAGCTCACAATGCAGCAATCCACGGCTTTCAAAACGGTGTGCCGAAATATCCTCGTTTTCCCAGTTCACAATGGAAAAACGGCTGAGAATGGCATTCCCGTGATGGCCATGACCATAAACTGCATTCTTGCCATAAGCGAAATCCGGCCACATCGAATCTGCCAGAAATTCATACTGGGTATTTCTTGGCCAATCCCGGAAACGGGTCGCATGCAGTGCGTGTTCTCCGACCACCTCCTGCAAAAAAACGACATCCACATCCAGACCATGCAATTGATCACGTAATTCGTGCAAAATCAAACGCTGGTTGAAAAATGATAATCCCTTGTGGATATTGTAAGTGGCTATATGCAACGTTCGACCGGTCTCATGCTCCCCCCTGTTTTCAGGTGGAGAAATCGATCTGTCGAAATCAGCCGGTGCTCTGGATATCGACATTATTTTGAGACTTCGAGCATTTTTTCCAGTGTCAGCTTTGCCAGGCTGGCTTGCGGCTCCGGCACCCTGATCTGATTGACCACACGACCTTCCGCCAGATTTTCAAGCGACCAGGCCAGATGTTGCGGGTCGATCCGTGCCATGGTCGAGCACATGCATACCATCGGCGACATAAACTGGATAATTTTTCCTTCTGCCTTGAATTCCTCGGCAATACGCCCAACCAGATTCAGCTCCGTCCCGACCAGCCAGCGGGTACCGCTTTTGGCGGCTCGAATGGTGTTGATGATGTACTCGGTCGAACCGACATAATCGGATGCCTTACATACTTCAAAGCTGCATTCCGGGTGGGAAATGACCAATCCATCCGGATACTGATTGCGAAAACGAAGAATATGCTGTGGCTGAAACATCTGATGCACCGAACAATGCCCTTTCCATAGCAGGATTCTGGCTTTCTCGATCTGTTCCGGCGTTAGTCCGCCCATGGGCTCATCGAAATCCCATACCGGCATTTCATCCGGCGACAACCCCATCTTGTATCCACTCCAGCGTCCCAGATGCTGATCCGGAAAAAACAACACTTTTTCACGCCGGGAAAATGCCCATTGCAAAATCTTCACCGCATTGCTGGAGGTACAGACGATCCCGTCATGCTGCCCGCAAAAAGCCTTCAGATCAGCACTGGAATTGATATAGGTCACGGGAGTGACTCGCTCGTCCGGATCGAGCACTTCTGCCAGCTCGCGCCAGACTCGCTCCACCTTGGTGAGATTAGCCATATCCGCCATGGAGCAGCCGGCAGAAAGATCGGGCAATATGACAGTCTGTTCAGAGCTGGAAAGAATATCCGCTACCTCTGCCATGAAATGCACCCCGCAAAATACCAGGAATTCGGTATCGGTCCTGGCTGCAAGATACGAAAGTTTGAGCGAATCCCCGGTCAGATCGGCATGACAGTAAACATCCGCACGCTGATAGTGGTGCGCCAGTATGATGGCACGCTTTCCCAGTTTCTGTTTCGCTGCCACAATCCGCCGGGCACATACATCATCCTGCAGTAATTCGTAGTTTTCGAAATCGATTGCGTTTGCTTGCATTTTCAATTCAGCTTTATTTATCGTGAACTATGACCATAATCACATTGAGATACTTATTCAAGCAGAAAGTGCAAATTTGTAAGAACGTAATTCTGCCGATCTGCCGTAAAACAGAGATTTCCAGTTTTGGATACCATAACCATTACGTAAACAGGGTTCTGTTATAATTCCGAAAAGCATTCTGTTAACAGTATGTTGCCTCTCCTCGGCCGTATTGCTCAATCGGAAGTAACCGGAAAAACAGTGTATGTTCGTAGCAAACCTTGTGCGGCAGGTGTTTTAACATGACACGCTCATTATTCCTGAAACCATCTGTGTGGCTGACCGTTTTACTTTTGCTTACTCTGTGGCTGGATAAAAATCTCCAGCGTCCGGATTCACAACAGGACAGCGGCACACAGCAGGAAATAGACTACATCATCGAGAATCTTGATGGGATACAGATCAATCACGAACTGAAGGTCAACCGTTTTTTTTCAGCTGACAAGCTGACTCACTATCCGGTAGGAGATATCACACAACTGGAACATATCGGTCTTGTCAGCATTGAACCGGATAAACCCCTGCTCAGAGTAACTTCCGGTCGGGCCGAGCTGGCCGGGGGAGATAATGATATTTTTCTGACCAGGAATGTTGCCATCATCAGAGGTGAAGACAAGGATAAAGATAAAGTAACGATGCTGACCGATTTTTTGCATCTGATTCCGGATACGGATATCGCCAAAACTGACCAGCCAGTTACTGTCACCAGAATGAACAGCGTCATCAACGCCATCGGGTTATTCATGAACAACCAGACTGGTGAAATTCTGCTGCAATCGCGGGTCACTGCACACGATGATCGTACGCCGCGCACTGCCCGTTGATTCCGGCTTCATCCGTATAAATACTAATTTTTCTGGATCAGTACAGAACAAACCAGATGAGAAAATGTAATTTACAAGCAGCACATGGATATTCTGGGCTGTTCAACATGGCATGGCCGAATAGAGCCATCTTTTCAAGCTTCCTCAGCTTATTTCTCATATTTTTCTCAAGTATCGTCTTGGCTGAACGTGCCGATCGAGACAAACCGATTCATCTGGAAGCCGATCACGCCACGGTCGAGGATTACAAACGCAAAGGAGAGTTTCGTACCAGTATATTTACCGGCAATGTCGTCCTGACACAGGGCACACTTGTCCTCCGGGCAGATAAAGTGATCATGAAGGAAGATGCTGCCGGTTACCGATATGCCACGGCGTATGGTGATCTGGTCAGTTACCGCCAGAAACGTGATGGCGTCAATGAATATGTCGAAGCATGGAGCAAACGCGCAGAATATGATGACAAAACCGACAAAATTGAACTATTCGGAAGTGCACGCCTGAAACGCGGAGCCGATGAAGTGGAAGGGGATTATATTTCCTACGATATAGCAAGTGATTTTTTCCAGGTATCTGGTCGGCAACAATCGGAAAACGATAAGAATTCCGACCACAGGGTACGTGCCGTGATTCAGCCGAAAGCAAAACAATCCGATACTGAAACAGGGAAGTGAAATCACCGGAGAATACGTCAGATGCGGATAATGTATGAGTGAATTACGAGCCGAAAATCTGAAAAAAAGTTATCAGTCGCGTACAGTAGTAACTGATGTATCTTTTTCTGTGCGCAGCGGCGAAGTTGTTGGTCTGCTCGGCCCTAACGGTGCCGGAAAAACAACCTGCTTTTACATGGTAGTCGGACTGGTTCCATTGAACGGGGGAGAAATCTTTCTGGATGAGCACAATCTGAGCCGATTGCCGATCCATCAACGTGCTCGCCTGGGGTTGAGTTATCTTCCCCAGGAAGCCTCGGTTTTCCGCCGGCTCTCGGTCGAAGAAAATGTTCTTGCGGTACTGGAGTTGCAGCAGCTTCAAAAAGATGAAATTCAGCGGTATCTGGATGAGTTGCTGCACGATCTGCATATCAGCCATCTACGCGAAAGTTCGGGCATGAGTTTATCTGGTGGAGAACGGCGACGTGTAGAGATTGCACGGGCACTGGCATCCCGGCCGCGCTTCATCTTGCTGGATGAACCTTTTGCCGGTGTGGATCCGATCGCCGTCATGGATATCCAGAGAGTCATCAGCTTCCTCAAATCACGCGGTATCGGCGTACTGATCACAGATCATAATGTCCGGGAAACGCTCAGGATATGTGACCGGGCCTATATCATCAGCGGCGGAACCGTACTGGCCAATGGAGCCCCTGCAGAAATCATTACTGACGAACGTGTCAGAGAAGTGTATCTGGGCGAAAACTTCAGACTCTGACAGGATATGAAACCAACCCTGCAACTCAAGCTCAACACCGGCCTTACGCTGACACCGCAGTTACAGCAATCTATCCGGTTACTGCAACTGTCTACGCTCGAGCTCAATCAGGAAATCACGCGTCTCGTACAGGAAAACCCCCTGCTCGAACTGGATGAAGGGATTGATCAGGATGGATTTGAGACTGGAGGACCGGATATTTCCCTGTCACCTTCAGATTCGTCTGCTGCAACAGAAAGCAATGGAATCTCAGAAATCGGAAAAAATACAGATATCCAGAGTGATTGGCCGGATGACCCGTTATATGCCGATCAGGAATTTTTCTTCGATACACGTAGGCGGAGTGATGAAGACCATGACCAGGATTTCTCGCGCTTGATCAGCAAACCCGTCAGTCTGCGGGAACACTTGCTCTCACAAATCAGTCTAGGGCAATACTGTGAGCGCAGTAAGAAAATCGCCGAACTGCTGGTGGACAGCCTCAATGACGATGGGTATTTGTCTCAAGATCTGGATGAGCTTGCGGAATTGCTACCACCCGAATTGGAAATCAGTACCGCAGATCTGGAGTCAGCTCTGGATTATATTCAGCAACTGGATCCACCGGGTGTGGGGGCGCGCAATCTGCAGGAATGTCTGTCCTTACAACTTAAAGCATTACCGGGCAACACGCCATTGCGAGATGAAGCGCTCAAACTGGTAAACGGGCATCTGGAGAGTTTTGCTGCTAAAAATTTCCAATTACTCAAAAAGGTGCTTGATTGTAATGAAACTTGTCTGCAATCGATCTACCAGCTGATTACTCAACTCAATCCCAAGCCTGGTGATGATTTCAATACGACAACAGCACGTCATGTCATCCCGGACGTGATCGTGACCCGGTCAGACAGCGGCTGGGGGGTACGGCTCAACTCCGATTCGGTTCCGCGCGTGCGCATCAACAGCTTGTATGCCGGTATTTTGAAACACCATCGCACGGAAGCAACTCAGATGCTGATGGGTCAGTTGAAAGAGGCCCGCTGGCTGGTCAGAAATCTCGATCAACGGATGGATACCATACTCCGGGTCAGTCAGGCGATTGTCGATTGTCAGCAAGCTTTCCTCGAACAGGGCGAAACTGCTATACGTCCTTTAGTTATGCGCGAAATTGCTGTGACACTTGGGCTGCACGAATCGACCATTTCGCGCGTTACGACTCAGAAATACATGCGGACACCGCACGGTATTTTTGAGCTCAAATATTTTTTTGGCAGCCATATCCCGGCTGAAAGGGGAGAAGCACATTCAGCCATTGCCATCCGTGGGCTGATCAAGCGGCTGATTCAAGATGAAGATCGCAGAAAACCGCTCAATGACAGTCAGATTTCACAGATGCTGGCGCAGCAGGGTATTGTTATTGCTCGCCGTACGGTTGCAAAATATCGGGAGTTCATGCATATTCCCCCGACTAATTTACGCAAAACACTCTAGGGAAGTTCTAAATATAAAGTGAGCAACGGCTAGGCAAAGCGAAACAAGGCGAGAAAACCCGGTTTACATTCGGTAAATTATTCTTCTGCCTGATTTCATCACTGCCTGGCTGGAGGTCGCTTTTGAGCTTCCCTGGAGTATCTTTGCACACGATCCCCTCATATAAGGAGAAAGAATGAATTTGAATCTCACCGGCAATCATGTAGAAATTACACCTGCCATGCGCGACTATGTTTTGTCCAAAATTGAGAGGATTACACGTCATTTTGACAATATCATCGATATCAACGTGATCCTTTCCGTAGATAAACTCAAACAAAAAGCCGAAGCCACAGTCAATCTGCGTGGCAAGGAAATTTTTGTTGAAGCGGATGGTCTCGATATGTATGCCTCGATTGATAACCTGGTAGATAAGCTTGATCGCCAGATCCTTAAATATAAGGAAAAAAATATTGATCGACGTGATAATCAAGGTGGATTGAAAGATCAGGAATTTGAACAATCCGAGTAAGGCCAGCTTTCTCCGTATCTTTGCAAAGAACGACAGCAATAATGCTGGAAGAATAAAACGGGGCAACGCCTGCCCAACAGTCACCAGAATCGTGCTGTCTGACACATAAAACAACCGATCTGCAGAACTGCTGCAACAGGCCCGGGCACCTGAGAAAACAACACAAGCAGACAGCCCCGTTTCCGACAAAAAGGTTACACTGCCCGATTTTCTAAAGTGGTCTGAGTCCCCATGAATCTCATTGCTCAATTATTGCCGGAATCCAATATCATTATTGATCTGGATGCGACCAGCAAGAAACGTGTATTTGAGCAGGTTGGTCTGTTGTTTGAAAATACCCTGCACATCGCACGCAGCCAAGTGTTTGACAGTTTGTTCGCACGTGAGAAACTCGGGTCGACCGGGCTTGGCCAGGGAGTGGCCATTCCCCATGGCCGCATCAAAGGGTTGCGCGAAGCTGCTGCAGCACTGGTCAGAATGAAGGAAGCCATACCTTTCGATGCTCCGGACGGCCTGCCGGTCAGTATCGCCTGTATTTTGCTGGTACCGGAAAAAGCGACAGACCAACATTTGCTGATACTGAGCGAACTGGCACAAATGTTCAGTAATAAAAATTTCCGCGAGAAATTGCTTCACGGCCGGGATGCCAAAGAAATCCATCAGCTCATCTCTGACTGGGTGCCTGAACATGTCCCAGGTTAGCATCACGCAACTGTTTGAAGAAAACCAGGAAAAATTAAATCTGCAATGGGGTGAGCCATCTGCTGTCATCGACAGACAGCTTGAGAACCATCAAATCAACAATTCGACACAGGAGTTGATTGGCCATCTCAACTTCGTTCATCCCAACTGGATACAGGTGCTAAATCAGACATCCGTCAACTATCTCGATCAGCTTGATGATGTTTCCCTGAAAAAACGGCTGAACCAACTTGCCAAAAGCCAGCTTGCCTGCCTGATCGTGGCAGATGATGCACCGATCCCGAATGCCATCAGACAGTTTGTGAATGAACAATCCGTTCCACTGATCCAATCAGCGACTGCCAGCCTTGAAATCATCTGGAGATTACAATCCTATCTCGCAAGAATGCTGGCACCTGCCATCACCCGACATGGTGTACTGCTGGACGTACTCGGCATGGGCGTCATGATTACCGGTGAAAGCGGAGTCGGTAAAAGCGAACTGGCACTGGAACTCATCAGCCGCGGCCATGGACTGGTCGCAGACGACGTCGTCGAATTACACCGTATCGGTCCGGAAACCCTCGAAGGCCAGTGTCCGCCACTACTGCGTGATTTTCTCGAAGTACGTGGACTGGGCATGCTGAACATTCGCACCATATTCGGAGAAACAGCGGTCCGTCGACGTAAAAATATGAAGCTGATCGTACACCTTGAAAAGACCGTTGGCAGCAGTATCAACGCTTATGAACGGCTGCCACTGAGCAACCTCAACGAAATCATTCTGAACGTCGGCATACGCAAGGTCATCATTCCGGTTGCTGCCGGTCGTAATCTGGCAGTACTGGTAGAAGCTGCAGTCCGGAATTACATTTTGCAGTTGCGCGGAATCGACAGCACCCAGGAGTTTATCCGCCGGCATGAATCGGAAATGGCCGGCAATACGGCGGAACACTTCGATGACTCTCATAACGAATAAAGCAAAGGACTATTTCCGGTGGTCAGTTCTTTAGGAAACATGAGCGAACAGAAAACCATTACCGTCGCCCTGACTGGAGCATCCGGCATGCCATACGGTATTCGCCTGCTGGAAATACTGCTGAAGCAGGGCCATCGGGTTTATTTACTCTATTCTCAAGCCGCACAAATCGTGGCGCAACAGGAAATGGCTCTGACATTGTCTCCTCGTCCCAAAGAAACGGAGGCTTTCCTGAATGGCTATTTCAATGTCGAGCCGGGACTGCTCAAGGTTTTTGGCCGGGAAGAATGGTTTGCACCAGTTGCTTCCGGCTCCAACCCGGCCGATGCAATGGTAATTTGTCCCTGTACCATGGGTACGTTATCAGCCGTGGCAGCCGGCTTAGGACAGAAACTGATAGAACGTGCAGCCGATGTAATGCTGAAGGAGCAACGCAAACTCATCATCGTTGCCCGGGAAACACCTTTTTCCGCTATTCATCTGGAAAATATGCTGAAGCTCGCACACAGCGGAGCAGTGATACTACCTGCCAACCCCGGTTTTTACCATTTGCCTGAAAGCATTCAGGACATCGTCGATTTTATCGTCGCACGTATACTTGATCAGCTTGGTGTAACACATACTCTGCTGCCGCGCTGGGGATGTGACGCATAAGCTGGGAGCTGCTTTTCTCTGAATCAATCTCGCCAAGTAAAACCGCTAATTCCCCGATCAAGCCGTTTCTGACTGCACAATCGGTGCTGTCAGCGGCACAAGGCCGGTATCTGTCCGATGCAGAATGGACTGTTCCGTCACGATATAATCCATTGGAATATCATGTTGCTGCGGATGAATCGTTGGCAGACGGAGTATTTCAAATGCCACACCAATTGCTAGCGGACGTGGGCTCATCGCAGCGAGTGTCCGGTCGAAGTAACCGCTGCCGTAGCCAAGCCGGTAACCCTGTTCATCAAAGCCGAGCAATGGAATGATGATACTGTCGACAGTGATTCCACGGGTATTATCGGGAAACGGTATCCCATAAATATCCTTTTTCATAGGCGCTTCCGGCCACCATTCGATGAATCTGAGTGGCTCATCTTTACTGATGACTTCCGGCAGAGCAAGAGTAGCACCGCGTGTTCTCAAGAATGTCATGGCCGGGATCGGATCATATTCTCCCTGATGCGGCCAGTAAAACCCGATCCGCTGATTTTCCAGGAAAGGAAACCCTTGTGTCAGTACGGCAGTAATCGCATCGCTCCAGAGCATGCGTTGTGTTACCGGAACCTGCTGGCGCAATTCGCGCAAGCGTGCACGTTGCTGCTGTTTCCAGTGCCGGAGTGCTGCGTTATTCATGAATGTGATACTGGAAGTAAGGGTAGGCCATTGACAGCAGTTTTCTCACAGGAACAGGTATGGCTTGCTGCATGGCTTGTTCGATTGTCAACCAAAGGTAACTGTTTTCCTCACATTTTTCTTCACATACCGGCTGGTGCATTATTGATTGCAACAAGTGTGGCTGAATGATCAATTTAAAATGTGTGAAGGTATGCTGCAAATGAGGAAGCCTGGCAAGTTTTGTCACCCGCACATGTAAATTCTTTTCACAGTAATCAATACTGTCCTGATCGACAGACATTTCTGGAAAACACCACAATCCCCCCCAGATACCGGAAGCTGGCCGTTTTTTTAGCAGGATCCGTTCCTGATCCAAGAGAATCAAATGCACAGTTTCTCTGACAGGAAGCGTTTTCCTAGGCTTAGGCACAGGCAAATCAGCTGTCAGATCATTCTGACAGGCAATACAATCGGCCTGCAGCGGGCAATATTGGCAACGCGGCCGGCTGCGCGCACAGACCAGCGCACCTAAATCCATTAGTGCTTGTGTATAAGATACCACGATTTGGTGGTTGCTCTCCTCAGCAGGCAACAGGCTTTCCGCCAGTTGCCACAGCCGTTCTTCAACCGATTTTTCGCCTGGGTAGCCGCTGATCCCGAAGTAACGCGCCAGAATACGTTTGACATTCCCGTCAAGAATCGTACCGCGCTCACCAAACGCAAAAGCGGCAATGGCTGCCGCAGTAGAACGGCCGATTCCAGGTAATCGCTGAAGTGTGGCTGCATCCTGTGGAAACACACCACTATACTGTTCCATGATGACGCATGCCGCCCGGTGCAAGTTACGTGCGCGCGAGTAATAACCCAAACCGCTCCATAACGTGAGCACATCTCCCACCGGCACGCCAGCCAGTGAAGCAACATCCGGAAAACTGGCCATGAATCGCTGGTAATACGGGATAACTGAGCTTACCTGCGTTTGTTGCAGCATGACCTCTGATACCCATATTGCATAGGGATCTCTGGTACCCTGCCATGGTAGAGAATGTCGCCCGCATTCGAGTTGCCAGCGGATCAGCCTGCCGGCGAAAGAATCAGGTGCATCCGCTGGAAAATGGATTGTACCGGCTGTCCGTGGAGTCATTCAGTTGATAGTGGCGTAATCGGACAAATCAGATTTCCTGATCATCACTTTTTTCCACGTACTTCCCCAGCAATATTGCCTGCAGGATAACGAAAGCAAACATGAGTCCCATAAAACCAAACAACTTGAAATTTACCCAGGTATCCGTCGAATAGTTATAGGCCACATAAAGATTGATGATCCCCATGACACTAAAAAATACTGCCCAACTGGCGTTTAGACGAGGCCATACCGGCTCAGGCAACCTGATTTGATCTTTCATCATGACCCGGATCAGATTTTTTTCGAAAATCTGATTTGCCAGAAATAGAACCGCGGCAAACAGCCAATAAAGCACAGTCGGTTTCCATTTGATAAAAGTTTCATCCTGAAAAATCAGTGTTGCCCCTCCAAAAACGACAATGATGGCAAGGCTCACCCACAACATATTGTCAACCTTGCGATGGCGCAACCACACCCAGCCAATTTGTACGAATGTGGCAATGATTGCAACCGCTGTCGCGTTATAAATACCGTAGACTTTATACGTAATGAAAAACAGGATTACCGGAAAAAGATCAAAAAGAAACTTCATGAAAAATACCCTTAGGGTTACCGATCAAAGTATAGTAACAGTGGTCATCATTCGATATGGTAACAGTCGCCGTTTACCCATTATCACAATGAAATGAATCTGGAACAGTAGCATAAACTCACCGAACCGTGCATCCGTCTGAATGACATGCAGATATCAGGGCAGGTTTTTCCGGATCAAACTGCTGCCCGGCAAGATTGAGCATTACTGGTCGCGATGAAAGAATCAGAACAGTACGATTATTGAGCAATACCTGTAACGCCTGCAGCAAAGCAGTATTATCGGTATTGAAACAGGCAGTGGTTTCATCGAGGATGATGATACTTGGATTTTTTAGCAATGCTCGCGCGATGAGAATACGCTGCCGCTGGTCATCTGAAAATATCAGAGCAGGTTGATTGATTTTTGTCTGCAATCCTTGCGGCAGCTTGCGGATAAATTCCATCGCCTGGCTGGCGTGAGCGGCTGTCGTAATTGCTATTTCCCTGCTACAACAGGCACTGCCATAAGCAATATTGATGGCAACCGTATCGCCCAATAAATCCTCATCTGCTGCAATCCAGGCAATGTAGCTGCATAATTCAGCAGGGTTTATCCGTTTGGTGTCATTATCATCGAGCAGAATTCTGCCTGTTGATGGTTGCACGAAACCACAGACGAGATCTGCAAACAGCCGGTTGATATTAGCATCCCGGTTTATCAATGCAATTTTTTGTCCGGATGCTATTTCAAGATTGAAGTGAGGTAACTGGCATTCCGTCGCCCCTCCCCGGAAACTGACTCCTTCAAACCGTAATTTCCCTTTGCCACGTCTAAACTGAGTAGTATAAGGATTTTCCTCGACTATTCTGGAATCCTGATTCAGCAGTGGGAAGATCACTTGTAATGCTTCACTGCATTGTTTCAATAACAAGTTGATGCTGAAAAGTCGTTGTAACGGGAAAATCAGCATTGCACCCGCCATAAAAAATGCAGCAGCATCACCTGCTGTCAATTGATTCGAAGCGAGTTGTTGTAATAAATAGTAAAGAGAGGCTGTCAGTACCCCTATCAGAAGAACATATGCGAGCAATTCCATCAATTTTGTTTGTCTGAATTGCTTTTGCAAAAAGGATTGGAGTTGCTCGAAACTATTTCGAGTATGCCTGATCTCCTGCTTATAACCTTTATCCAGGTGAATTATTCGGTTAAGTCGCAGTGCTTTGGACAGACACCTGGATACTTCATACTGTTTCTGACCCAGCATATCCTGCTGGCGAGCGTTCGCACGAAATATCTGCCCGATAAAAAATATTGTTGCCAGCATTGCCAAAACCAGCAATGACATCTCCGGATTCAGCCAGGCCATTACGCCCAGCAACCCGGCCGCAGTCAGCAAATCCCGAGATAAGCAGACTCCCAATAAACTGACATTGTGGCCCAACTTTTCAATGCTTTGAAAGAAGTACAAGGAGATTGTCTCCGCTGGAAAATCAGAACAGGCCGGAGGCAATGCCAGTAATTTTTTGAACAGCTCCGTACGTATATCGAGTATGGCCCTGCCTAGTAAGCGTTCAAGCACATAATAGACAACCCAGTCAGCAAAAATGGCTGCCAGCAGAAGAATCATCAGTATCAGCGGAAGGGATTGCATTAGCTGCCGGTTACCTCCTGGCAGTATTTGGGTAAACAGCTGGCCGACCACCAGAGGAATCAATGTAATAGCTAATGCAAATAAACCGCCAGCGATCAGAATAGATATCAGAGTTAACCAGTGAGATCCGCTCCGGGTAACAAAGCGGGTTAACAGTTCTATTGGGGGAGCCGGTTGCTTATCTGGCATTACAAGAGGAAAAATGGCGGAATCAGCCTAACAGGTGAACTATATCAGCTCACATTACGGCTGATAATAACTAAGGAAAATAATACCAGAAGGCCGCAAAGCTTTGATTATTCGATATTGCTATGGCCGAGGAAGAATGCCTACTTCACTGACTAGTCAATAGCTGTCACTAACTGAATGTAGTATAAGAAAATTTTTAATTATAAATTAAAACAATCTGTATAGCTTAAAAGCGAGAATCAAATCAAATGATCTGACGGCAGTGTCAGGTGCATTTTTTACAGATCAAATAATATATAAAAATGTATAGCAGGAGAAAAAAGGAAGGGTAATACTCAAAAAATCAATAGAATAAAGAATAAGTACATGAAGCCTTAATGGTAAAAATTAGATTGTGTTTACAAAAACCTAACTTTACATAAACGAAAATTAAGGAAGAAATACCACAGATAAAAACAAACACTAACATAAGAGGAAGCCTGGCGGTGACCTACTTTCACATGTGGAAACACACTATCATCGGCGCTGCTTCGTTTCACTTCTCTGTTCGGGATGGGAAAAGGTGGGTCCAAAGCGCTATGGCCGCCAAGCAAAAACGGTAAAATTGGGTATTAGGCAAAATATTAAATTTGCCAATACATTGACTCAATTTTCAAGATTATAGGATCAAGCCTCACGGTCAATTAGTATCGATTAGCTTAACGCATTACTACGCTTACACATTCGACCTATCAACGTTGTAGTCTTCAACGAACCTTTAGGGGAATTAAATTCCCGGGAAATCTAATCTTATGGCAAGTTTCCCGCTTAGATGCTTTCAGCGGTTATCTCTTCCGCACTTAGCTACCCGGCGATACGACTGGCGTCATAACCGGTACACCAGAGGTGCGTCCACTCCGGTCCTCTCGTACTAGGAGCAGCCCCACTCAAATTTCCAACGCCCACGGCAGATAGGGACCAAACTGTCTCACGACGTTTTAAACCCAGCTCACGTACCACTTTAAATGGCGAACAGCCATACCCTTGGGACCGACTACAGCCCCAGGATGTGATGAGCCGACATCGAGGTGCCAAACTCCCCCGTCGATATGAACTCTTGGGAGGAATCAGCCTGTTATCCCCGGCGTACCTTTTATCCGTTGAGCGATGGCCCTTCCATACAGAACCACCGGATCACTATGACCTGCTTTCGCATCTGCTCGACTTGTCAGTCTCGCAGTTAAGCACGCTTATGCCATTGCACTATCAGTACGATTTCCGACCGTACCTAGCGTACCTTCGCACTCCTCCGTTACTCTTTGGGAGGAGACCGCCCCAGTCAAACTGCCTACCATACACGGTCCCCGATCCAGATAATGGACCTGGGTTAGAACTCCGATCATTCCAGGGTGGTATTTCAAGGTTGGCTCCATACACTCTGGCGAGCATATTTCACAGCCTCCCACCTATCCTACACAAGAATAATCAAAATCCAATGTAAAGCTACAGTAAAGGTGCACGGGGTCTTTCCGTCTAGCCGCGGGTAGATTGCATCTTCACAAACATTTCAACTTCGCTGAGTCTCAGGAGGAGACAGTGTGGCCATCGTTACGCCATTCGTGCAGGTCGGAACTTACCCGACAAGGAATTTCGCTACCTTAGGACCGTTATAGTTACGGCCGCCGTTTACCGGGGCTTCGATCAAGAGCTTGCACCCCATCACTTAACCTTCCGGCACCGGGCAGGCGTCACACCCTATACGTCCACTTTCGTGTTTGCAGAGTGCTGTGTTTTTATTAAACAGTCGCAGCCACCATTTCTTTGCAACCTCATTCTGCTTCATGCGTGTAGCACTACACATACTAGAGGCACACCTTCTCCCGAAGTTACGGTGTCAATTTGCCGAGTTCCTTCTCCTGAGTTCTCTCAAGCGCCTTAGAATTCTCATCCCACCCACCTGTGTCGGTTTACGGTACGGTCTTTATTTAACTGAAGCTTAGTGGCTTTTCCTGGAAGCATGGCATTACTTACTTGGCCTCCCGAAAGAGGTTTCGTTATCACATCTCGACTAAGCTATCCGGATTTGCCTAAATAGCATGTCTACCTGCTTCAACCGGGACATCCAACACCCGGCTAAGCTAGCCTTCTTCGTCCCCACATCGCATTAAATAAAGGTACTGGAATATTAACCAGTTTCCCATCAGCTACGTATTTCTACCTCACCTTAGGGACCGACTAACCCTGCGCCGATGAACGTTGCACAGGAAACCTTGGGTTTTCGGCGAGGAAGCTTTTCACTTCCTTTATCGCTACTCATGTCAGCATTCGCACTTCCGATACCTCCAGCAACCTTCACAAGTTACCTTCACAGGCTTACGGAACGCTCTCCTACCACTTGCAATTAAATTGCAAATCCTTAGCTTCGGTGTACAGTTTAGCCCCGTTACATCTTCCGCGCAGGACGACTCGATCAGTGAGCTATTACGCTTTCTTTAAAGGATGGCTGCTTCTAAGCCAACTTCCTGACTGTCTATGCCTTCCCACTTCGTTTACCACTTAACTGTATCTTTGGGACCTTAGCTGAAGGTCTGGGTTGTTTCCCTTTCGACACCGAACGTTAGCACCCGATGTCTGTCTCCCATACTTGCACTCTTTGGTATTCGGAGTTTGCAATGGTTTGGTAAATCTTGACGACCCCCTAGCCATAACAGTGCTCTACCCCCAAAGGTAATATATGAGGCACTACCTAAATAGTTTTCGGAGAGAACCAGCTATTTCCAGATTTGTTTAGCCTTTCACCCCTACCCACAGCTCATCCCCTAATTTTTCAACATTAGTGGGTTCGGACCTCCACGAGGCATTACCCTCCTTTCATCCTGGCCATGAGTAGATCATCTGGTTTCGGGTCTACACCCAGCAACTTATCGCCCTATTAAGACTCGTTTTCACTACGCCTCCCCTATCGGTTAAGCTCGCTACTGAATGTAAGTCGCTGACCCATTATACAAAAGGTACGCAGTCACCTCTTTCAAGGCTCCTACTGTTTGTATGCATGCGGTTTCAGGATCTATTTCACTCCCCTCCCGGGGTTCTTTTCGCCTTTCCCTCACGGTACTGGTTCACTATCGGTCGATTACGAGTATTTAGCCTTAGAGGATGGTCCCCCTATATTCAGACAGGATTACACGTGCCCCGCCCTACTTATTGCAATCTTAGTTCCACATTCAGACTTTCACCTACGGGACTATCACCCACTACGGTTTAACTTTCCAGATAATTCGGTTAGTCTAAATATTATTAACTGCAGGCTGGTCCCATTTCGCTCGCCACTACTCTGGGAATCTCTGTTGATTTCTTTTCCTCTGGTTACTTAGATGTTTCAGTTCTCCAGGTTAGCCATCATCTCCCTATATATTCAGGAGTGATTACCCTTACGGGTGGGTTTTCCCATTCGGACATCTCCGGATCAAAGCTTGTTTGCCAGCTCCCCGAAGCTTTTCGCAGGCTTCCACGTCCTTCATCGCCTGTAATCGCCAAGGCATCCACCACATGCACTTATTCACTTGATCCTATAATCTTGAAAACTTAATAACAAAAATAAAAACTTGTTATATTCATCAACACTATAGATTTAGATTATGCTTTACAAAACACAATCTTACCCAATTTTTATTTTTTAAAGAACAAAAAGCAGAATTTATTTTTTGAGTCTAACCGGTTTAATTGGTGGAGGTGAACGGGATCGAACCG